>CAUJJS010000198.1 GCA_963205415.1 Pseudomonadota bacterium
GGCGGCTCCTGTTTCCCCAAGGACGTGAAGGCGCTCGCCCACACCGCCCACACCCACGGCATTGCACCGCTGCTGCTGGACGCCGTCGAAGCCGTCAACGCCAAGCAGAAAGGCCACCTGTTCGAACTGATGCTGCGCCACTACGGCAACGCCGAAACCCTGCGTGGCAAGGTCATCGCCCTGTGGGGCCTGGCCTTCAAACCCAATACCGACGACATGCGTGAAGCCGCCAGCCGCACCTTGCTGGAGCAGCTCTGGCACGCCGGTGCCACCGTCCGCGCATTTGACCCCGAAGCCATGGACGAAACCCGCCGCATCTACGGCGAACGCAATGACTTGGTCCTCTGTGACAGCGCGCAAAACGCACTGGATGGTGCCGATGCGCTGGTGGTCATCACCGAGTGGAAGCAATTCCGCAGCCCCAACTTCGCGGCCCTCAAAACCACCCTGCGCGATCACGTGATCTTCGACGGTCGCAACCTGTATCAGCCCGATGAAGTGGAAGAAGCCGGCTTGGCCTATTACGCCATCGGGCGAGGACGCTCACTGGTGCAGCGATGACCAGCACAACCGCCATGGCGAAGCCCGAAGTCCGTGGCACTGCGCAGGCATGGATGCCGAAGCGAACATTCGCGCAGCGAATGGCCCGGAGGGCAGACTGCAGGAGGCAGTCTGTAATCCACATGACAAATTTCCATGGATAATCGGATAAAATCCGATTATCCACACACAAATGAACGTACCCATCACCCAGCTCGATTCGTTTGGAGCCGTTCCGTTCAGCCATGGTGCCCTGCTGCCGTCGTTGAAGGACTACCGCCGTCCGAACGACAAGATTGCCGAATGGTTGCGGCAGGGCGTGCTGGTGGCGATCAAGCGCGGGCTGTACGTGCGCGGTGAACCCAGTCGTGCGCCGTGCCTACCGCTGGTGGCCAACCGCCTGTACGGCCCTTCGTGCGTATCGTTGGATTACGCACTGGCTTGGCACGGCCTGATCCCAGAGCGTCTGCACGAAATCACCTCGGTGTGCACCGGATTGAGGTGTTGAGTTTGCCGATCGGGCCGCAGATGGGGGGCGAGCGAGGCCAGCGCCGCGGTTGAAGTTGTTCGGCAGATTTCCCTTGCCTCTGATTGTTACTATCGGTAACATGTTGCCGTGTACACCGTGATGACCACCCGGCAGTTCGACAAACGGCTGGCCGGGCTTCCGGTGGCCAGGCAGCGGCAGATCATGAAGAAGCTGTTCGACGTGGCGGCAGATCCGTACGCCAGGCACAACAACGTCTCTAAGCTGCAGGGGCGTGATGGTTACCGTCTGCGAGTGGGTGATTGGCGGGTCATTTACGACGTGCAAGATGACCGGCTGGTCTTGGTTGCGCTGGAACTGGATACCCGAGGAGGCATTTACTGATGCACACCGAAACCATTGTCCGCCACGGCAAGAAGTTCGTGGTGGTGGCAGAAGGCGACTTCAACAAGCTGGTGCGCGATGCGCGGATGCTGGCCGATGTTCATGCCTACGATGCCGCCAGGGCCCGGATCGAGCGCGGCGAGGATGAACTGCTTCCCGCCAGCATCATCCTGCGCCGGCTCGACGGCGAAAGCCCCGTCAAGGTGTGGCGTGAGCATCGCGGACTGACGCAAGAACAACTGGCCGCCGCTGCCGACGTATCCCGTGCCCTGGTCGCAGCCATCGAAACAGGGCGCAAGGAAGGCAGCATGTCCAGTCTCAAGAAGTTGGCGGCAGCCCTCGGCTGCGAATTGGGGAATCTGGCCTGAGATGAACCCGCCGAACCGTGACCTGTGGTGCCACCGCCTGCGCCCGCTGCCGCTTGCTGGCCGCGCCGGCGCAACACATGATGATTGCGGCGGGCGCTTGGCAGCATCGCGCGCGTTAGCATCTACACAACTGCGTAGGCGTGTACATTTTCATGGCCTTGAACATTCGTAATGCGGAAGCCGACCAACTGGCGGCAGAGGTGGCCAGGATGACGGGCGAAACCAAGACTCAAGCCGTCATTGCTGCGCTGCAGGAGCGTTTGGTGCGCGTTCGCCGGGCGCGCGGCAGGCCGCAATTGGGCGATGAGTTGCTGGCCATCGCCCAGCACTGTGCGGCCTTGCCGGTGCTGGATCAGCGCACTGCTGATGCGATCCTGGGGTATGACGACTCGGGGTTGCCGGACTGATGGTGCTTGATACCTCGGCAGTGATCGCCATCGCTGGGTGGCGAGCCGGAACAGCGGGCTTTCATTGCGGCCATCGAACAGGCCGATGTGTGCCTGTTGTCTGCGGCGTCGTACGTGGAGGCGTCCATATTCATGGAAGTGCGGCATGGGGCGGCAGGTATGCATGACCTGGAGCGACTGCTCGACCGCGCCGGCTGCGAGATTGTGGCGGTGGCGGTGGAGGTGGTGCAGGCGAAGAGTGCTCGGTCTGCGTTCCAGCGCTATGGCAAGAGCAGGCATCCGGCAGGCCTGAATTTCGGCGATTGTTTCGCCTATGCGCTGGCGGTTTCACGCGGCGAGCCGTTGCTGTTCAAGGGCGATGACTTCCCTTTGACCGATGTACCACAGACCTTGCCTGCGTGAGCGATGGCCCAACTGGAACAGACCATCAAGGCCCGCAAGACGACCCAGGTTGCGGCCTCGAAGGTCCTGGGCGTCAGCCAAGGTCGGGTCTCCGACCTTGCCCGCGGCAAGGTCGAGAAGTTCAGCCTCGACATGTTGGTGACATTTGCCGCAAGGCTGGGCAAGCCGGCCAAGATCGTGTTGTTCAAGGCGTAGCGCAGAACGGTTTGAACTCTACCCTCCCCTTCTTTGGGCTACAATGTAGCCCACGCTTTGGGAGCCCACCATGACCACGAACACCGTCGTCCGCGCTCGCATCAACGAGCACACAAAAAATGAAGCCGCCGCCGTCCTTGCTTCGATGGGGCTCACGGTGTCGGATGCCTTCCGTCTGCTGTTGACCCGCGTTGCGCGCGAGAAGGCGCTGCCGTTCGAGCCGCTGGTGCCCAACGAGGTCACCATCGCGGCGATGAGGGAGGCCCGCCGGGGCAATCTGCCGCATGCCAACACCGTCGACGAGCTGCTGGAAAAGCTCAATGCGGACGATTGAGTGGACCACCCGATTCAAGAAGGACTATCGACGGGAAAAGAAGGGCCGGCACAGCGCCTGGCTCGACGATGACTTGCGCACGATCCTCCCGCGCCTGGCATCAGATGAACCACTATCCGAAAAGCATCGGGATCATGCCTTGACCGGAGACTGGAAGGATCATCGTGATTGCCATATCCGTCCTGATCTTGTCTTGATCTATCAGAAGCCGGATGCCGCGACGTTGCGGCTGGTCCGGCTCGGCTCGCATAGCGAGTTGGGGTTATAGACTGACCCCGCGGCAGCCCTTGCGGCATCCCCACGCACTGCCGTTCACGCCCGTTCAACCCATGAACACCAAGCCTCATGCCTCAAGCCGCCAACCAATTCAGCGTCGCCCTGATTCAGCGCCTTGCCGATGCCCACCGGCCAGCCAGCGCGAGCTCGCCTGTGAAGCCGGCGTTTCGCTACGCTCACGATCGCGGCAAAGTCGCAATGCCGAGGGAAGGCGGCTCACCAAGACCCCACACCGCCATCGCGACGCATGCAAGCCATCGCCCAGGACCTCGTTGACTTGACCGCAGGCCTGTCGGAATGAGCCTGCACATCCTCGTTACCGGCGGCGCCGGCTACATTATTATTGATCCGGCCCTCAAATTGTCCGAACTTGGCGTAGCTGCCGAGCTTGCTCGGCAGACAATGGAGCAAGCTCCATTGCTACAAAACAAGGGCCGGCTCAATAGCTCCCACACCTGCCTGCCCTACATCGGCGTACTGAAGCACCAACTGGGCGCACGGACACTGTCGGGTTTTTGCTCTATCGTGTGTCGGGTTTTTGCAGCCACTCTCCGCGTTTGGAAGATCTACCCATGGGTATTGTCGATCCACTGCGCAAGCGCATCGAGCGCCGATTGGCCCGCTCGCGGCACGACGTGTTCCTGACCCGTGACTTCACCACCCTGAGCGATGAGGATCAGGCGATCCGTGCGCTGCGCGCACTGGTGGCCGAGCGCAAGCTGATCCGCCTGGGCAAGGGCGTGTACGCCAAGGCCATCACCTCGCAGTTGTCCGGCCGCGTCCTGCTGGCCCATCCGGGTGGCTTTCAAGCGGTAGCCGAGCAGGCACTGGACCGGCTGGGCGTGGACTGGGAACCCAGCCGTGCGCAGCGCGAGTTCGCCCAGGGCCACAGCACCCAGATTCCGGCCAATCCAGTGATCCGGGTCAACGGACGCTTCTCCCGCAAGCTGCGCTACGGCGACCGTGAGTTGATCATTGAGCATTGAACTGTCGGCTACGACCTGCACTGGCTCGCCGGACAGTGCGATGCCGAGACGGTGGCGCCCCTGCTTCGCACAGCGATGCGAGCCGACCGCGAGGCACGCGGCCGCCAGTTCGCTGCCTATGCCGCCGACCCGGTTGCGGTATCGCGCGCCGCGATCCAGGCACTGGCACAGGACCCGTGGTACGGCCAGGCCTTCCGTACCTTCCAGCGTGACATGGTGTACGGCGAGCATGTTTCCCTGCATGCCTGCATCCCGGTATTGGCCACTCTGGCGGCTTGGCTCACCCATGACTGACGCCATCGGGATGGGCAGGATTCGCCCGTTGATGCTTCCCCGCTACAGCCCGCTGGGCCAGACCGACAACTTCAGCCGCAACCCGGACAAGCTCAGCTACGCCTACCTGCTCACGCCCAGCAGCACCGAGGCCAAGGCCTGCCTCACCCGCGACTTCCTGGCCCGCAGGATGCGCGAGTACGGCCGGCTGCGCGATGAAATCGAGGATTTGCGGGCGGAGGTTGGCGATGCGCGCTGATCCGCAAAGACGCGCCAGCGCGGTGCAGCTGCGCTGCATAGAGATGCTGGAACAGCGCCTTGGCAGGAAGGCGAAGATGGAACTGCTGCCGCTGCAGCCCGGCGACGTGCCCGATACCGAGGCCGACATGTCGGAACTGCACCGCGCGACTGGCCGGTGGTGTCGGTGGAGGTTGGGAGGTTCGTGGCGTGGTACCGGGGGTATTACCCGGATCCTGGCTGACAGCCCGGGCACATGCAGGCGTGAGTCCGTTGCGTTGCATTCTATGCAAGTGCATGTATAATTCGCCTGAATGAAGCACCTCCACTGGATAGGGACATCCTTGGATGATCTGCGGGCATTTCCGGCGAATGCCCGCAGCGAGGCCGGTACGGATCTTCGATTGATCCAGCAGGGAGTTGATCCGCGCAACTGGAAACCCATGCCGGACATTGGGGCCGGCGCGCGCGAGATCCGCGTTCGCACCATGGATGGCGCCTACAGGGTCTTCTATGTGGTCGAAAGCACGACGGATGTGTATGTATTGCATGCCTTCCAGAAAAAGTCGCAACGCACTGCCGCCAAGGACATCGACAAAGGCAAGGCCCGCTACAAACTGATCCCATGAATCGAAAGGTACCCACCGTGCGCAAGCATGCCCAGGACGAAACCAAGATCACACATTCCAGCGGCAATGTTTTTGTCGATCTGGGCTTCGACCACGCCGAAGCACAAGTGCTCGCGCTCCGCGCCGACCTGATGGTCCAACTGGAACAGACTATCAAGGCCCGCAAGATGACCCAGGTTGCGGCCTCGAAGGTCCTGGGCGTCAGTCAGGGTCGGGTCTCCGACCTTGCCCGCGGTAAGGTCGAGAAGTTCAGCCTCGACATGCTGGTGACATTTGCCGCAAGGCTGGGCAAGCCGGCCAAGGTCGTGTTGTCCAAGGCGTAGGACGGTGAACAAGCAATCGGTGCGCGCACGGCCCGTTCCCTTGGCAAGCATGACTCTTGCG
>CAUJJS010000199.1 GCA_963205415.1 Pseudomonadota bacterium
AGCGCCGCCACGCTGATGCGCGGCATGTTCCAGCCCATCAGCGGCAAGCCGCAGCCCGGCATGGGCGTGCTGCCCAGCGAGTGGATCGCCACCGACGCGGTGATCGGCGGCCTGCGCAAGGTCATGGGCACGGCCAGCGTGCGCGAGTCCAGCGTGCGCTACGGCGAGCCCATGGGCGACCCGGCGCTGCGCCGCGTGCTGGCCGCGCGCCTGCGGGCCATGGGCATCGCCGCGCGCGCCGAGCACATCGTCACCACCATGGGCGCCACGCACGCGCTGGACATCATCAGCCGCACCCTGCTCAAGCCCGGCGACGCGGTGATGGTCGAAGAGCCCGGCTGGGCCGTGGAATTCGCCCGCCTGTCGGCGCTGGGCATGCGCATCCTGCCCGTGCCGCGCGGCCCCGAGGGGCCCGACCTGGCGGTGATGGCGCGCTACTGCGAGGCGCACGCCGGCACCCCGCTGGCGCCGCGCCTGTTCGTCAGCGTCAGCGTGCTGCACAACCCCACCGGCGCCCGCCTCTCGCCGGCCCACGCCCACCGCGTGCTGCAACTGGCGCAGCAGCACGGCTTCTGGATCGCCGAGGACGACAGCTACTGCCACCTCGCCCCCGAGCACGCCACCCGCCTGGCCATGCTCGACGGCCTGGCGCGCACCATCTATGTCGGCGGCTTCTCCAAGATCCTCGCGCCCAACTGGCGAGTCGGCTTCCTGGCCGCGCCGCCCGAGCTGCTGGAGCCGCTGCTGGACACCAAGCTGCTCTCCACCCTGACCACCCCCAGCCTGCTGGAACGCGCGCTGGCGCAGTGCATCGAGCAGGGCCAGCTGCGCCGCCACGCCGAGCGCGTGCGCACCCGCCTGGACGCCGCCCGCAGCCGCAGCGCCAAGCTGGCGCAGCAGGCCGGCTGCCGCCTGGCGGCCGAGCCCGCCGGCCTGTTCGGCTGGGTGGACACCGGCGTGGACACCGAGCAGCTGGCGCTGCGCCTGCTGGACGACGGCTACCTGCTCGCCCCCGGCGCGCTGTTCCACGCCGAGCGCCGGCCCAGCACGCTGATGCGCATCAACTTTGCGACGACGCAGGAGGCGGTATTCTGGCGAGCGTTCGAGCGGGCACGGGAGGGGATGTGCAGGTGACTGCGGGCTCTGGGCAATTGGCTCTTTCGTTTCGGCTAGGTGGACGGTGATTGAATGGATGCCTACTTTCAACCAAGAGACATCCGTCAACCCTCATAAGATTCGCTTGCGTAGCGGATGACGAAGTCGTCAATGGCCAATACCACTACATGGAATGGTGCTGGCCGGCCTTGCCGCGGGTAAGCACGTCCACAACCCATCATCGTCCAAACGGGCCGGCATCCTCGGACCAAGGGGAAGGGTTACCCCCAAGATTTTCAAGATCGGGCAAAACTGCGTGATTGAGGGGAAGACCCGCTACAACCCTTCTAACGCACATCTGTCCGAGCCGCTGCGACCGCCTGGACAACGTCACCAACATATCAGCAGACGCCCCTAGGGTCATTCCCGATACAGTGATTCTTATTTTTAAAATACTATCCGTATGGTATGTTTAATCTTGACTCTTCAACTAACTGGTAGCGACCCGGTCTGCGGCGTCGATCACGGAGCACAGAATGAGCACTTTGCATTTCTCGGCCCTCGGTCCCGAAGCATCGGGATCCCCGTTCTGGAACCGAATGACCGAGACGATGTCCAGGGAACGCTTGGACGCGCTGCACCTGAAGCGTCTGCAGGCGCTCGTCCACTACGCATATGAGAACACAGTGTTCTACCGGCGCAAGTTCGACGCTTGCGGCCTGAAGCCGGAGGACATCCGCACGCTCGAGGATTTCAAACGCAAGGTGCCGCTAACGGACAAGAGTGAATTCATCGGGCTGCAACAGGAGCGACCGCCATATGGCGACACCCAGGCGCTGCCGCTCGATCTGGTGTCGCACCATGCCGAAACCTCGGGCACGACAGGGGTTCCGCTGGCGATTCCCTACTCGATGGCTGACACAGTGCGCTACGGCGAGTCGTGGGTCTACGGCTTCTGGGCATTAGGCATTCGCCCGAGTGACACAATGTACTTCGCCTTCAACTGGGGGAACTTCGCAGGTTTCTGGAGCGCCTACTGGGGTGCACGTCGACTCGGCTGTCGGATCATCTCCGGGGGAGGGCAGGACACCAAGGGCCACATCCAGGCCATCATGCGGATGAGGCCGACCGTCCTGCTGTCGACGCCGACTTTCGCGCTGCGCATGGCTGCAGTGGCACAGGAAATGGGCGTCGACCTCGCGAACGGGCCGATCAAGTTCACCTTTCACGCCGGCGAGCCAGGCCCCACGGCCCTTCCCGGCATGCGCGAGCGCATCGAGAGCTCCTGGGGCGCCAAGTCCGGCGAACTGTTGGGCATCGCGGAGATCGATGCGATGGCGCCCGGTTGCCCGATCGGAAATGGCGTTCACGTCAACGAGATGAACGTCTTCAGCTGGTCGATGGACCCGCAGACCCGGGAGGAAGTAGATGAGGGCGCGACCGGGGAAAACATCGTCACCAGCTATGCAAACACAGCCCAGCCGTTGCTGAACTACCGCACGCACGACATCGTCCGCCGACGCTCTTCGTGCCCCTGCGGACGCAGTTGGACGAAGTTCGAGGGCTCTGTACTCGGGCGCACCGATTTTATGGTCACAGTCCGGGGCACTAATGTCTACCAGACAGCCGTAGAGAACATCCTGAGCGAAGTGCCTGGCGTCAGTATGCACTATGAACTCGTGCTGTCCCACGAAGACGGGAACGACACCATGACGGTGCGATTCGAGCCCGACCCGTCCCTGCCAAGCGACCGGCACTCCCAAGTCGCCCGCGAGGCTGGCGAGCGCATCCACCAGGCACTGCATGTCCGTCTGAACGTCGTGCCTGTCGAGCCCGGCTCACTGCCGCGGTTCGACCTCAAGACCCGACGCATCGTCGACCAGCGGCCGAAAGAACTTCGACGCGCACTTGATCGTTGAGGCAGCCATGTTGATTGAAGAACGCATTGCACACATCGAGCAGGCCCGCGAGCACCTGGCAGCAGCACTGCACGGCTGCGACATCCCGCAACTCGAAGCCATCCTGCGCAGCGCCGACATGGAATTGCACTGGGCACTGTGGAACGTCGGTCATACCGTCGACCTGCGCGCCGAGAGCGACCACCCGGACCGACTACCAACGACTGACCAGACTTCACACAAGGAGACACCATGACGCATTCCATGCCCACTTCGTCGTTCGCGGCGCGAGCCGCCGCGCTGGCGGTGGCCGCCTTGTCGCTGCCGATGCCGGTGTCCGCGCAGGCCCCGCTCAAAGTTGGCCTGATGATGTCCTACACGGGTACGTTCGCGAGCCCAAGTACGATGGCTGAGCGGGGTTTCCAGCTGTTCGTCCAAGAGCAGGGCGGCAAGCTCGCCGGGCGCGAGATCCAGTACGTCAAAGTCGACGACGAGAGTGATCCGTCGAAGGCCACCGACAACGTCAACAAGCTAATTCGGCGCGACAACGTCGACATCATCGTCGGGCCGGTGCATTCCGGCGTCGGCCTGGCGATGGCGCGCGCCGTTCGGGAAAGCGGCACACTGATGATCGTGCCGAATGCCGGGGCGGACGCTATCACCGGCGCGATGTGCGCTCCCAACATCTTTCGCACCAGCTTCAGCAACTGGCAAACCGGATATGCCACCGGCGTCGCTGCGGCCCGCAAAGCGTATCGCAACGCGATGACGATCACCTGGAACTACGCCGCCGGCAACGAGATGGTCAAAGGCTTCACCAACGGCTTCGAGGCGGGCGGCGGCAAGGTAAACAGAAACCTCACGCTGCCGTTCCCAAACGTCGAGTTCCAAGCACTACTGACCGAGATTGCGGCGCAAAAACCGGACCTCGTGTTCGCTTTCTTTGCCGGCGCTGGCGCTGTCAAGTTCGTGAAGGACTACGATGCCGCAGGTCTGCGCCGGACAGTGCCACTGATGGGCAACGGCTTCCTCACCGACGGCACACTGCAAGCACAGGGCGAATCAGCACAGGGGCTGGTCACCGCCCTGCACTACGGCGACGTACTCGACACCGCGCGCAACAACGCATTTCGCAAAGGCTTTGCCGCCGCCTACAAGGTCGACCCCGACGTCTACGCGATGCAGGGCTACGACGCTGCGCAGCTGCTCGCGGCCGGCCTGTTGGCCACCGGCGGTAACGCGAGCCGGCGCGACGACATGATCGTGGCGATGCGCAAGGCGACGATCGACAGTCCGCGCGGCACCTTCACGATGTCGCCGCAGCACAACCCGGTACAGGACTTCTACCTGCGCGAGGTCGAGAACGGGCAAAACGTCGTCAAGGGCGTGGCTATAAAGGCGCTGGCGGACCCGGGGCGCGGCTGCCGCATGTGACGGTAGCAGCATCGCCCGCGTTTCACGCAACTCGACGGGCGGCACCGGTCGCTCCTTTCTCTTGCGCCATGGATTTCGCGACCTTCCTCATACAGTGCCTGAACGCCGTCCAGTACGGGCTGCTGTTGTTCCTGCTCGCCTCAGGGCTAACACTGATCTTCGGCATCATGGGCGTCATCAACCTGGCACACGGCAGCTTCTACATGATCGGCGCCTACATGGCGTTCGTGCTAGCGCCATATTTCACCGACCGGTTCATGCTGATGCTGCTGGCTGGCATCATGCTCGCCGTGGCACTGGGCTTCCTGCTCGAATGGGCGTTCTTCAGTTTCCTATATGAACGCGATCATCTACAGCAGGTACTGATGACCTATGCGCTGATCTTGGTATTCGAGGAACTGCGTTCGCTGCTGGTGGGCAACGACGTGCACGGCATGCCGGTGCCCACCTGGCTCGCGGGCAGCGTGCCGCTCGGTGAGCTGATGAGTTATCCAGTGTATCGCCTATTCGCATCAGCAGCGTGCATCGTGCTGGCGATCGTGATGTACGTCGTAGTCAACTGCACGCGTCTGGGCATGATGATCCGCGCTGGCGCCAGCAACCGCGACATGGTGCGCGGGCTCGGCGTCGACATCCGGATGCTCTACCGCATCGTATTCGCCGCCGGAGTCGCGCTGGCTGCGCTCGCCGGCATGATCGCCGCGCCGATGGCAAGCGTCTACCCCGGCATGGGCGGCTCGGTGCTGATCATCTGCTTCGTCGTTGTGGTGATCGGCGGCATCGGATCGATCACTGGCGCACTGATCGCATCGCTGCTGGTCGGCCTCGTCGACACTTTCGGTAAGGTGTTCTTCACCGAGTACAGCGGCATCGGCGTGTACCTGCTGATGGCGACCATTCTGATCTGGCGACCCGAGGGCCTGCTAGGCCGGCGAGGAGCATGAGATGACGGGGCAGACCGCCGTGCCAACCTGCATCGTGCCACTGGCCTGCGCCGTCGTGCTGGCGCTGCTACCCTGGCTGGTGCCCCCGTATCAGCAGGACCTGATCGTCAAAATCATGATATTCGCAATCTTCGCACTAAGCTTGGAGCTGCTGGTCGGCACCACCGGATTGGTTAGCTTGGGCCACGCGGCTTTCTTCGGCATCGGCGCCTATGTCACAGCACTGGCCTCGCCCCAGCACGATCCCGGCTCGGTGTGGGTGCTGCTGCCACTGGCATTGCTCAGCGCCGCAAGCTACGCGTTGGTAGTCGGCGCACTGAGCCTGCGCACGAAGGGCTTGTACTTCATCATGGTGACGCTGGCGTTCGCGCAGATGGCCTACTTCGTATTCCATGACACGCAGCTCGGGGGCGGCAGCGACGGCATCTTCCTGAATACCCGGCCGGTGCTGTCGTTGCCGGGTTTGACGGTCGAGCTTGACGACAAGCGCGCCATCTACTACGTGGTGCTGCTCGCGCTGGCGGTTACCTACGGCCTGCTGGCGCTGCTGTTGCGTGCGCGCTTCGGACGGGTGCTGGCGGGCATCCGCGTCAACGAACAACGCATGCGTGCAGCGGGTTTCGCCACCTACGGCTACAAGCTGACAGCCTTCGTGCTCGCAGGCATGCTGGCCGGGCTCGCCGGTTTCTTCATGGCCGCCAAGGACGCGGCGGTCAACCCGGAGCTACTGAGCTGGCACGAGAGCGGCGTGGTGCTGCTGATGCTGATCCTCGGCGGCATCGGCCACTTGCGCGGCGCGGTGATCGGCGCTGCGGGGTTCGTGCTGCTCAAGGAGTTCTTCTCCAGCCATGGGCTGGTCGGAGCGATGGCTGATCATTGGCAGCTGACCCTAGGGGTAAGCATCATTGTGTTCGTCGCCTGGCTGCCCAAGGGCTTCATCGTCTTGGGCGAACGTTTGTGGAGCCAGCGGCGATGAGCGGCGCGGTCCTGCAGACTGAACACTTGACCCGCCGCTTCGGCGGGTTGACCGCCGTGCACGACGTGACGCTGGAATGGCACGTCGACGAGATCCACGCCGTGATCGGCACCAACGGCGCCGGCAAGAGCACTCTGATCAACATGCTGTCCGGCGAGATCACCACCACCAGCGGGCGCATCGTTCTGCACGGCGAGGACATCACCCGGTGGTCGCAGCCCAGGCGCGCCCGCGCCGGTATCGGGCGCAGCTACCAGCGCACCACGATCTTTCCGGAATTCAGCGTGTTCGAGAACTGCCGCCTGAGCGCGCAGGCCGCACGGCCGCGTCCGTGGGCGCTGTGGGAAGCTGCGGTGTCCTGCCCGCACGCAAACCGGATCGCACGCGCCGCGCTCGACGCTACGGGCCTGGCTGCCGCCGCCAACCGACCGGCCGGCAGCTTGAGTCACGGCGCCAGGCGCCAGCTCGAGATCGCGATGTGCTTGGCGACTGAGCCACAGGTGCTGCTGCTCGACGAACCGATGGCGGGCATGGGCGCCGAGGAATCCGAACGCATGCTCGCGCTGCTCGAAGGACTGAAGGCGCGCCATGCCGTGCTGCTGGTCGAGCACGACATGGACGCGGTATTCCGCGTCGCCGATCGCATCACGGTGATGGTTGACGGGCAGGTGATCGCCAGCGACACGCCGGACCACATCCGCGACAGCGCGCAGGTACGTCATGCATACCTCGGGAACCACTGATGGGTGCACCGCTGCTACAGGCCACCGGCATCCACGCAGGCTACGGCGACAGCCGCATTCTGCGCGGCGTCGGCTTGAGCCTGGAGGCCGGCCAAGCGGTAGGCCTGCTCGGGCGCAACGGCATGGGCAAAACGACGCTGATCCGCAGCTTAATGGGCTATCTGCGCGTGCGCGATGGCCAAGTGCATTGGCAAGGGCGGCCGGTTACAAATCACCCTCCGGAGAAGATGGCACGCCACGGCATCGGTTACGTGCCCGAAGGGCGCGGCATCTTCCCGAACCTGTCGGTGCGGGAGAACCTACTGATGGCCGCCCGCACCGGCTCCGACGGGCAGCAGGACTGGAGTTTCAACCGCGTCATCGCGACCTTCCCGAGACTGGCAGAGCGGCTGGGCCACGGTGGCCAGCAGTTGTCCGGTGGCGAACAGCAGATGCTGGCAATCGGCCGTGCACTGATGACCAACCCGCAAGTGATGATGCTCGACGAAGCCACCGAGGGCCTGGCACCGCTCATCGTGGCCGAGATCTGGCGCATCATCGGCGAGATCCGTGCGTCTGGCATCACCACGCTGATCGTGGACCGCAACTGGCATGCGGTGCTGCGGCATACCGACCATGCGCTGGTGCTCGAAAAGGGCCAAGTGGTGCTGGCCGGCGACTCCCGCCAGTTGCTCGCGCAGCCGGAGGCGCTAGCGCGGCACCTCGGCGTCTGAGCCCCAGGTCTCAGCACGGGTAGAAGGCAGGGTCTGCCAATTGCTCTGGCGTGACGGAGGTCCGGCGCGCGATTAGTCGTGCGGCCAGCCTGGCATCCTTCGCGCGGTTGATCGAGACAGCTCCCACCACATGGCCTTCGAACCACTGGAACAGCGTAGCCGCCATCGCGGACGGGACACCGCGCCAGACCAGCGCATCCCACTGGTCGGGTGCGCCGGTGACCTGGAGATTGGCGTCGTACTGGTCGCTCCAAGCCCAGGGTACATGTGCACCGGCTTCATCCGCCCCAAGGATGCTGCAGGCAGCAGCCTCAGCATGCTGGTTGGCATGCTGCCAGGCTTCCAGGCGCACCGCGCGCCCCAATAGAGGGTGGAGGAAGCGTGCGCAGTCGCCGATCGCGTAGATACGCGGGTCCTCAGTCCTGCCTGACGCATCAGCCAGGATGCCATCGTCGACCGGCAGACCCGATGCAACAGCAAGCGCATCGTTCGCGACCACGCCGATCCCCACGACGACGCTGTCTGCGTCCAAGCCGCGGCCGTCCTGGAGCCGGACGGCCAAGTGGGTACCCTCGCATCGGATCGCGTCGACCTGTGCGTGCGTGTGCACAGCTACGCCGTGCCGGCGGTGCAGTTCGGCGAACAGCCGGCCGACTTCGGGTGGCACGACCCGGGCCATCGGTGCCGCAGCCGCCTCGACCACACAGACCTGCACGCCCATCGTGCTGGCGGTGGCAGCGACCTCCAGGCCGATGAAGCCGCCACCGATTACCACCAGGCGCTTGCCGGGGCGCAGACGCTGCCGCAGCTCAAGCGACTGCGTTGCGGTACGCAGATAGTGGACGCCCGACAAGTCGGCACCCGGCACACGCAGTCGGCGCGCTTTGGCGCCAGTCGCCAGGACTAGCGTGTCGTAGTGAAGCGAGCGGCCATCGTCGAGTACCAGTTCGGTTCGTGAGCGGTCCACGTACACAGCGTGTCTGCCCAGGTGGAGGCGCACCGCGTGCCGGTCATACCAGTCCGGCGCAAGCACTAGAGCCTGTTCGAGCGTGTTGGCGCCGGCCAGCAGGGATTTCGACAGTGGCGGGCGCTCGTACGGCAGCATCGCTTCGTCACCAACGAGATCGACAGGACCGTCGTGGCCTCCTGCGCGCAATATTTCAGCGCAACGGGCGCCGGCCTGGCCGGCGCCGACGATAACGATCCTCTGGTGACACACGTCCACAGGCTCAAGTGGAGGCAGCGCCACCCACATCCACTTCGATCATCCCGCCTTCAATGCGCGTCGGGTAATGGATCAGGTTGCACTGCGGACGCTCCAAGCGGCTGACGTGCCGGCCGGTGCAGCATTCAAACTCCCACAGGTGTTTGCTGCAGATCAGTAGGTCGCCCTCGCGCTCTCCGACCTCACTCAACGGGAAACCTTCGTGCGGGCAGGCATCGCGGTAGGCCACCACGCCGGAGGTGACCCGCATGAGGATCACGCGCGTGCCGCCGACGTCGGCACCGTGGATGCCGTCGGCGGTGAGATCGGATTCGGGCAGTACCGCCCGCCAATCGGCCATCGCTCAGAACCCCTTGAACTGCGGGGGTCGCTTCTCGATGAAGGCCCGCGCGCCCTCGGCGTGATCATCAGTCTTCTTTAGAATACTCTGCCCGAGCCGCTCGAAGTGCCGCGCCGTGTCCGGGTCGACCCGGGCGCAATTGTTCAGCACGACCTTGGCGATGCCCAGCGCTTGCGGCGCCTTCGCCGCGAGCCGCTGTGCGAACTGCCACGCCTGCTCCATCAGTTGCCCGGATGGATAGACCTCGTCGACAAGCCCGATCGCCAGCGCTTGGGCGGCGGAGATCATTTCGCCCGTCATAACCAGACGTTTCGCCCGCGACAGGCCGATCTGCCGAACTAGGCGCGAACAACCACCCGATCCGGGTATCAGCCCGACGTTGTTCTCAGGAAAACCGAACTTGGCAGTATCGGCCGCAAAACGGAAATCGCACGACAGCGCCAGCTCGAGCCCGCCGCCGGCGGCCACGCCGTTGATCGCCGCAATCACCGGCACCTCGATGGCCTCAAGTTCGTCGAACACGTTGTGGATGTCGCGGACGACGCGGCGGAAGCCGCGCGTTCCCAAGTCGATCAGTCCCTTCATGCCACGTACGTCCTCACCGGCCGAAAAGGCGCGGCCGGTGCCAGTGACGACGGCCACGCGCAGCGTATCGTCGGCTACCAGCGAAGCGACGGCGTCGCGTAGCTCATCGCGCATCTGCTGATTCCACGCGTTCAGGTTGTCGGGCCGGTTCAACCGCAGTAAGGCAACGTAGCCATCGCGCGTCAGGTCCAGGAATTCACAACTCATGTCCAACTCCTAGCGACCAACGAAGCTCGGCGCGCGCTTGCCGAGAAAGGCCTGCAGGCCCTCGGCCGCGTCTTCCGAAGCGAAAAGCTGATTCTGATGTGCGCGCTCGATCGCCAGGCCCTGCGCCAAGCCGACTTCTAAGCCGTGGTTCATCGACAGCTTCACATACCCCTGCGCCATCGTGGGGCCGGCCGCTAGCTTGAGCGCCTGCGTCATCACTTCCGAATCGAACGCTGGCTCGGGGAACAGGCGGTCGAGGATGCCGATCGCCAGCGCCTCGTCTGGCCCGATGGACTCGCCGGTGATCATCATGTGCAGAGCCTTGCCCTTGTGGATCAGACGCGGCAACCGCTGCGTACCACCCATGCCTGGCGACAGCCCCAGGCCCACTTCCGCGAGCCCGAGCTTGTAGCGGCCGGTAGCAGCCCAGCGGAAATCGCAACCGAGCGCGATCTCCAGCCCTCCTCCGATGCAGTGTCCGGCGATGGCAGCAATGAATATCTTCGGCGTACGGGCAATGGCATCGACCGCTTCTTGGGCGATCATCAGGAAATTCGCGAACTGCGCGCGGCTGGAGTTCTGCAGAACACCGATGTCGGCACCAGTGCAGAAAAACTTCGGGTTGGCGCTACGCAGCACCACCACGCGCACCGCGGGATCGTCCGCGATCCGCAGCACGACATCGCGCAGTTCGGTCAGCATCGCCGTGTCGTAGGCGTTGGCGGGCGGGCGGTTCAGTGTGACGAGGCCAATACCGTCTTGGATTGATAGTTCGACTGCCATGATGTCGTCCTCAGAGAAACCGGCGGTTGGCGTAGTTGTCCGGCACTTCCAGACCCAGGCGATGGATCTCGGGCACAGCCTCAGCGATGTACTTCTGCCGAAGTTCCTCGTTGCCGTGCTGCTTGATGCCCCACTTGACATAGACGGGCGAGTTCTTCGATCCGGAGCGCCCAAACATGTCGAGCGCGGCAGGCCACCACTTCGCCAGTCGCTCCTGCGCTGCGACCTTGCCCTCAGGCGTCCCGCAGATCTCTCGCAAGTGCAGGAAGCCGCTCTTGGTGTGGAAGATTTCGTCGGTTTCGAGTTGCGGCGCCGCTTCCGCGAGCGGCTCGTAGGGGCTGCCGACCCACTCGACCCCGACGTACAGTCCGACGCGATCGATCAGTGCGTGGAACCAGGCCAGATCTATCCAGTCCTCCAGCGGGATGTGGAAGGCGTATTGCTTAATCGGCTTGTCTTGGTATGGATCGGCTCCCAGACCCTCCAAGATTTCGGCACAGATCTTTCCGTGCGCGACCTCTTGGCGGACGATCTCGGCCTCGATCTCCATGGCCCGGCTGTGCGGCGCATAGCGCAGGCCGGCGTCGGCGATGTTGGCCAAGATCTTCCGGTACTCAGCGTTCCCGTTGTTCTCCAGGTGTTCTTCCAATAACAGCTTGACCAGCATGTCCCTGAACTCCTGGGGCATGTTCGGGTCGTCTCGCTTGTAGACGAGCGTGGGGGACGGGGCCTGTACTTCCATGATGAGCTCCATGCGATAAGGAGTGGAATGAGATGAAGAATACTATCCGGATGGTATTTTTTTGAACATGAGGGATTACCCGACCTAGCCTGTGGGTTCGTGTCGATCAGATTTTGGGCTCATGCGGCACCGACAATCCGCAGAGGAACAACGTGCGCATCGCACGCACCAGTTCGGGCCCCTTGAGCGAACCAGAGCGCCGGAACCACTCCAAGAAGACCCCGTCGTGGAGCGCAAGCACCGAGGCAGCCAATTCGCGACCCTGAACGTCGGAGCGGAACTCGCCTGCCTCCTGTCCCTGGCGCACCAGGGTCTCGATGAAGCTACGCTGCTTTCTGTAGAGTTTCGTGATGAAGTCTTGGACCTCGCCGTCGCGTTCCTTGAACTCCAAGGACATCAGGATCAACAACAGTACCTCGTCCCGATGCGTGATGCCCAAGTTGGCCTGATAGTGGGCATAGGCAACAAGCTTATCGGTGAAGGTCGGCCCGGCTACCTCGACGCACGCGATCGCCTGGTCGACGACGATGTCCTGCACCTGCTTGAGCAGTTCCAGCAGGACGGTCTCCTTGCTACGGAAGTAGAAATAGACCGCCCCCTTCGTGAGCTTGGCTTCACCAGAAATCTGCTCGAGGTTGGTCGACCGGTATCCCTGAGAGACAAACAAGCGCCGTGCCGAGGTCAACAGCAAGTCCATGCTGGTCTGGCGTTGTTCCGCCTTCGTCGTCCCACGGCGTTTCGGGTTCTGCACAGTCTGTATCGGTCCCGGCATCCGAGCCGACTCCTTCGGCGCTTCTGCGGCCACGCGTAGTGTCAATTGTTGCATCGTTGACGCCGAGCAAAAGCTAGCGTCAGAAGATACTGCTTGGCTAGTATGCCATTGAATAGACCCGATGCGAACTCGGCTTGGTACGCTCGAACTGGTCGATCAGCACAACCATGCCTTGACCGGCTTGGCGTGGTGCACCCGCAGGTTGTCCAGGATCAGGAACAACTTCTTCGTGGCGCCCTTGATCAGCCGACGCAGAAACTCGATCAGGATGCTGGCGTTGAGCGCGCCATCGAAGATGCGCCAGCGCATCTGGCCCTTGTTTGTCACGGTGGAGATCACCGACAGGCCGTGGCGTTTGTTGTTGACTCGAATCACCGGTGTTTTCCCCTTGGGGGCGGAGCCACGGCCGCGCACGTCATCGCTGCGCAGGCCACTCTCGTCGCCCCAGTGAATCTCCGCGCCCTCGGCCTTGGCCCGCGCCGCGATGACCGGATAGTCTTCATCGAGCCATTTCTTGACTGCACTGGGCGACTGCTCGTAGGCCTTCTTCATCGGCTTTTGTGGGGTAAAGCCCCAGCGCGCGAGGTACAACCCCATCGTGCGCACCGGCAGCTTGATGCCAAAGCGCTGCTCGATGAGCTGGGACACCGCTGCGCGTGTCCACAGCGCGTACCTGGGCCCAGAATTCGTCCGTCACTTCCCATGAGTAGGCGTGCGCCTTGGCCATTTGTCGCTCCTGCGCCGAGGCAAGGTCGGCTCAGGCATGGAGTTTAATTTACGGATAAATTCTTAGCCGATGCGATTCAGCTGCGTTCGAGCGCGCCATTGGGTGGCGGAACAACCATAGTGCGAGCGAAACCACTCAGAAAAGGCGCTTGGTCCGCCAAAGCCGAGGAGGCGTGCTACCTCATGCAACGGCCGAGAACCGTCGAGAAGGTAACGCTCAACATCTTCTCTGCGAACTTGCGCAACAAGTTCACTGAAGTTCGTACCCACACGTACCAACTGCCGATGCAGAGTTCGGCGGTCTATGCCCAAGTGACCTGCGATGCAGTCTGCTGTGCATCGGCCAAAGGGAAGAAGCGTACGTACAAGATGACAGACCTTTTCATCTGCGTGTGTTTCGATGGCTCCATTGCCTAAGCGCTCTAGAAACTCCCGGGCATAGCCCGCCAGTACAGGGTCGCCTGCGGGGAGCGACTTTTCCAACTCACTCGCTTGGCACACCAAGCCATCGAAATCGGATCCGAAAACGATCCGTGCACCCGAGAAGAGGCGCCTGTAAACAGTGAGCCTCGCGGGCGCTGAATGCATAAAGCTGGCAACCAGCGGTTGCCACGCATCCCCCAACATGGAACTGATCATGCGATGCAGCGCACCCACACAGAGTTCTACAAGCTGGCGAGAAGGCCAGCGCCAATCGCAAGCAATACTCTGGATGATGGTGACTCGTCCGTTCGCTTCGTCCATGCGAAGGAACAAGGACTCGTTGTGCAGTAGGAGATAACGGAAAATAACTTTGAGTGCCTGGCGCAACGTCGACTCATGAGCCGCCACCAGTGCCAAGGGCCCCAGATTGGAAAGCTGCCGCGTCTCGGCCATGCGCAGTCCGAAGTCATCCGCACCTGCCAGTCGAGCGGAATTCTCCAGCAGCCGCGCAAAGGCAGCGACCTGAATGCACGCATCCGGGTCGAGCAATACCCTCCGACTCAATCCCACCGATCGCAGTGCCGCATTCGCGTCAATACCGAACTCCGAGGCTGTCGCGAGATAGCCGTTGAGCGATGCGCTTCGAATGTAGTAAGTCATGGGCAGTGGAGGTTTGTCACAAAATCGAAAGTTGTTGTCCCATATTAGAAATCAATCTCTGAATCACCGACTCAACAATCGAACAAATTCATGGAGTGAAATATGCAAAGAAGATTCAGCATACTGTTTGCTTTTTTCGCCACTGCCTTGGCAATCGTGGTTTTCGGGTGTCCAGTCGGTGCACTTGCCGCGTGGCCGGACAAGCCTGTAAGGCTCATCGCTGTCGGCACACCAGGTGCGACAGCCGATACCGTGGCACGCGTACTTGCCAAAGGCCTAAGGCAGGCGACAGGGCAACCCTTCGTCGTAGAACTGAAGCCTGGGGGATCCGGTGTCATCGGAATGTCTGAGGTGCTGCGATCACCCAAGGATGGCTACACCTTCATGGTTGCCATCAATGCTCTGGTCAGCGAAATACCATATTCAATCAAGCTGCCATTCGATCCTGCAAAGGAATTTCGGCCAATCGCTGAACTCGTTCAAGGCGGCCTCGTACTAATCGGCAGCAACTCAATTCCCGCCAACAATCTGACCGAACTGCTGGCCTGGCTACGTGCTCGTCCACAGGGCGCGGACTTCGCGTCCTACAGCGCTGGCACCCTTTCGCATGTGATGGGCCTGCAACTCTCCAAAGCGACCGGGATTCCATTGAATCACATTCCTTACAAAGGTTCCACACCCGCATTGCAGGACGTCATTGCCGGTCATGTGCCGATCATGTTCGACTTCCCAGTCACAGCTGTCCCGATGATCACCTCGGGCAAGGTCAAGGCATACGCAATGAGCTCTCCACAGCGCTCGAATACACTACAGGATGTACCAACCTTCGCTGAGGAAGGTCTGCCAGAAATCGCAGGAGTGGCGTGGATCGGGCTTTGGTCGGCTGCAAATGTCCCGCAGCCAGCCCAAGACCGCCTACGCGCCGAAACCTTGAAGGTTTTGGCTCAGCCGTCCGTGCGTGAACGATTCGACCGCTTAGGACTCAATGTGGGCCGATCGCTCTCGCAGGATGAACTCGCGCGCGGTCTTTCATCGGACTACGAGCGCATTGGCGAAGTGTTGCGTTCCATCAATTACAAACCAGAAGGTCAATGAGCAGTCCGTCGCTGCCCCCCGCTTAAGCCTAATCAAAGGAAATTCCATGCACTTCCTCGACGATTCGCTTCTTCCCGAAAACCAACCCAAACTCGTTATCCAGGCCGCGCCCTACGGACCTGAATTTCTTCCTTCGGATTCGGACGATATTCCAGTTTCCATGCGCGCCCAGGTTCAGAAGGCAGTGGATTGTTGGAACGCCGGTGCCACTGTCCTTCATGTCCATGTGCGCGAGGAAGACGGCAGGGGCTCCAAGCGCGTTTCCCAGTTCAATGAACTCTTGAGCCGGCTGCGCGATGCGCTTCCCGAGATGATCCTGCAAGTCGGTGGATCAATCTCCTTCGCACCTGAAGAGGCTGGCAGCCGGGCGCGCTGGCTCGACGACGACACGCGGCACATGCTCGCCGATCTCGATCCGGCTCCAGACCAAGTGACGATCGCGATCAACACAAACCAGATGAATATCTGCGAGTTGCTGACACCTGATGATGTGGCAGGCACGTCACTCTCGAACCCTAGTTATGCGGAGGCCTATCGAGAGATGACTATTCCCTCAGGCCCAGCCTTCGTCTGCGAGCACTTGAAGCGCCTGCAGGCGAACAAGATTCAACCGCACTTCATGCTCGGCGACGTCGGGCAAATGGAAACCGTGGAGCGCCTCGTGAGACGCGGCATCTACACCGGACCTCTGGTGCTCAATTGGGTCTCGATGGGTGGCGGACTCGTCGGCCCGAACCCATACAACATGATGGAATTCATACGGCGTGCCCCGGATGGAGCAGTGCTCACCATCGAGGGATTCATGCGCAACGTTACGCCGTTAACCACGATGGCCATCGCCATGGGGCTGCATGTGCGTGTAGGTATCGAAGACAATCTGTGGGGATGCAAGGGTGAGAGGATCACCTCGGTACAACAGGTGGAAAAGGCCGTCCGGATCGCCCGTGAGTTGTACCGGGGCGTAGCCACCGGCCCCGAGGCGCGCGATATCTACAAACTGAGCGAGCGGTACCGCGACGCAGATGAAACGCTGGCGCGCATGGGCTGGCCCCCGAACCGCCGACCTAACCAGGTGGGGACACCGTTGCTGCGCGTCGCTTGAAGCAATGAACGCCCCAACTGAAACTGCACAGCAGGCGCAAGCCGACACTCCCGTCTGCGATCGTTTGCGCGAATGCGGCGAGTGGAATCCTGCATGGGAGCCCGCTTATCAGCTCGACCCGAGGTGGATGGAGCGTTTCATGGCAATGGCCACGATGCCCATGTCTTCTGGCGTGCTGGACCCAAAGACGGTGGAATTTCTCGCCATCGCCATCGACGCGTCATGTACACACATGTACGCGTCCGGCGTGCGCCGTCACGTCCGCAAGGCACTGGACCTCGGCGCGAGCATTCAGGAAATTGCTGCTGTCCTACAGTTTGTCAGCGTACTGGGTCTCCATTCGATGAGCCTCGCAGCCCCGATGCTGATGGAAGAGTCGGAGCGTTTGCGTCAGCCTTGACAGAGGCATGATCGACACGACCGCGAGGATTCGACCTGCCTGGGAGCCCCCCAGCCGATATACGCGCCAATCGGAAACGTTGTATCCGAAATGACCGGGGATTCAGCGAAGAAAGCACTGAGCGACAAGAAGCCCAGCAGTTCGGCCGCCTGCGACACGGGGCACTCGTTGCCATGGCGACGATTGGGACAACTCCGACACGGAACCCTCAAATTTCGAAGTATCCCTAAATCGGCCTTGGTGAATTTCCACGACTGACCAATCACCCCTCACCCCACCACCCTCCCCTCCCCGCTCAAAAACGCCACCCGCACTTCCTGCCCCGGGTGCAGCCGCTCGACGGCGGCGCGGTAGCGGGCCAGTTGCGCCTGCAGTGCGGCATCGCGCTCGGGGTGGGCGGCGCTTTTGTAGTCGAGCACCCACCAGGCCTCGGGGCCGTGGGCGCCGGCGCGGCGGCGCACCAGGCGGTCGATGCGCAGGCGCTGGCCGTCGTGCAGGAGTTCGACTTCGTCGAAGGCGTCGAGCACTTCGGCGGCGGACCAGGCCCAGGCGGCT
>CAUJJS010000200.1 GCA_963205415.1 Pseudomonadota bacterium
CCTTCACCCACGGCCACGACCTGGCCGCGAATCGGCTTTTCGGTGGCGCTGTCGGGGATGACGATGCCGCCGGCGGAGATCTTTTCTTCTTCCAGACGCTTGATGATGACGCGGTCATGCAGGGGGGTGAGTTTCATGGCAAACCTCTTGCTAGGTGGTTGATTGGATTGAGTGCCTGGACTTTTGTCAGCACTCGGTAAGGGCGAGTGCCAATTTTAGTCGAAATGAAAACCGCAAAAGAAGCGGCTGGCCCCGAGATGGGGGCGGGCGTGTGGGCTTTCAAGGGCTGGGCGCCTTGGCTCTTGCGCTGACAAGCCGCACCCGCGCGGGTGCCGGCCGTGGTCGAGTCGCCACGGTGGATCTGTCATCCTTGCGCCCGTTTCCCGTTCCCGCACTGCGAGAGTCCGAACCGTGACCCGCCAGCTTGGCCCCCTGTTGACCCGTGCCGTGGCCGATTCGCTCGGTGCCGCGCGCCGTGCCGGGCGCGATGTCTGGACGGGCTCGCTTGATCTGGAGCGCAGCCACACAAGTGTGCAAATCAAGGCCGACGCTTGGCACTGGCACGGACGCCACTGGCCCTATCCCGACGGGCTCAAGGATCGCAGCATCTATGCGTGGCAGGAGGACGACTGGCAGCCGATTCAACGCTATTCGAACGCGCTGGTGAAGCTGGTGCCCAGCGAATGGGGCGCGCCCACCTTCGAGATCGACGGTATCAAGATGTTGCCCACGGCGCGGGTGAACCCCTTCGACGACGCGCGCGCCAAGGCGGCGCTGGTGGCCCCACGTGGCAAGCGCATTCTCGATACCTGCGGTGGTCTGGGTTATTACGCCGCCGCCTGTCTGGACGCGGGCGCAGAACGCATCGACTCGTTCGAGAAGAACCCGGATGTTTTGTGGTTGCGAGAGCTCAATCCGTGGTCGCCGGATGCCAGCGCCACCGGCGCACTCGGGCGCTTGAACCTGCGGAACGAGGACATCAGCACCGTTATCGCCTCCGTGACCGATGCCAGCGTCGATGCCATCCTGCACGACCCGCCACGTTTCGGCATCGCCGGCGAACTGTACTCACAGGTGTTTTACGACGAACTGGCGCGGGTGATTCGCCCGGCGGGGCTGATGTTTCATTACACCGGCACGCCCAATCGTCTCACCAGTGGGCGAGATGTTCCCAAGGAAGTGGCCACGCGCTTGCGCAAAGCCGGATTCGATGCGCAAGCCGCGCTCGATGGCGTGCTGGCGCAACGCAAACGCTCGCGCTGACGCAAGCTCACCGGCTTGCCGGCTCCAGTCGCAGCAAGAGATTTCGCCACGGCGTCAAATACAGGGCCATGCCCGCCACCACGCCCAAGGTATCGGCCAGTCCATCCCAGCCATCGGCCATGCGTACGTTCGGGGCAAGCGCGCCCTGCGCCCATTCGAGGCCAAAGCCGAGTGCAATCAGTCCAACGGTCACCCAGACCAATGATGCGCGACGCTCGAAGATCTGCACGGCGGAAAAGGCCAGCGCGAAATAGGCGGCAAAGTGCAGCAGTTTGTCGAAATCCTTGGGGGGCTCCATCGGCATGGGCGGTGGCGGCACCAAGGAGAGCACGATCACGGCGAGGATGGCCACGCCCCACACGGCCAGCCACACACGCGGCCAACGCAGTTGCGGCCTCACAAGCGCCACCGCAAATCGCCTTGGGTGAAGGCATGGGATACGTCCACGCCGCGCGCAAAGCCCATGACCTGAAATACCTCGCCCATCATGCCCGGCAGGGTGAGTTGCTTGACCTGCTGGGACAGGCGATAGCGCGCCGCTTCGTCCGTGCAGAGGGCGTGCTGGGTTTCAAAGTGCGTTTCCAGCGCGTTGCCGAACAAGAATCCGGCTTGGCTGCAATAGCCCGCCAGTTCGAAACCGGCCGCCACACCGGCTTCGGCCACGGCGGTGAAATCGACCGAGGCGGTGAGGTCGGTCAAGCCCGGCCAGAGGAAAGGGTCTTCCACCATCCGATGCCGATAGAAGCCGCGCAAGGTTCCGCTGGCGCGCGTGGCCGCGTAGTAGTCGCGACGCGGATGGCCGTAATCGACGAACAGCATCGCGCCTTGATGGAGCAAGCCACCCACCGCCTGAATCCAGTACGGCAGCTGCACCAGCACTTCCGAACGCAAGCCATCGGGCAAGGGCGTCGCCAGTTGTGTTTGCAGATGTCGCACGGCGGCGGCGAGGAAGCCATCGGCGGGCCGATCCGCCCATGCAAAGCGACCTTGTGCATCGAGCATGACGAACGCTTCGTGTGCTTCGCCCTCATGCATCACAAAGCGCGTGACGGGCAAAGCGTCCAGTACTTCGTTGGCCACCAACACGCCATTCCAACGCGTTTCCTGCGGCCCATCGAGCCAGCACACGCCTTCCAGCAAGGCGGCAGGAAGACGAGCCTGGAGGCGCTCGCATTGGCGTTGCCGCAGATCGGCGGACGGTTCGAGGATGGCGTAGCGCTTGGGCACGGCATCCAGCACCGCCAAATGCACCAGCAGGTCCTCGGCAAAGGCGCCGCTGCCGCCACCCAGCTCCAGCACCTGCGCATCATCGACGTGGCGCACCACCGGCGCGATCGCTTCGGCCACGCTCTGGGCAAACAGCGAGCCCAGTTCCGGCGCGGTCACGAAGTCACCGGCCGGGCCGAACTTCTGCGCACCGGCGCTGTAGTAACCCAGCCCTGGCGCATACAAGGCCAGTTCCATGTATCGGGAGAATGGGATGGCGCCACCTTCGGCGCGAATCACGTCGGCAATGAGCGCGCGCAAGCGCTCGCTGTGGGCGCGCGCGTGCTCGTCGGGAAGTGGCAGATCGTGTGACACGGGTGTTCCTCGGGCAGGCAAGCCCGCTATGGTAAGCGCTATGCTCCCCATTGCCGCCGGACGCTGTGTCTGGCGGTGACATGAACTTCATGACAATACCCGGTCCGACCATGAGCAATCCGCGCCCCGTCGCCCTCATCACCGGAGCCGCCCGTCGCATCGGCGCGGTCATCGCCACGCGCCTGCACGCCGAAGGTTACGACCTCGCCCTGCACTTTCGCGACAGCGCCAGCGAGGCTGCGATGCTGCAGGATCGGCTCGAAGGTCGCCGCCGCAACAGCACGGCACTGCTGCGCGCCGACCTCACCGATTCCGCGCGCTTGCCTTCCTTGGTCGAGCGCACCATGGTGCGCTTCGGACGTCTGGATGTACTGGTCAACAATGCGTCGTCGTTCTTCCCCAGCCCCGTGGGTGAAACCAGCCTGACGATGTGGAATGCCTTGATGGACACCAATGCCAAGGCGCCTTTCTTTCTCGCCCAAGCGGCCGCACCGCATTTACGTCAGGCGCGCGGCGCGATCCTGAATCTGTCCGACATCTACGCCGAGCGTCCGCTGGCGCAGCACACCGCCTACTGCATGGCCAAAGCCGCGCTGAGCATGCTGACCTTGTCGCTGGCCAGTGAACTGGCACCGGACGTGCGCGTGAACGCGATTGCGCCGGGCGCGATTCTTTGGCCAGAATCGGGCGGCAAGCTCGCGGCCAAGGACGAACTGATCGCACGCACGCCACTCAAGCGCAGTGGCACGCCGGAAGAAATTGCCGAAGCTGCGGTATTTCTGATCAAGCACTCGCAGTTCACCACGGGCGAAATCCTGCGCGTGGACGGTGGGCGCTGGCTGGAGATCTGAACGCGCTTACAGCACTTGCGCCAGACGCGGCGCCGGGTTTGCGTAGTCGCGATGTTGCCGCCACAGTGCGGCCAGCGTTTGTCCCGAACGCGGATCGATGAAGTCCGGTTCGAGCATGGCCAAGGGTTCCAGCACAAAAGCATGCTTGAGCTCCGGGCGCGGCAGGCGCAGATTGCCCGGACCTTCAACGATCATGGCGTCGTAGAACACCAGATCGATGTCGAGGGTGCGCGAGGAAAAACGCGGCTCATCGCGCCGCCGGCCGTGGGCATCTTCGACCGCGTGCAGCCAGTCACTCAACGCCTGCGGTGGCAGATCGGTCTGCAAGGCTGCCGCCGCATTGAGGAAGTCCGGCCCCTCAAAGCCGACCGCCGGGTAGCGGAACAGCGGCGAGAAACGCACCGTGGGGAAACGGTCGCGCAACACCTGTGCCGCAGCGGCGAGCCAACGCGCTGGCTCGATGTTGCTGCCAAGGCTGAGCAAGGCCAAGCTCACGTCAACGTCTGCGGTCGTGAGAAAAACGCATCGTCACGGCTCAACTGAACTGGCCCGCTTTGAGGACAAACCCACGGCAGCACGCTGGGCCGACAAGGTCAGACCGGCGCGGTAGTCGAAGCCCGAAGGCGCCTGAAATACCCGCAAACCGAATTCCGGCAACACGGCCAACAAGTGATCGAAGATGTCGCCGGCCAGGTTTTCGAACGGCACCCAGCCGACGTCGGCGGAGAAGCAATACACCTGCAGGGGCAAGCCCTCAGGTGTCGGGTCGAGTTGCCGAACCATCAAGGTCATGTCCTGTGCCACGGCGGGGTGCGCACGAAGATAGGCCGTCACGTAAGCCCTGAACGTTCCGAGGTTGGTCACCCTTCGACGATTGACCGGATCACTTCCGGAGGCATCGAAACGCGCGTTGTAGGTGTCCAACTCGCCGCGCTTGGCCTCCAGATAGCCCGAGATCAAGGTAAAGCGACGCAGCTTTTCTTGTTCATCGGCATCGAGAAACTTGACCGAGGTTTGATCCAGCAACACCGATCGCTTGATTCGGCGGCCACCTGCGTCGGTCATGCCGCGCCAGTTCCGAAAACTTTGACTGATCAAGGTCCACGTCGGGATCATGCTGATCGTCTTGTCCCAGTTCTGTACCTTGACGGTGTGCAGGTTGATATCGATCACATCGCCGTCCGCGTTCTGGGATGGCATCTCGATCCAGTCATCAACACGCAACATGTCGTTGCTGGTCAACTGTACGGCCGCCACCAAGGACAAGATGGTGTCCTTGAACACCAGCATCAGGAGGGCCGTCATTGCTCCCAGGCCGGTCAACAGGGCCAGCGGCGATTTGTCCAACAACAAGGACACGATCAGCACCATAGCCACCAGATAGACGCCGATCTTGATCAACTGCAAGTAGCTTTTGATGGGGCGACGCTTGGCGTTTTCGCTCGACCTTTCGTAGATGTCGTTGAGCGCATTCAGCAGGTTTCCGGCTGCCATCGCGATAGTCAGGACCACGAAAGCCAGTGCCAGCAGGCGCACCACCGCCACAATCGACGCTGGCACGCCGGGAATCAGTCCGATGCCTGCCAGCAACACCAGAGCAGGCACCACGTTGGCCAAGCGCGACAACACCTTGCGCTTCAGGATCGCGTCGTCCCATTTGGAACGCGTCGCCTTCACCAAATGCCCCAGCACCGCCAGCAAGATGTGCTGGGTGATCCAGTTGGCCAACCACGCAACCAAGCACAGGGCACACACCGTCAGCGCCACGTAAAGGCGTGGATGCGGCGCCATGGTCGTATTGAACCAGTCAATCCACTGCATCATGCGACCACCTCCCGTGTGCGGATGATGCACACACCCACAGCGCGCGCACCCCGCACAGCGCCCGGCTTGGACAATTTCAAACGAACTCGTTGCACCGGGAACTCGGCCAGGATCACCTCGGCAACGCGCTCGGCCAAAGTTTCCACCAGGCCGAAGCCAGAGGCTTCCACGTAGGCCGTCACGCGCTTGCTGATGGCCTTGTAGTCGAGCGTCTGCTCGATGTTGTCACTCGCCGCCGGCACCCGATTGTCGAACTGCATCTCGATATCAAACCACAGGGGCTGGCGGATACGCCGCTCCCAGTCGTAGATGCCGATCAGGGCGGGTACTTCGAGTTGTTCGATGAAGACGGTGTCCATGGGGCAGGAATCGGGAATCGGGAATCGGGAATCGGGAATCGGGAATGGTAAAGGCACGATGAGGAAGCCTGCGTGCATCAATGGTAGGGCATCGCGCCGCAAGCCGTCTCAGGCCAGCATTCAAGGAATATCTGGTCAAGTCGAAACACCGTCATTGCGAGATCCCTTTTCCGTTCCGGAAATGCCCACGGGCCATGAACCTGCCCCCAACCGTCATGGCGAGGCCCGAAGGGCCGTGGCCATCCAGAAGTTCGGAGCCAAAACGCTGGATCGCTTCGCTGCGCTC
>CAUJJS010000201.1 GCA_963205415.1 Pseudomonadota bacterium
TAGAGTCATTTCTCTTTAAGAAGAGAGAAATATGGCCCTTGATCCCCGACTACGCTTCGGCCTGAAGCTGATAGAAATCAGAAAGACCAGAGGGTGGTCGCAAGAACGCCTGGCACTGGAAAGTGGCTTGGCGCGCAGCTATCTGGGGGGGGTTGAGCGTGGGCAACGCAACATCGCCTTACTCAACATCTTCAAGCTGGCCGAGGCGCTGGGGGTGGAGCCTTCAGTGCTGCTGGAGGCACCGGCGGCTGGACAGGAACCTGCACCCTAACATCGTAGCGTTACGATGCCAGATAGTTGTCTCCTCAGGCCACATGGTGTAGCACCGTGAGTGCGTGGAGGTGGAGTCGTCTTGCCAATCGCTGACTGCAGGTGGTTGATGCGTCCCAGATTCCGGTTTTTCCACAGAATGCAAGGCTTTTATAGGCTACTCATTTAAAGGAAATATCTTAAAGGCAAGAACTACAGGTTTTGGGAGGTGCCGATTCAGCATGATACAGGGTTCCGATTCGGCACGTTTTTTTGGGGGAGGGGTTCCGATTCAGCACGCGACAGGGGTGCCGAATCGGCATGAATAAGTGCGTTATCCACAGGCATATCTGGCTCCTTGCTCACAACCTTTACTGCGCGGCCACGTTGTCGTGCAGGTATTTTTCAAAACTCGTTCTCTCTGATTTTCGTCTCCCGCCACTACTGTCGCCTCATTGGTTATTCAGGTTCAGTGGGGAGCACGATGGACGATCAGCAAGGGCAAGAGGTTGCCATTCTTCGCAGGCCGCAGGTTGAGAAGAGAACCGGCCTTACCAAATCAGGCATCTATTTTCTAATCCGGGAAGGGGACTTTCCTCGCCCTGTACGACTGGGGAAGCGGGCTGTCGGGTGGATTGAGTCGGAGATCACGACTTGGCTGCGCGAGAAGACCAGCCTCCGCTCGATTGTCGTTCGGGGTTGAGTTGTTTCCGTATGCCGAACCCATCCTCCAACAGTGCTCGTCTTGCGCTGGCAGAGCTACGACGGATTGTTGATCCGAATCCCAGTGGTCAAGTAGCGAGGATTGTGCCTTCTGGATGCAGCAAGGAGTGCGTCCTCTCGATTCGTGACCGCAAGCTGCTTGACTCTGCCGCCGACATTGCTCTCGGCTCAACGTCTGAGAACGCGGTGTTCATGCACACTGTTCTCTGCCAAGTTGGCTTGCCGCGCCGTGCTGTTGATGGCACTTCATTTGAGCGGCGATCTGGAGGGGCGGCACTCCTTATCGAGGCTGGGAAACTGTGGGATGGCGAAAAATTTGTGCAGCAGCCGGTTCCGTATGGCGCAAAACCCCGGCTCATACTTGCCTACTTGAATACCTATGCAGTTCGCCATCGAACGAGGGAAATCGATGTGGGGAAAAGTGCGTCGGCATTTCTCAAGATGCTTGGAGTTCAAGCAAATGGGGGAAAAAGAGGCAGCTACACCGAGTTCAAGAAGCAGATGACTGCGCTGGCTGCCTGCAAGATGACTCTGGGATTCAATGCGGGGAATACTCCTACTACACGCTATGCGAAACCGATAAATGAGTTTCAGGCGTGGGCATCGAATGATGGCTGCCAAAACAGGTTATGGCCAAAAAAAATCATCCTATCGCCAGAATACTTTGACGCTCTGGTAACTGATCAGCACGCCGTCCCTATCGACATTCGAGCTTTTCACGCGCTGTCAGGCTCCGCGCTAGCGATGGATATCTATGTCATGCTCGCGGAAAGGCTGCACAGAATATCAGGAGGCAGACCCGTGAGGTTGAATTGGGCAAATTTGCGTGAGCAGTTCGGGCAGGAATATGCGGCCGACGCCAATGGAAAGAAGAACTTCAAGACGAAGTTTTTGAAGGCGCTTGTTTCTGTTTTGGCTGTCTATCCCAAGGCGAGAATCAGTCAGGTTACGGGCGGGATTCTGCTGTTTCCTTCGCCGCCTCCGATCCCCAAGCTGGTATAAAATTACGCCTGCCCAAGGCTGATTTCCAGCTCTGGGTAGCGCTTTCTCAGGGTGGCGTATGAAGCCATCAACTTCGCATGTTCACGCTGCTCAATTGCTTCCAGTGCAGAGAAGAAGCTCTGTTTGGCTGCATCGAGCAAGGCAAAGCACTTCCCAGACGGCAAAACCTCACAGAAAGCCTCCCACGCGTTGACCTGCGACCAAAGCGGCATCAAGACCATTTCATGTCTTAGCAAGGCCCTGACTAGTTGTCGGCCACGATTCTGCTCGTCATTGATTCTTGCTGCGTCTTCAAGCGTCTTTTGAATGAGTATCGCAGACCAGCGCTTTACTATTTCCCGCAATAATCCAAAGCTCATGGCTCGGCCATCATGGGGCAGCGCCTTCATCAACGGTCGATTTGGCTCGGATGGAGGCGGCATTGCTGGCGCGGCTTCCGTCGGTGGTAGCGGCGGAGTCTGAATGCCGAAAGCATCTTCTACCGGTCTTAGAGGGATGGTGTCTTTCTTTCCATGTCTTCCGTACCATGTTCGCCACAGCCTTTTCTCCGTGACGCTGCGATGTCGGTGAGCCACGTAAGCGCGCCATTCTGCACCTGCGTGGTCGCTCCCGAGCAACATTCGCTCCAACTCATACTGAGAAGTTCCCGCCATCGAATTCTCGATATGTCGAAGAACTTCGGCAACCAGCGCTCCTGGTACGCTTTTGTGCAGTCGGCTACGGCCTTCGTTCAATAGGGCCTGCCCATAGCGCAAGCCCTCAAGGAACCGCGCATCGTCATTTCCCGTCATCGTCTGCGCTCTTGATGCCATCAGCAGCACTCAGATAATCGGCCCATGCCTGCATGATCTCGCGCCGCTCATTCAGCAGCAGGGCCTTGTTGTAAGTGGCCCGGACCTTGTTGCTTTCGACGTGGGCGAGCTGGCGTTCGATGGCATCCGGCCTGAACCCCTGCTCGTTGGCCCACGTCGAGAAAGTGGTGCGCCAGCAGTGAGGTGTTGTGCGTTCTCCAAGCTTCATGTCGCGCATGGCGTACGTGAGCCGATTCGGCGTCGTGAACCCTTCTCCGCTTCGGTGAGGGAAAAGATACTGACCTGCTCCTGTGATTGGTCGTAGGGTTTCCAGTAGTTCCAAAGCCTGCTCTGACAGCGGTGACACGTGGTCGCGGCGTGCTTTCATCTTCGCCGCAGGCCGCCGCCATAGCTTTGCCTCGATGTCGAACTCGCTCCACTCGGCATCTGCAGCTTCTCCGGGGCGGCAAGCTGTGAATGCGATCAGGCGCAGGCATATAGCGGTCTCGGGATAGCCGCGATAGGCGCGAAGAGCGCGGTAGAAGGCGCGGATTTGATCAGCGGTCAGTACGGCTTTGCTTTTGCTGACCGGAATTTTCAGCAGGCCGCGAAGTCCCGGAATCGGGTTGGAATCGACCAATCCGCGGATAACCGCATGCTGGAAAATAGCCGATAGGTCGCCTTTGACGTGGATGCCTGCCCACGCCCCGTGGTCTTCGCACGCTTCTAAGATCGGGCGGATTTCCTTGGGACCGATCTCGGTGATCGGGAGCGTGTCGAGCTTGGGGGACAGGTACTTTCTGATCCGTGATTCCTTCGACCGATAGGAGCCGGGGGTGTAGTCGGGCTTCACCTTGGCCAGATAGGCTGCTGACACCTTGGCGAAGGACAACTCCTGAGCCAGTGCCTCTGCATGCTTTCGCGCTGCTGCGGCTTTGATGTTCCGCTGCCGTTCATCTTTCCGGTGCTGAGAGGGATTGATTCCTTGCTTGACGAGTTCGCGGGCTGCATCTCGGGCCGCTCTGGCTTCAGCAAGGCTTACTTCGGGGTAGGAGCCAATGGCAAAAAGGTTCTCTTTCCCGTCGAGTCGGAACTTCCAGCGCCAGAGCTTGCTACCCGTCTTTTCGACGGAGAGAAAAAGCCCGCCGCCATCGCCGAGTTTGTATCGGTTGGCTGCGGGCTTGGCTGTCCTGATCTTGGCGTCAGAGAGAAGGTCTTTGGGCATCTGGGTATCCTGCTAACGAGCGGGATACCCCCACTCATAACATCACATACCCCGAATCCTACCCCATGTTTTTCTGGAATTCCATGAACTCTACTGAACCACCATGAGCAACATGGCATCCCTCAATCCATTGTGCAGCCTAGGAAAATCATGGGCTGCGGCTTGTTGGTTGTTCACCATGGTTCAGTGAGGTTCAGGCGGATAAGTCAGACGTTGAATCGGAAGTGCAGCACATCGCCTTCCTGCACCAAGTATTCCTTGCCTTCCAGTCGCAGGCGACCCACTTCGCGCGCGCCAGCCTCGCCCTTGTACTTGATGAAGTCGTCAAAACCGATGGTTTCGGCGCGGATGAAGCCTTTCTCGAAGTCGGTATGGATCACGCCTGCCGCCTGTGGGGCGGTGGCGCCTTTCTTCACCGTCCAAGCGCGCACTTCCTTGACCCCGGCCGTGAAGTAGGTTTGCAGGCCCAGCAAGGCATAGGCTGCACGGATCACGCGATTGAGGCCTGGCTCGTCCAAGCCCATGTCCGCCAGAAAAATGTCGCGATCGGCCTCATCCAGCTGCGACAGCTCCTCTTCGATTGCGGCACACACCGGCACGACCTGCGCACCTTCCTTCGCGGCACGGGCGCGTACGGCGTCCAAGTGCGGGTTGTCACTGAAGCCATCCTCGCGCACGTTGGCGATATACATCACCGGCTTGAGTGTCAGCAGGAAGAGTTCGCGCAACAACAGTTTTTCGTCGTCGGCCAAGCCCATCGAGCGTGCGGGGTGTCCTTGATCCAGATGGGCGCGCACACGCTGCAGCAGGTCGCGGCGCACGATGGCGTCCTTGTCGCCCGCCTTGGAAGCGCGCTCATAGCGGTTGAGCGCCTTTTCGACCGATTCGAGATCGGCCAGCGCCAGCTCGGTATCGATGGTGTCGATGTCAGCAATCGGATCAACCTTGTTGGCCACATGGATCACATCGGGATGTTCGAAGCAACGCACTACATGCGCGATGGCATCGGTCTCGCGGATATTGGCCAGAAACTTGTTGCCCAAGCCTTCGCCCTTGCTGGCTCCGGCCACCAGACCCGCGATATCGACGAACTCGACTGCGGTTGGGATGATCTTCTGCGGTTTGACGATCGCCGACAGGGCATCAAGGCGCGGGTCCGGCACTGGCACCACGCCAACATTCGGGTCGATGGTGCAGAACGGAAAATTGGCCGCAGCGATGCCGGCGCGGGTGAGCGCATTGAAGAGCGTAGACTTGCCGACGTTCGGAAGCCCGACGATGCCGCATTGGATGCCCATGGTTGCAGTCCGTGAATGGAGAATCGGGAATGGGGAATCCAACAGCGTTCGCCGCGATTCCCCATTCCCTATTCCCTACTCCCTAATCTCGGCGCGTATGCAACTGCTTCATGGCTGCGTTGAAATCGCCCGCGATGGCCAGCGGAACAACCGCCAAGGCGTCATCGATCGAACGCAGGATCGAGATTTCATCGTCCTTGCTCGGCCTGCCCAGCACCCACGCGGTGACCGCATCCTTGTGGCCAGGATGACCGATACCCACACGCAAGCGGTGATAGCGACCATGCCCCAATTGCGCCTGGATATCGCGCAAGCCGTTCTGGCCGCCATGCCCACCGTCGAACTTGAGCCGCGCGGTTCCAGGTGACAGATCGAGATCATCGTGCGCGACCAGCATCTGCTCGGGCTCGATCTTGAAAAAGCGCAGGACCGCAGACACCGACTGTGCACTGCGATTCATGAACGTTGAAGGCTTCAATAGCCACAAGGCCTGAGCGCCATCACCCAATTTGAGCGCTTCACCAAACAGCTTGGCTTCGCTCCGCCACTGCCCCTGTCGCGACGCTGCCAAGGCATCGACGAACCAGAACCCGGCGTTGTGCCGACTTCGCTCGTACTGGGCCCCGGGGTTGCCGAGACCAACGATCAAACGCAAGGCCGCCATGAGTGCCACGCAAACACCCGGCCCGGCCAATGGCCGAGCCGGGTGTGACGCGATTACTTCTTCGGCGGAGCCTTGGCAGCTTCCGGTGCCTTGGCCTTGGTGGCCGGCACTTCGGCTGCGGCCGGAGCCGCGGTGTCGACTTCGGCTTCGGCCGCGAGCTGGCGCGCAATCACCACGGCCACGTCGTGATCGGCACCCAACTTCAGCGACGGAATCGACACGCCCTTGGGCAAGATCAGGGCCGACAGATGCACCACATCGCCTTCCTTGAGCGCAGCCAGATCCACTTCGATGTTGCTCGGCAGATCAGCCGGCAAGCATTCGATTTCCACTTCCGTCAGCTCGTGCATGATCACCACACCGGAAGTTTTACCAGCCGGCGAGGTTTCCTGATTGACGAAGCGCAAAGGCACCGACAGCCGCAGGACTTCATTCGCCATCACGCGCTGGAAGTCCAAGTGCAGGACGCGCGGACGCGCCGGGTGACGCTGCATGTCACGCAGCAGGACTTGCTGGATATCGCCACCCAGGTTCAAGTCCAGAATCGAGGAGTAGAACCACTCGTTCTGCTGTGCCAGCCAGATGTCTTCGTGGACCAGCTGGATTGCCACGGGCTCCAGACCACCACCGTAAACGATGGCCGGGATCTTGCCGGTGTGACGCAGGCGGCGGCTCGCACCCTTCCCTGCACCTTCGCGGCGTTCAACGTTGAGTTCATGTGCCATGGTATTGCTTCCTGTTGCTTGGGTTGATCCGCCTCGCGGCGGGGAAAACGCTCATCCGCGACCAGATGAGCGGGTGAAACTGAAACTGACGCTGTCAGCGTGCAACCACGCGCGACGCGCTCGATCAATCCACGTACAAGGAACTGACCGACTCGCCGAAGGCGATGCGGCGAATGGTTTCCGCCAGCATTTCCGAAACGCTGAGTTGCCGGATGCGACCGCACGCTCGCGCCTGAGGCGTCAGTGGGATGGTGTCGGTCACCACCAACTGGTCAAGCTCGGAGGCTTCCAGATTGCTGATCGCAGGCCCGGACAGTACCGCGTGGGTGCAGTAGGCCAGCACCTTGCGCGCGCCGTTCTGTTTGAGCGCCGCTGCCGCCGCACACAGGGTGCCGGCGGTATCCACGATGTCATCGACCAGCACGCAAGTCTTGTCGCGCACATCGCCGATGATGTTCATCACCGTCGCCACGTTGGCGCGTGGACGACGTTTGTCGATGATGGCAAGGTCTGCGTCATCCAAACGCTTGGCAATGGCGCGCGCGCGCACCACGCCGCCGACGTCCGGGCTGACCACGATCAGGTTTCGAGTGCCATGGTTGCGCCAGATGTCAGCCAGCAACAGTGGCGAGGCATACACATTGTCCACCGGCGAATCGAAGAACCCCTGAATCTGCTCGGCATGCAGGTCCACGGTGAGCACGCGATCGGTACCGACTGCGGCAAACATCTTGGCGGCCACCTTGGCGGTGATCGGCACACGCGCCGAGCGTGGGCGACGATCCTGCCGGGCATAGCCAAAGTACGGCATTACCGCCGTCACGCTCGCCGCACTGGCGCGCTTGAGCGCGTCGATCAGCACCAGCAGTTCCATCAGGTTCTCGGCCGAGGGCGCGCAGGTGGACTGGATGACGAACACTTCCTCGCGTCGAACCGTTTCTTCGATCTCGACCTGGACCTCGCCATCGGAGAACTTGCCGACTTGGGCCTTGCCAAGGCGCACGCCGAGATCACGGCACACATCCAATGCGAGGGGGCGATTGGCATTACCGGAGAAAATCAGCAGATTGTCACGGGTCACGTTGCACCTGGTCGAAAACGGCTGCGATGGCAGCCCTGATAATCATCACCGGGCACGCGGCATAGACCGCTTGTCCAGACGCCAAGACCGTGACCATCAAGGTCACGAATGGCTGGGATGGCAGGATGACTCCGGGCCTCCTACCCTTCGCCCTTCGGGCCAGCGACTGCGTCGCTGTTCCGATCCGCTCCAGGCGGTCAGGTCGAACCTGCGGTTCTCATCCTGCCACCTTGCCCACATCCATTTTCCATATCTGGCTGGGGCGGCAGGATGACTCCGGGCATCCATACCCTTCGCCCTTCGGGCCAGCGGCTATGCCGCTGTTCCGATCCGCTCCAAGCGGATCAGGTCGAACCTGCGGTTCTCATCCTGCCACCTTGCCCACATCCATTTTTCATATCTGGCTGGGGCGGCAGGATTCGAACCTGCGAATGCCGGGATCAAAACCCGGTGCCTTACCACTTGGCGACGCCCCAACATGTTCAATCCGACCTTCGCATCGAAGGCCTTCGATTCATTTTTCGGCCGTGCCTGCACCCGCGCCATTCAGTCGCAGTGCGCGATGCAGGGCCGACTCATCACGCCCTTGCACCACCCAACCACGCCAATGCCGAGGAAGCTGAGTACATACGGCTTCCGCGTCGGCCTGGGCTTCAAATGCCAAAAACACGCCCGATCCCGTTCCGGTGAGTTGCGGCCTGCCAAAGCCTGCCAGCCACTCCATTGCGGTTCTGACTTCGGGGCAGCGCGCACGCAGCACCGGTTCGAACGCATTGCCGCTCACGGACCCGGAAAGGAAGTCGGCTATTGTCGCGGGCGGCGCATCGCGCGTCAAATCCGGCGCCGCAAACAGTTCAGCCGTGGGTACGCCCACGCCGGGATCGACCAACACGTACCAGCGCGGCGACAAGGCCAAGGGCGCGAGTCGTTCACCCACGCCTTCGGCAAAGGCACTTCGGCCGCGAACGAACACGGGCACATCGGCGCCGAGCGACAAACCGATGGATGCCAAGACGTCTTCGTCCAAATTCAGGCCCCATAGGTGGTTCAGGCCAACCAGCACGCTGGCTGCATCGGAACTGCCACCGCCGAAACCGCCGCCTTGCGGAATGTGTTTGTCGATGTCGATCTCAACACCGAGCGCACAGAGAGTTGCCGCTTGCAGCGCCTTGGCAGCACGCACCGCCAAGTCAGCCTCGGCCGGTACCCCGGCGCCGCCACGATGCCGCAGGATCGCCCCATCCTGTCGCACGCGCAGGTGCAGCCAGTCGCCCCAGTCGAGCAACTGGAACACGGTCTGCAGGCGGTGATAGCCATCCTCTCGCCGGCCGAGGATGCGTAGAAACAGATTGAGTTTGGCCGGCGCCGGCCAGTGACTCCAGCCATCGGCGCTGGGAGGCGGCAAGACGTCGTACATGATCGTGTCAGGGCGCAGGCTCAATCGCCCATTCGTCCACGACCAGACGAATGCGCTGCGGCCCGCGTTCGGCAAACACCTTGAGCGGCAAGGTCAGTCCACCCGCCACGCCAAACTGTCGGTACTCGATGGTCCAGCCATATTGCAGGATCGACGCCGGCAAACCCTTGTCGTCGAATGCGATGTCGCTCGGGGCGCGGGACGCGCGCATGCCACGAACCCAGGCCGCCAGATCCTCCAGGGGCACGTTCCAACCCAGACGCTCGCGCAGCAGACTACTGGCGTCGGCGCCCTCGAAAGGCCCGCCGTCCAGGCCTTCCAGGCGCGCATGACCGGGGCCGCCGCTCAAGCGCCAACTGCGGCGCGTCACGGGCGCATTGAGGCTGATGACGAAGGCGTCGCCATCCTGTTGCCAGACGATGCGCCCACTGCCGTTGTCGCGTCCATCCGATACCGCAATGCGCCCGGTCAGGCGCCAGTGTGGCCGTTGCGCGAGCGACTTCTCACGATCGGCTTGCGCCTTCAGTTCGCCTTGCACGTTGTCGGCACGACGCGGTGCCGTGGCGCAAGCAGACAACAGACCCAGCGCAAGCACCAACAGCACACGCCGCAAGATCATGGCTCACGCACCTGCGCCGGCAATTCTTCCAGCACCCGCCGCAACGCCGGGCTGTCGGGATCCAGTTCACGCGCCAGCCGCAGGATCGAGCGTGCTTCATCCAGTTGATTCAAAGCCGCCAGAACCCGCGCCAGATGTGCAGCCACTTCCGCATCGCGTTGTTGTTCGAACGCGCGCTTGAGATAAGGCAAGGCTTCGGCATCGCGGCCCAGCCGATGCAAGGCCCAGCCCATGCTGTCCTGAATGGCCGCCGAGTCTGGCTTGAGCGCCAGCGCCTTCTCGATCAATGCCAGCCCTTCCTCGCGTTGCTCGGTCCGATCGACCAAGGTGTAGCCGAGCGCATTGAGCCAGTCGGGCTCCTCCGGCTCGGCCGCCAACAGTACGCGCAGGTCAGCCACGGCGGCATCGACCTGATCGTTGCGCTCGTAGGCCAAGGCACGGTTGTAGCGCAGGGTGGCATCGTCTTCGAAGATCGAAAGCCCGCGCCCCAAGGCGGAAATTTCAGCCACCGTGTCCTTGCGTTCACGCGCCAGTTCGGCCTCCACCAGATAAGCATCGCGCACGATGTCGGCCCATTCGCTGTCGCTGGCCTGGATCTCGCGCAACACGTCCAGCGAGGCCGCTTCATCGCCGCTGCGGGCCAACAACACGGCGATGCGCAGGCGTCCTTGCTCACGCTGAATACCGCCCGGAATGCGGCGATAGAACGCCAGCGCCTCGGGCAACTTCTCCAGCATCTCGGCGATCTGGCCCAATAACATCAAGCGCACCGGAGAGGACTCATCCTTGGGGGTGCGATCGACCAGGGCGGTGTAAAGACGCTCAAGGCCGGCCATGTCCTTGGCCGCAGACAGGTAGGCCGCGCGCGCCGCCGCCACCCGATCCTCCTCGCCGGCCGCTTCCAGAAGACTTGCAGCTTTGGCGGGATCATTCATGGCGTTGAACTGCGCGGCCAGCGCAAGACGATCGGCCACGCTCATCTCGGGCACGGCCGCTGCCGCATCGAGGCTGCGTTTTGCAAGCGCCATATCCTTGCGGGTCACGGCATCTTCGGCTTGCCAGATCAAGGCCTGCACCTGCGCCGGAAACTTCCCGACCACGGCCTGCGCAAGGCGGCTGTAGAGCGATCGATCATTCAAACGCAGTGCCACGCCACCCATCGCCAGCCACGCATCAAAATTGGCCGGCATGCGATCGGTATCGAGCAGGGAACCGATCAGACGACTGGCCAGAGCCGTATCGGCGGCAGATGCCAAGGCCGCGGCGGCGCGGCGCCAGCCGTCAGGCTGTGCGAACAATTGATCCAGTGCGGTTGCAGCATCGGCCTGGCGACCCTCCAGCAACGCCAGGCGCAGACGCGCCGCGGGCAGTTCCGGAGCGTTCGGTGCCAACTGCGCCCAGCGCGCCAAGCCGCGCCGCGTCAGAGCTGCGTCCTTGGCTGCCAAGGCCGCTCGCACCGCGCGTTCGGCAACGTTGGCATCCGTGCTGTGCTCGGCAGCCCGTGCGTAGGCCTTGGCCGCGACGGTGGCATCGCCTTGCTGCAGGGCAAACTCGCCCTCCAACAAAGGCTCCAGCGCCTCATCCAGGCCCGCGGACACCGCCGGCAAAGGCACGAGCAGTGCCAGCAACAGGTAAACTAGGAGTCGTTGCATCGTTTTCAGTCTGTCCACGATCGGCGTTCTTCAGCGCGCATTGCGCTGTGCGGCCGGCACGAAAGTCTAACCCAAGCCACCCATGACCCTGCTGGCCCTCGGCCTGAATCACACCACGGCGCCAATCACGGTGCGCGAAAAGCTGGCCATCGCGCCTGCCGCGCTCGGCTCGGCGCTGCGTGATTTTGGCGCCCAGCCGGGCGTGACCGAGGCGGCGCTGCTTTCAACCTGCAATCGCACCGAAGTCTATTGTCGTGTGGAACGGGGGGCCGAGCATCTACCCGCGTCCTGGCTGGCGCAGCTCGGACAACTCTCAACCGAACAACTCAGTACCCACCTCTATCGTCACGAGGGCAGTGCCGCCGTGCGGCATTTGTTCCGCGTCGCCGTGGGTCTGGACTCGATGGTGTTGGGCGAGCCGCAGATTCTGGGTCAGGTCAAGGATGCCTGGCAGGCCGCGCGCGACCACGGCACCCTCAAGACGCCACTGGATCAACTGTTCCAGCAAAGCTTCGCGGTCGCCAAACGCGCCCGCACCGACACCGCCATCGGCAGCCAACCGGTGTCGGTCGCGTTTGCCGCGGTGCGCCTGGCCGAGCAAGCCTTTTCCGCGCTGGATCACGCCACCGTGCTCTTGATTGGTGCCGGCGACACCATCGAACTGGCCGCGCGCCATCTTTCCGAACACAAGGTCCACCGCCTGCTGGTGGCCAATCGCAGCCTCGAAAACGCGCATGCCTTGGCAAGCCGCTACGGTGGAACCGCGATGACACTGGAGGATTTGCAGCAGCATCTCGCCGAAGCCGACATCGTATTGAGCGCCACCGCCAGCCCGAACCCAATCCTGCACAAGAGCTCCGTGCACGCGGCGCTGCAAGCACGCCGTCACCGCCCGATGTTCCTCTTGGACCTCGCCATGCCACGCGACATCGAGCCGAGCGTGTCCGAACTCGAGGATGCCTTCCTCTACGACCTCGACCATCTGGAGCAAGTCATCGAAGGCAACCGCCGCTCTCGGCGCGCAGCCGCCGAGCAGGCCGAGGCCATCATCGACCTGCAAGTGGAGCATTACCTGGCCTGGTGGCGCGCCAACGACAATCAGGATGCGCTGCGACAACTGCGCCAACGCGGTGAAGCCACGCGCGATGCCGTGCTGGCGCGCGCCGACGAACTCTTGGCGCAGGGCAAATCGCCACAACAGGCACTGCACTATCTGGCCCATACCCTCACCAACAAACTCCTGCATGCGCCCAGCGTGATGCTGCGTCAGGCCGCGCAGCAAGGCGATCACGACCTGCTCGATGCCGCCGTTCGCCTGCTTGGCGACAAAGACCCTTCCACACCCGCCAACCATGACCCTCACGCCCAGCATCCGCCGCAAGCTCGACGCGCTCGCTGAGCGGCACGAGGAAGTCGGGCGCTTGCTGCTCGAACCCTCGGTTAGCGCCGATCCCAAGCACTTCCGCGAACTGTCGCGCGAATACGCCCACCTGAGCGAGGTCAGTCAATCGCTGGCGCAGTATCGACAGGCCGAAGATGCGCTGGCCACCGCCGAAGAATTGTGCGGCGACGCGGAGATGCGCGATCTGGCGTTCGAGGAAATCCGCAACCAGCGCGAGCGCATCGAACAACTCACGCAAAGCCTGAACCTGTTGCTGCTGCCATCCGATCCACGCGATGAGGGCAACCTGTTTCTGGAAGTGCGCGCCGGTACCGGCGGCGATGAAGCTGCGATCTTTGCCGGCGACCTGTTCCGCATGTACGCGCGTTACGCCGAATCCTGCGGCTGGCGGGTGGAAACCCTGAGCGCAAGCCTCGGCGAACATGGCGGCTTCAAGGAAGTCGTCGCACGCATCGAAGGTCGCGGCGCCTTCGCACAACTCAAGTTCGAGTCCGGCACCCACCGCGTGCAACGCGTGCCGGAAACCGAATCCCAAGGCCGCATCCACACCTCGGCCGCCACCGTGGCGATCTTGCCGGAAACGGACGACATCGAGGACATCGAGATCAAGGACTCGGATTTGCGCGTGGACACCTTTCGCGCCTCCGGTGCCGGTGGTCAGCATGTCAACAAGACCGACTCCGCCATCCGCATCACCCACCTCCCCAGCGGCATCGTGGTGGAGTGTCAGGACGAGCGCAGCCAGCACAAGAATCGCGCCCGCGCGCTGTCGCTGCTCAAGGCCCGCCTGCTCGACGATGCACGCGCACAACAAACCGCAGCGCAAGCCGAATCCCGACGCGTGCAGGTGGGTTCGGGTGATCGCAGCCAGCGCATCCGCACCTACAACTTCCCACAAGGGCGAATCACCGATCACCGCATCAACCTGACGCTCTACCGCCTGCCCGAGATACTGGCCGGCGACCTGTCCGAGCTGATCGAAACGCTTCGACGCGAGCATCAGGCCGACGAACTCACGCTTGCCAGCGCCGCTGACTGATCCATGACCACGACACCCCCACCAATTGAACGCCGGGCCAATGACGAGCACTTCCTGGGCCTTCCCATCGAGCGTTTCCTGCATGACTACTGGCAACAGCATCCGCTCTTGGTGCGCGGCGCCTTCACCCACTTCGCCAGTCCGATCACGCCGGATGAACTGGCTGGACTGGCCTGCGAGGACGGCGCACTGGCGCGTCTGGTCGTGCACGACGCCGCAGCGGATCGCTGGCAGGTTCATACCGGTCCATTCGAAGAAACCCGTTTCTCGCAACTGCCCGAACGCGATTGGACCTTGCTGGTGCAGGACGTGGACAAATGGGATGCCGATGTCGCGGAACTGCTGAAGCATTTCGCCTTCCTGCCGCGCTGGCGCATCGACGACATCATGGTCAGCTATGCCGCGCCCGAGGGCTCGGTGGGCGCGCATGTGGATCAATACGATGTCTTCCTGATCCAGGGCCTCGGCCGACGGCGTTGGCAGATCGACACCCAGCCCCATCCTCCGCAACTTTTTCGCGAGGATGTCGAACTGAAATTGCTGCAAACCTTCGCACCCAATCACGACTGGGTGCTGGAACCGGGCGATCTGCTCTATCTGCCACCCGGCGTGCCACATCACGGTGTGGCCGTGGACGAATGCATGACGCTGTCGGTCGGCATGCGCGCCCCCAGCCACGGTGAACTGGTGTCCGATCTGGCCGATCATCTGGCCGCAAGCCTGCCCGAGTCGGCGCGCTATGGCGATGCCGGAACCACGCTGGCCTCCGCTGACGGCCGTATCGACTCCACGGTCCTGAAGCGCGTGCGCACGGCTTTGCAGAGCCTCCAGAACATCGACGATTCAAGTTTGGCCGACTGGTTCGGTGATTTCATCACCCGCTATCGCAGCGCCGGCGACATCGTACCGCCACCCAAACTGCCCAAGCCGAGCGCCATCGAAAAGGAACTATTGGCCGGCGAACGCCTGCATCTGCACCCCTTGGCACGTTGCGCCTGGCGCGAACAGGCGCGGCGTGCCATCGTCCATATCGATGGCGAGCGATTCACCGCCGGGCTGGAACTGGCACAACACCTGGCCTGCGCACGACCCTTGGTGGTCGATGAATATGCAACGCTGGACCACGACGACCGCACCCTGGTGCAACATCTGGTCCGACGCGGCATTCTGGTGCTGTCCCAAACCCGAGAATGAGCCATGAGCACCCAGGGCTTTCGCATCGAAACGGCACGTTACCCCGAGGATCTGGCTGATCTGCGCGCCGTGCGCGAGCCGGTCTTCATCATCGAGCAAGCCGTACCCGTGGAACTGGAATGGGATGAGCTGGATCCACTCAGCCACCACGTTCTGGCACGCGATGCCCAAGGCGCCGCCATCGGTACCGCGCGATTGACGCCGCAACAGAGCATCGGTCGCATGGCGGTATTGCACCACTGGCGTGGTCGCGGCGTCGGCGCCGCGTTGTTGCAGGCGCTGATCGCTCAGGCGCGCGCACGGGGGTATGCCTTCGTCGAACTGCACGCACAAACCCATGCCATCGGTTTCTACGAACGCTTCGGCTTCGCCGCATTTGGCCCCGAATACGACGAAGCCGGCATTCCTCACCGCAGCATGCGCCTGATGCTGAACGAGGATGCCGACGAACGCGCCTTGCGCGAAGTGGATTCGGCCGCGGAACTGGCCGATCTGAGCCTGACCGTGCTGCGCGCCGGCCGGCGCGAACTGGTGATCTACACCCGCGACCTGGATCCAGCCCTGCTCGACAACCGCGAAGCCCTGGATGCCTTGCGCGGCTTTGCCACCGGCGCCCGTGACGCCATGCTGCGCGTGCTGGTGCAGGACCTGCGCCGCGCCGTGCAGGAAGGTCATGGCCTGATCACATTGGCACAACGCCTGTCCAGCCACGTCAGCATTCGCGTGGTCGAGACCGAACCCGACCTGCAGTACGCCGCCGGTTTCATCCTCAATGACCAAGGCGGTTACGTGTTCCGCCCGATCGCCACACGCCCCGAGGCCAGCGCCTGCCTACGTGACCGCGCCCGCCAGCGCCAGTTGCTGTCTTACTTCAACGAAGTCTGGGAACGCGCAAGGCCAGCCAGCGAATTGCGCCCTTTGAGCTGACACGCAGACACCGCACGCTTGGGCCATGCGCGCGCCTCACCTACAATGAGCGGCTTCCCGCAACGATCGAGCGGCCCGCTGGCGGCCGGCATTTCCATGGAAAAGAGCTTTGAACCGGGTCAGTTCGAGACCCGCTGGTACGACACTTGGGAGCGCAGCGGTGCCTTCGCCCCGCGCGGACGCGGCACGCCCTACACCATCCTGTTGCCGCCGCCCAATGTCACCGGCACCTTGCACATGGGCCACGCCTTCCAGCACACCCTGATGGATGCGCTGATCCGTCACCGGCGCATGCGGGGCTGCGACACGCTCTGGCAGGTCGGTACCGACCACGCCGGCATCGCCACCGAAATGGTGGTCTCGCGCAACCTCGCACGCGAAGGCAAGGGCGAAACCCGCGATTCGCTCGGGCGCGAGGGCTTCATCGAGAAAGTCTGGGAATGGAAGCAGGAATCGGGCGACACCATCGAACGCCAGATGCGCCGCATGGGCACCTCGGGCGACTGGTCGCGCAGCGTTTTCACCATGGACCCGATGCCATCCAAGGCGGTGATCGAAGCCTTCGTGAAACTGCACGAGCAAGGCCTGATCTACCGCGGCCAGCGATTGGTGAATTGGGATCCGGTGCTGAAGACCGCCATTTCCGATCTGGAAGTGGTGAGCGAGGAGGAGGACGGTTTCCTCTGGGAAATCCGCTATCCCCTCGCTGATAGCGCTGGCTATACGCACGTCGAGCGCGACGCCGATGGCAACGAAATACTGCGTGAATCGCGCAACTATCTGGTCGTGGCCACCACGCGCCCGGAAACACTTCTGGGCGACGTCGCGGTGATGGTGCATCCGGACGACCCACGCTATGCCGAATTGATCGGCAAGAACGTGGAATTGCCGCTGACCGGTCGCCGCATCCCGATCATCGCCGACGATTACGTCGATCGCGCCTTCGGCACCGGCGTGGTGAAGGTGACCCCGGCGCATGACTTCAATGACTACGCCGTCGGCCAACGCCATGGCTTGCCGAGCATCAACCTGTTCACCCCCGAGGCTGCGCTCAACACCAACGCGCCGGAGAAATATCGTGGGCTGGATCGCTACGTGGCACGCAAAGCGGTGTTGGCCGATCTGGAAGCGGCGGATTTGTTGGTCGAAGCCAAGCCACACAAACTGCAAGTGCCGCGCGGTGATCGCACCGGTCAGGTGATCGAGCCCTATCTGACCGACCAGTGGTTCGTGAAGATGGACACCTTGGGCGCACGTGGCCTCGAACGGGTCGAAAGCGGCGCGGTGAAGTTTGTCCCGCCCAACTGGATCAACACCTATCGCCACTGGATGGAAAACATCCAGGACTGGTGCATCAGTCGGCAACTCTGGTGGGGCCACCGCATTCCTGCGTGGTACGACGAAGCCGGCCAGGTGTATGTGGGGCGCGACGAAGCCGAGGCGCGCACACGCGCAGGCCTCGCGGCCGATGTGAAACTCTCGCAGGATTCCGACGTGCTGGAAACCTGGTTTTCTTCCGCGCTGTGGCCGTTCTCCACCCAAGGCTGGCCGGATGACGTGGCGATGGCCGAGCGCGGCTTTGATCGCTACGTGCCGAGCAACGTGCTGGTCACGGGCTTCGACATCATCTTCTTCTGGGTCGCGCGCATGGTGATGATGAGCGACCACTTCACCGGCAAGGTGCCCTTCCACGAGGTCTACATCACCGGATTGGTGCGCGACAAGGACGGGCAGAAGATGTCCAAGTCCAAGGGCAACGTGCTCGATCCGATCGACCTGATCGACGGCATTTCGCTCGATGCGCTGGTGGAAAAACGCACCGCCGGCCTGATGCAGCCGAAGATGGCCGAGAAGATCGCCAAAGCGACGCAGAAGGATTATCCCAACGGCATTCCGGCCTTTGGTGCCGATGCGCTGCGCTTCACCTTCGCCTCCCTCGCCACCCACGGGCGCGACATCAAGTTCGACCTCAACCGCTGCGAGGGCTACAAGAATTTCTGCAACAAACTCTGGAACGCGGCGCGCTTCGTCTTGGGCACCCTGCCCGACACCGGCACGATCGACAAACCCGCGCAGTGGCCGAAATTGCCCTTCGAACGTGCCCTGCTGGCGCGTTTTGATTCACTTGTCGCCGAAGTCGATGCGCAATTTGCGGCCTACCGTTTCGACCTCGTGGCTCAGGCACTGTACGAATTTGTCTGGAACGAGTTTTGCGACTGGTCGATCGAATTCGCCAAACCATGGCTTGGCGCTGATGCTGATGCCGACACCGCCGCCTCGGTACGCCACACCCTGCTCACCGTGCTGGAAGCCAGCTTGCGCCTGGCACACCCCTTGATTCCCTTCGTCAGCGAGGAAATCTGGCGGCACGTGGCGCCGCGTCTGGGGCACACGAAAGGCTTGCTGATCGAACAGAGCTGGCCGGTGGCCTTTGCCGTGGCCACCACGCCCGATGATCTGGCCGATATCGACTGGCTCAAGGACGCCATCCAGAAACTGCGCTCGGTGCGTTCCACCTTGGGCATCTCGCCCAATCGCAAGGTACCCCTACTGGTGGAAGGCGGCAGTGCTGTCGACGGCACTCGCCTGGGGCGATTTGCCGACGCTCTCTCGGCGCTCGCGCGGCTTGAATCCATCGCCACCCTCGAAGGCAAAGCCCCCGCTTCGGCCTCGGCCGTGCTGGGCGAATTGCGCCTTCTGATTCCGCTGGAAGGCCTGCTCGACCTCGACGCCGAACGCACCCGCCTCGCCAAGGAAGTGGCGCGTGTGGCGTCCGAGAAGGAAAAGAGCGAAGCCAAGCTGGCCAAGTTCGGCGACAAAGTGCCCGCGAACGTGGTGGAGCAGGAACGCCAGCGACTGGTCGATTGGACCTTGCAGTTGTCCAGCCTGCTCGATCAACAGGCGCGCTTGGACTGATTGCCCGTGGCGGATGCGCTGCGCTTATCCGCACTACGAGCATCGGTGGGCGTTACGGCGGATGCGCTGCGCTTATCCGCCCTACGGCTTCGGCAGGTGTAGGGTGGATAAGGCCGCAGGCCGCATCCACCGTGCAGAGATCGAGGACCGCTCATGCCGAACTATCGACGCGCAATCCAGCCGGGTGGGGTGTTTTTCTTCACGGTGGTGACCTATCAGAGACAGCCCCTGCTTTCGTCGGAAGCGGCCATCGGGCATCTGCGTGAGGCCTTTCGAAAGGTCAAGGCAAAACGCCCCTTCGTCATCGACGCGATGGTTGTTTTGCCTGACCATCTGCACTGCATCCTGCAGCTGCCCGATGGCGACAGTGACTATTCATCACGTTGGCGTGAAATCAAGAAGCTGACCTCACGGGCGATTGCACCCCAATCCAATCAGCGTCGTGAACGGGCGGTGTGGCAACGGCGTTTCTGGGAACATCAAATCCGTGATGCGCTGGATTGGCAGCGCCATGTTTCGTACATCCACTACAACCCGGTAAAGCACGGTTACGTGGATCATCCAGCGGCTTGGCCGTGGTCGAGCTTTCTCCGATTCGTCGATTGCCAATGGCACGAAGCCCTGTGGCACAGCAGTGAGCCGGAAGGCGTCCACAGCTTGGAGTTTGAATGACGCGATGGATGGCTGCACAGACCGAATGCGTCCGGCGGATGTGCTGCAACGCGGCGTGTTCTGGCGGATGCGCTGCGCTTATCCGCCCTACGGCTTCGGTGGGTGTAGGGTGGATAAGGCCGCAGGCCGCATCCACCGACCAATGCCGCACACCGTGCAACGGCTCGATGTGGCGCTTTCTGGCGGATGCGCTGCGCTTATCCGCCCTACGTCTTGGACAACAGGTGCTGCAGGGTGTTTCGGTAGCGATGGGCGATGGTGTCGTGCTGTCGATGGCGGCCCCCTTCGACGCGGCATGTGCCCGCGACATGCACCTGATCCACCAGTGGCCGATTGCCGGCGAAGAGGAAGCGATCCAGCACGTCTTCATCACGCACCCCCGCCAAGGCCGGCGCGGTGGGATCGAGGCTGATCCAATCCGCCGCGTGATCGACTGCAATCGCACCCGAGGCCGTACCGGCGCTGGCAGCGCCACCCTTCCACGCCTGTTCCAGCAAGACCGTCGCGGTACTCGGCTGGCGGGACGTGGCCACGATGTTGCGCCGACGCGCGTGCAGGCGTTGGCCGTATTCGAGCCAGCGCAATTCCTCCACCGGCGACACCGACACATGCGAATCACTGCCGATGGAGAAACGCCCACCGGCATCGAGGAAATCGCGCAAGGGAAAGAGTCCGTCGCCGAGATTGCCTTCGGTCGTGGGGCACAGCGCCACGGTCGCGCCACTGGCCGCGATGCCATGCACTTCGCCACCGGACAAGTGCGTGGCGTGCACCAGGGTCCAACGCGCGTCCACCGGCGCGTTGTCGAGCAACCAGCGCACCGGACGCGCACCGCGTAGCGACAGGCATTGCTCAACTTCAGCCACCTGCTCGGCGATGTGGATGTGGATGGGGAAGTCCTCACCACCCATGGCATCGAGCAAGGCCGGCACCACCGACTGCGGCACCGCACGCAGGCTGTGCAGGGCCGCGCCGACGCGCAGCATCGGGTTTTCCTTCCTGCGCAAGTTTTGCAGCAAGGCGAGATAGGCATCGAGCGTATGCCCGAAACGGCGCTGGCGCGGCTCCAGCTCACGCCCATCGAAGCTGGCGGTCATGTACAACACCGGCAACAGGGTCATGCGGATGCCGACATCGGATGCCGCCGCGATCAAGGACTGCGACATCGCCGCCGGATCGTCATACGGCCTGCCATCGGGCTGATGGTGCAGATAGTGGAACTCGCAGACGCTGGTGTAGCCGGCTTCCAGCATCTCGGCATAAAGCTGGGAAGCGATGGCGTACTGCGAATCGGGGTCGAGCTTGCCGGCAAAGCGATACATCAACTCGCGCCAGGTCCAGAAACTGTCGGCCGGATCGGTTTGATGTTCGGCCAAGCCCGCCATGGCGCGCTGAAAGGCATGCGAATGGGTGTTGGGAATGCCGGGCAGTGCGTAGCCTGCGACGGGCTCGGTCGTCGTTTGCAGGCTTGCAATGTGGCCGTTTGCGTCGGCGTGGCAATGCAGATCGCGCCAGCCGGCGGGAGTGAGAAAACGCAAGGCGGGGGAAGGGTTCATGGGCGCCATTATCGACCAGCCGATGCGGTCGGTGCGAACGGCCACGTCGCTTCCCGGCGCGTGCGTCTCATTGGCTGAGACGGCACTTGGGCATAATCGCCAGGACACCCCGTCCTGCACACCCTCGGAGCCCATCTTGCTGGATGCCGACAACCCCAACACCGGCCTCACGATCCTGCGTGCCAGTCGTCTCGAAGCGCTGCTGAAACCCTTTCAGACGCTGCTGGAAGCGACCCAACCCGAGTCGTTGCTGGCACCGCAAACGGTGATCGCAGCGCACCCGGGCATGCGGCAATGGCTGGTCGGTGAACTGGCGCGGCAGGTTGGACCGGGGCGGATCGTGGCCAATCTGGATGTCTGCCTGACGAGCACCTGGCTCGATGCCGTGTCCAACCGGATGCTGGGGCAGCGCGCCGTGTCTTTGACGCACTACCGCCGTGTGCATTTGCGTTGGAGTGTGCACGCGCTGCTCGATCAAGCGCGCGCGCACGGCATCACCGATGCCCGCGTGCTGAACTATCTCGATGCCGCCGGCGATGCCGATCAGGCTGCGCTGCGCCGTTTCCAACTCGCCGATCGACTGGCGCAGGTCTATTCGCAATACCTGATCTACCGTCCCGATTGGCTGGACGCCTGGGAGCGCGGCGTGTTCCGCTATGCCACAACTCACAGCCAACAAGCTGCATTGACGGAACTGGAAACACGCTGCCTGGCACCCCTGTGGCGCGCCTTGTTCCAGCAACTCGGCGAACATCGTGGCCGTCTGATGCACACCCTGGCAGAGGCCCTTGCGCACCATGCGACCGAACTGCCGCCGTTGCATGTGTTCGGGCTCTCTCACCTGCCGCCGATCGAACTGGCCGTGTTGCGCCAGTACGCCCGACGTGCGCCGGTGTTTCTCTACGTGCCCGATCCGTGCCGCGAGTACTGGGGCGGGCTGCATCGCAGCCAGGGCGAAGGACGCTGGCGCGCCGCCTCGCCCGATTGGGCAGGCTATCGCACACGGGAAGCCGAGCTCTGCGCCGACCCGAACGCGCTGGATACCACCGCGCACAGCCATCCCCTACTGGCGCTCTGGGGCCGCATGGGCCAGCACTTTTTTGCAGCACTCGCCGATGGCGAGGTACGCGAGGACACGCGCCACTGGCAGGACGAACACGATACCGCGCCAGCCAATCGCCTTGAGCGCGTTCAGCACAGCCTTCGCAGGCTCGATCCGGCGCTCATGGCCGAAGACCCCAGCGCCGCGACCGGCGCACACGACGCCAGCCTGCGCGTGCACGCCTGCCACACACGGCTGCGCGAACTGGAGGTATTGCGCGATGCGCTTCTGGATGCGATTGATCGCGACGCGGTGAAGCCGTGGAACATCGTGGTGATGGCGCCGGACATCCATGCCTATGCGCCCCTGATTCCTGCCGTCTTCGGACAGGCCGGCTCGCCGCGCGAACGGCTCCTGCCCTATCACCTGGCCGACGTGCCGCTGCTGCGCAGCCATCGTCTGCTGACGACCTTCACCGCCCTGCTGCAGATCGCTCAGTCACGCATCACCGCGCCACAGGTGGTCGATCTCCTCGGCGTGCCCGAGGTGCGTCGCGCCTTGTCCTTGAATGACGACGATTCCGACACCTTGATCGAATGGCTGCGCGCCAGCGGCGTGGCCTGGGGCCTCGATGGCGAACACAAAACCCATTTTGCTCTGCCACCCACGCCCGACTGCAGCTTTGACTGGGCAATGGACCGCTTCTTTGCGGGCTACACCGTGGCCGATGCGGAAGACGAACCGACCGCATTGATCTTGCCCGATGGCGCGGCAGCCTTGCCGATGCTCGGCATCCAAGGCCCGGCGGTCAGTGCCATTGGCAGTCTCGATCGTCTGCTGCAAACCATGCGCGACTGGATGCACTTGGCGCAAAGCGAATGCAGCGCCAGTCAGTGGGCCGCCGAACTGCGCCAACGCGTGGATGCGATGTTCCAGATCGACGACAACGACGCCGAGGCCAAGGCTGCACTCGACATCCTCCATCGCGCCCTCGCCGCATTGGCCTTGGAACCTGCCGGCAACGGCCACGATCCCCTCTTGCGCATGCCCGTCGTCCGCGCTGTGATCCAAGAGCAGCTGGCCGCAAGCGCCGAACGCCAGTCATTCTTGCCCGGTGGCATCACGTTTTGCGGCATGGTGCCACAGCGCGCCATTCCATTCGACGTGGTGTGCGTGCTGGGGCTGGACGAGGGCAGCTTTCCGCGTCGCATCGCCGATGGTGGCATCGACCTCATGGCGCGTTTGCCGCGCGTGGGTGATCGCGATGTGGTGCTGGATGATCGCTACCTCTTTCTCGAAACCCTGATGTCGGCGCGCAAACGCCTGCACTTGAGTTACATCGGCCAAGGCGTGCGCGATGGCAAACCCCGCAATCCGGCCACGCCCTTGGCCGAGCTTTTGGCCGAGCTCGACTACCACGCCGGCCTTGCCGTGGATGCCGAAGCCGGCGCGCGTCCGTGGTGGGTCAAGCATCCGCTGCAGCCCTTCGACCCGCGCTATTTCGACGGCCAGAATCCTGCCCTGTTTTCCTATTCGAGCACCCTGCTCGGCATCCAGTCGCCCCAGCGCACAGCCGCCCCGCGCCTGCGGGATGCCGCCATGCCGGCGCCTCTGGATGCTCCGGAGATCGTGCCCATGTCGGCACTCACGGCGTATTTCAAACAGCCCGCTCGCGCCCTGCTGCGCGAGCGTCTGCACATCTCGCTCGATGGCGTGGATGCCGATGCCCGCCTGCCCGAGGATGAACCCCTGGAGTCCATCTCGCCGCCGCACGCCGTGGCCCGCACGGTTTTTCTGCAACACGTTCTGCCACAGCAGTGCGCCGATCCCGACTGGCGCTGGGACCGATCGCCACCCGATTGGGTGCGCCACGGTGGCATCATGCCCGTCGGTCGCAGTGGCATGGCCTTGTGGCAGGCGCAGGCCGCAGCGGTGGTGGCCCTGTGTGAGCACGCACTCGCCAGTGCGCGCTTCGACGCCAGAAGCCAGCACGGCGCCGCGGTGGTCGCGATTGATCTCGTTCTGCCAGCCGTCGAGCCCGCGCTGCCCACCATTCGCATCAGCGGCAGCGTGCACGCGGTGTATCCCCTCAAAGGCCACGACGAAGGCGTGCAGCTCGTGTTGGCACTGCCCGATCCGAGGGACAGCCAGACCTCGCTGAAGTCACCTAACGACCTGGACTTTGCCAGCCTTGTGCCCTGCTTTCTCGACTGGCTCGCGCTGCGCTTGCAACAGACCAAGGCCGTGCCGGTACGTTGCACCATCCTGGCGCAGGCAGAACCGGACATGGCCTGCCGCATCAATGCCTGGGACCAGGACTTTTGTGCCGCTCCCGAACCCATGCGTGCCATCGCCCGAGCGGATCTGCAGGCGCGCTTGCGCGCCTTGCTCGCGTTCTGGCAGGCAGGCCTGTCGGGCGCGAATTTCTACTACCCGAAAACCGCTTGGAAAGCTTTGCAGGCGCACACCGAACAACAGAACGCGAACGACGAACACCCCGTCGTCATGGATCTGGCCGCACTCGGCAGAGCCATTGCCGCAACCTGGGCCGGCAGCGATTTCCACATCGGCGAGCGTGACTACGGAGCAGGTTTTGCCCGCGTGCTCGAAGGCGCACTCGACTTCGGCGACAGCGAAGGTGATCCCGACCACGCCATGCTCAAGTCGCTGTTGGATGCGGCACAGCGCCTGCAGAACCTGATCCTGCTGCCACCGATCCTGAGCTCGACGGCGACGGAGGGAACACCATGAGCGCGCGCTCGGGTTGGCGTGATCTGCCGCTCGTCGGTGATGGCCGCAGCGTGGTCGAAGCCAGCGCCGGCACCGGCAAAACCTGGACCATCGGCGTCGTGTACCTGCGTCTGTTGCTGGAGCAGGCCTTGTTGCCGCAGCAGATCATCGTGGCCACGTTCACCAATGCCGCTGCGTCCGAACTGAGCGAACGCCTGCGCGCACGGCTGCGTTGGGCTGCAGGCGAAGCCGCGCAGTTTTCCGGCCAGCCACCGGATGCTGACGCACCCGACGATCAGGCGTGGTTGCTGCAACGCTGGGTTTCCGATCCTGCCGGCCGCGACCGCGATGCGCGTCGCCTTCAGGCTGCGCTGAGCCACTTCGATCGCGCACCGATCGGCACCCTCCACACCCTGTGTTCACGCATTCTGTCCGAACACCCGTTCGCTGCCGGCGTGCCCTTCCATGGGCACGAACTGGTCAACGGCAAACAGCTGCGGGCGGGCCTTGCCACCGATCTGTGGCGCGTAATCGATCAAGGTGATGAGACCGACGAATGGGTGCGCGCGGCACGCGCCGCCGATGTCAGCCGCAAGACCATCGACAGCTACGTGCCCGCGTTGGTGCAGGCGACGGTTCGCACCGAAGCCCTCGGTCCGGCCCAGCTTGTCCAAGGCCTGCGGTCCATCGTCGGCGATCTCGACACGTGGTCGCAGGCGATCCAGACCGTTCTCGACACGCCCGGCCTGATGCGGAACACCGCCAGGCTTGCCACCGCCTGGCGGGCCTTGCACGCCGCGCTGATGGCTGCTGATGGCTCGATCGTCGCGGCCATCGCCGCTCACGTCGGTGTCCTGCGCGGCGCGGATGCACTGACGGGCATCAACGCCTTGGGCAAGGCCCATGCGGGCCTGCTCAAGCTGGCCGATCAATCCGTCGCCATCGCCCAGTCGCTGGATCCTTTGACGCTGGATCGCGCCGCCAATCCCGTGCTGCGCCGCTTCCTGCACCTCGCACAGCACTGGTGCCGACAAACGCTCGCCGCACGTCTGGCCGCCAGTCAACAAACCACCTTCGATGCCCTGATCGAAACCGTCCATCACGCGATCCAGCCGCAGGAGGGCCAGCGTGCCTTGGCCGATGCGCTGTTCGCGACTTGGCCGGTGGCACTGGTGGATGAATTTCAGGATACCGACCCCCTGCAATACGCCATCCTCGATGCGATTTATCGCGATGCCGAGGGCCAGGCGCGCGGGCGCTGGGTGATGATCGGTGATCCCAAGCAAGCCATCTACCGTTTTCGGGGTGGCGATATCCAGACCTACCGTCGTGCCGTCCGCAACATCACCGACGCCGACCGCCTCACGCTCGGCACCAACTTCCGTTCCAGCCGTGCCTATGTGGCCGCCATCAACGATTTCTATCGTCTCGGCGACTATCGCGTGGCAGCCATCGACAGCAGCGATCCGCTCGCCTATCTGCCGGTGGACGCCAGCGCCCGACGCGACGGCGAAACCCTGTGCGCGCGTGACAGCGGCACCGTGATCGAGCGCCCTTTGGTGCTGCATGTGCTGGCCGCCGACAATCCGAGCGAGGATCTGGAAGGAGACGCCCTGCGCGCCTGCGCCGGACACATCGTCAAGGCGCTCTCGCCGCAGGGCTATCGCATCGGCGAGGCCGCGCTACGACCCGACCAAATCGCGGTTCTTCTGCCCGGTCACAAGCAGATCGAACACTTGAAGCGTCTTCTGCAGGCGCGCGGTGTGCCCTGCATCACACGCTCGCAAAACACCGTGTTTGCCAGTGACAGTGCGCGCGACTTGCGCCTGATCCTGCATGCCGTGGTGCATCCGGAAAATCCCGACATCCTTCGCGCCGCGCTCATCACGCCCTTGTGTGGCCTGAGTCTGGGCGCAATCCAAGCGTTTCAAGACAATGCTGTCGCCTGGGAGCGTGAAGTGGCGCGCTTCGCGCAGTGGCACGCGCTGCTGACCGCGGCTGGGCCATTGGCGGTCGTGACGAAGTTGATCGAGCAGCACGCCGCGCGCGTTTTGCGCAGCGTGGATGGCGAGCGGATTCTCACCGATCTGCGTCACTTGGGTGAGTTGTTGCAAGCGGCCTGGGACGAGGGTGCGCATGAGGAACAACTGCTGGCATGGCTCGCCGATCAGGTCGACAAGGACAACGACGAGGATGACGCTGCCGACACCCTGAGCCTGCGCTTGGAATCGGACGCGGGGCGAGTGCAACTGATGACCCTGCATGCCAGCAAAGGCCTGGAGTTTCCGGTGGTGTTCCTGCCGCTGATGTGGAAGCACAAGGCCAAGTCGAAACGCGGCGCGCAACTCTTGGCGGCAACGGATGGCCTCGAAAAGGACATCGTGCTGGGGCCGGCCCAAGCCTTGATCAATCAGCAGGAAACCGACGAGCGTCATCGCCTCCTGTACGTGGCCCTGACCCGCGCCATCCACGCCTGCCACGTGTTCTGCCTGCCGATGGGTTCGCCTGCGACCGCCCTCATCGAAAAACAGATGGCGGCGGCGGACGTGCCACTCAATGAACGGGTCAAAGCCGTGCTGGCGAAGCTGTCTGCCGCCGATGCCATCGCCTGTCACTTTGATTGGGAAAATCATCGCGGCGTGCGCCCTGTCGATACGGTCGCAGCCCCGATGGCATTGAACGCGCGCACCCTACCACCCGCGCTTAGCAGCCCCTTGCCGAACCGACACAGCTTCAGCACCCTCGCCCATGTCGGCCAGCGTCGTATTGCCATTGAAGAAGCCGCCGCCGATGAGCAATCGCCTGAAGGCAGCCTGCCGTTCGATGCGCCACCCTCGATGCCTGCGGCCCCCGTCACGCAGCATCCCGAACTGGAGGCACTGGCCACGGTGGCCGGCCCTGCCTTCGGAAACGCCGTGCACCACATCTTCGAGCACCGTGCGCTGGAGGCATCGTTGCGCGAGCAACACGCACTCGTGCGCTACGCACTCGATAGCCATGGCGTGAAGCCGTCCGTCGACCGTCTCGATGACCTCGTCGAAACACTGGCCTTGCGCCTGCAAGCCGTGCTCGACACGGAATTACGCGCTGGTTTTCGCTTGGCCGACGTGCCCGCGTGGGCGCAGCGCTCGGAAATGGAATTCAACTACGCGCTCGATCGCGTCCAAGTCATGCGCCTGCGCGAGGTCTGTGCGCAACACGGCGAGCCTGAACTGGTTCCGGCGTACTCATCCACCCTGCTCGGCCTGATGAACGGAAAGATCGACCTCGTGTTCGAGCACGAGGGCCGCGTCCACGTGCTCGACTGGAAAAGCAATCGACTCGGCGATGCCACGCAAGCCGGCCTTGAGGCTTACGCGTCAACCGCGCTGGAGTCGGCCATGCAGCAGCATCGCTATCGTTTGCAGGCTTTGCTCTATACCGTGGCCGTCGAACGCTATCTGCGCGAGCGTCTGGGCGCACGCTATCGGCGCGAGCAACATCTGGGCGATTGTTGGTACCTGTTCATCCGTGCCACCGGCTTGAGCCTGCCCGATGGTCGAGGCTGCGGCGTGTGGCATCACCGCTTCTCCGATGCCCTGCTGGATGCCGTGCAAACCGAATTGGGAGCCAGCACATGACTGCCCTCACCGCACGCTCGGCGAGCCTCGCAAGTCAGGCACTGCCCGAGGCATGGCGCGATGTGGATGTCGCGCTGTACCGCTGGGTGCTTCATCACGGTGGTGATCCCGACACCGCACGCGCGGCCGCATGGCTCAGCCTGGCCGATGGTCAAGGCCACAGTGCACTCGATCTGCGCTCGCCGCCGCACGAGTCCATGCCGGCCTGGGGCACGGTACAGATCGCGCGACTGGCCGCGAGCCCTTGGGTGCAAACACGGTCGGCGCAGGCCGAAGGCGCCGCCGCACCGCCAACGCGGCCCTTCATCCTCGATGGCGAACACCTTTACCTTGCACGCAACCATCGCGCTGAATCGGCGGTGGCAAGCGCACTGCGTTGCCGTCGAGCCCATGCGACGAGCAGAACCGCGCCGCCCGATGCCGCCGTGCTGGATGCGCTGTTTCCGGCGAGCGCAAACGCCGCCGAAGCACGTCAGCGCAGCGCCGTACAGAATGCCCTGGGCCATCGCCTGCTGGTACTCACCGGCGGGCCTGGCACCGGCAAGACCACCACCGTGCTGCGCATGCTTCTGGTGCTCTCGCGTGCGTGGCTGGCCGACAACGGCGCGCTGCCGCGCATTCGCGTCTGCGCACCCACAGGCAAGGCGGCCCAACGTCTGGGCCAATCCATGCGTGAGGGCGCGGCCCTCATCCAGCCCCATCTCACACAGTCAGACTTTGCGTGGAACGCGCACCTCGATGCAGCACTGGCCCATCCCGCATCGACCGTACATCGCATCCTCGGAAGTCGTGGACGCCAAGGTGGCTTTCGCTTCAAGCGCCGCGAACAGCTGCCCTGCGACATCGTGGTGGTGGACGAAGCCTCGATGCTGGACTTGGAGCTACTCCGCGCCCTGCTCGCTGCACTGCGCGAGGACACGTTGCTCTTGCTCGTGGGCGATGCCGACCAACTCACCTCCGTCGGCACCGGTTCGGTGTTGATGGATATCGTCACGGCGATGGAAGCTGAGGCACGCGGCGACCTCACCCGACTGGAACACTGCTTTCGTGCCGACACCGCCCTGATTCCGATTCATGGCGCCGTGCGTGCCGGCGATCCTGCGGGTTTCGCCGAGGCCTTCCGCACGGCCGCCACACTGGGACGCGCGCAGCATCGTGCAATCACCGATTTTGCGTCCTTGCGCCACGCCCTCGATCACTGGCAAGCGCGCCTTCACGCATCTCTGTTCAACACCGCATTGGACATCACGGCAAGCGTTGAGCGTGACGATTCTGCGGCGCTGGCAACGCGGCTGGCCGTATTGCAGCAACAGCAACTGCTCTGCGCTCTGCGCGAAGGCCCGTTCGGGGCCGACGCACTCACGGCGATGCTGGCCCGGGGCCTTCGCCGGTGGCCCGAGTTGTCCGCATGGCAAGACCAGTCGTGGTATCCCGGCCGCTGCGTGATGGTGAGCCGCAACGATGCGGCCGCCGGCCTCTTCAATGGCGATGTCGGAATCTGCGTGCGCGTGCGCGATGAGGCCTCCGAGACCTGCCTGCAGGTGGCCTTCGAACCCACACCCGACGCCGCGCAAGCGGGGCAGCGCGTACGCCTGTTCGACCCCAACACCCTGCCACCGCATCAGGACGCCTTCGCCCTCACCATCCACAAGAGCCAAGGTTCGGAATACCAGCACGTCACCGTGCTCTTGCCGCCCGACCCGCAATCGCCCTTGCTCAATCGACAAACCCTCTACACCGGCCTGTCACGCGCCAAGACCTCGATCGAAGTGTGGGCCAGCGATGCCGCAATCGACCGCGCCATCACGCGCACCCTGCAACGCCACGGCTGCTTGGCCGAGCGCATGGGCGTGAGCCAGCCGACGGCGCTAGCCAGCGCCCCTGCCGCCGTCGCGATGGGGCCAAATCAAGACGGCACGTGAATCCGGTGGCCAGGCGTGCAAGCGGCTCCGGGACAATGGCCGACTACACTACGCACGAGCGTCGAGTTCTGGACCACCATGATTTCGTTTCGTGATTTCGCCCTGCGGCGCGGTACGCGCCTGTTGTTGTCGCGCGTGGATGTGACCGTGCACGCCGGCTGGCGCGTGGGTGTGGTGGGGCGCAATGGCTGTGGCAAGTCCAGCCTGTTTGCCGTGCTCAAGGGCGAGCTCGAAGGCGACGGTGGCGAGTTGGACATGCCTTCGCGCCTGCGTATCGCTTCGGTGGCGCAGGAAACCCCGGCCGTGCCCGATTCGGCGCTGGATTTCGTGCTGGCAGGCGACGAGGAGGTGGCTCAGGCGCTGCGCGATGAGGCCGATGCCATGGAGCGCGAGGATTATGAGGCCGTGGCTCTGGCGCACCATCGGCTGTCGGATCTGGGTGGCTACGACGCCCGTGCCCGCGCCGGTCGTTTGCTGCATGGCCTGGGCTTTGCGCCCTCCACCCATGAACAGGCCGTTTCCACGTTCTCGGGCGGCTGGCGAGTACGGCTCAATCTGGCGCGGGCGCTAATGATGCCGAGCGATCTGTTGTTGCTGGACGAGCCAACCAACCACCTCGATCTGGATGCGGTGCTCTGGCTCGAACAATGGCTACTCAAATACAGCGGTACCTTGCTGCTGATCAGCCATGACCGCGAGTTCCTCGATGGCGTCAGCACCCACATCCTGCATCTGGATGAGGGTCGCGCAAAACTCTATGTCGGTGACTACACCGCCTTTGAACGGCAACGATCCGAACAATTGCGCCAGCAGCAGATCGCCTTCGAAAAGGAACAGGTCGAACGCGCGCACTTGCAATCCTTCATCGACCGCTTCCGCGCCAAGGCCACCAAGGCGCGGCAGGCGCAATCACGCATCAAGCGATTGGAAAAACTCGCCGGCACCGAGGCCGTGCGTGCCCAGCGTCCGATTCACATCCATTTTGCCGAGCCGGACAAGCTGCCGACGTCACTGTTGAGCCTGCGCCACGCCGACTGCGGTTATTCGTCGGATTCGGCGACCACAACGAAAGATGGCGGTGTCACGATCCTGAAGCAGGTGGGTTTTGCTCTGGAGTCGGGCGATCGTGTGGCCTTGCTTGGGCCCAACGGGGCCGGCAAGTCCACCTTGGTGAAGTCGCTGGTGGGTGAGCTGGCCCTGCGTGCGGGCGACCGCAACGCCCATCCCGACCTGCGCATCGGTTACTTCGCCCAGCACACCGTGGAATCGCTGCGTGAAGGCGCAAGCCCCATGGATCACCTGCGCGATTTGGCCCCCGATAGTGGTCAACAGGCCTTTCGCGACCATCTGGGGCGCTGGGACTTTCCGGGCGATCGCGCCTTCGAGCCGGTGGATGGTTTTTCAGGTGGCGAACGTGCGCGACTTGCACTGGCCCTGATCGCTTGGCGACGTCCGAACCTGCTGTTGCTCGACGAGCCCACCAACCACCTCGATCTGGACATGCGTGAGGCCCTTGCCGAAGCGCTGTCGGATTTCCCCGGCGCAATCGTGCTGGTCAGCCACGATCGGCATTTGGTTGGACTCGTGTGCGACACCTTCTGGCGCGTGGCTCAGGGCAAGGTCGAGGCCTTCGATGGTGATCTTGATGCCTATGCGGCGTGGTTGCGCGGGCGCAATAGCGAGACCGATTCGACGGGCGAGTCACGCAAGCCCAGCAAAGTTGCGGCCCAAACGGTCAAGGCGGAGACCCGCAAGGCGGTCGATCCGGCCATCGCGCGACGCCTGAAGCGTATCGAAACGCGATTGGAAGAGATCCGCGTCGCGCGCGAGGCCGTCGAGCAGGCTTTGGCCGACCCGAACCTGTACGAGCAGGCCGGGCACGAGCGCCTGAGCGAACTGGGTTTCCAGCAGGCGCAGTTGGCACGCGAACAGGATGAATTGGAGTTGGCGTGGCTGGAGTTGGCGTAAGCGGTCCGGTTACTTCGGCGCAGACCCGCCCTTGAGCCAAGTGTCGAGGAATTTCAGAACTTCACCGTAGGCACGGATCTGGTTTTCCTTCTTGGCAAAGCCGTGGCCTTCATCGTCGAACACCATGTATTCGACCGGCACGCCATTCTTCTTCACCGCCACGATCTCATCCGATTCGGACTTGAGCACGCGTGGGTCATTGGCACCCTGCAGCACCATCAGCGGCTTGTTGATCTTGTCTGCATGGAACAAGGGTGAAGTCTCGATGAGGAAATCGCGCTGCGTCGCCGGGTCGCCGATTTCCTGATACAGCGCCTCGCGGAAGCTCTCCCAATAGGGCGGGATGCTTTCCAATGTCCGCAGCCAATTGGTTACCCCGAAGATGTCGATGCCGACTTTGAATTCGTCGGGTTGGAAGGCCAGTGCCGCGACCGTCATGTAGCCGCCATAGCTGCCACCCATGATGCCGATGCGCTGGGGATCGCCGTAGTCGAGCGTTTGCAGGTAGTTCTTGCCATCGACGCAATCCCACAACGGTTCGCGCCCGTGCTTGCCGTCGTCGGCGGCAAAGAACGCCTTGCCATAGCCCGAGCTGCCACGGTTGTTGATGCCAAGGATCACGTAGCCGTGGTTGGCCAGAAACTGGGCAACGTAGTTGTAGGCGCGAGTGGTCTGTCCGCCCGGGCCGCCATGCACGAGCAACAGGGCCGGTGCCTTGTGGGTGGCGCTGGCTTGCAGCGGTTTCCAAAGAATGCTGGGAATCTCCAAGCCATCACGCGCCTTGAAGCGCACGACGGTTGAATCGACCAAGTCCGCCGGGTCGATGCGTGCACTCAGGGAGGTGGTCAGACGTTTGGGTTCTGGCTGGCCGAAGTCGAGCACGTACAAATCATTGGGTTGGCGATCGCCGTTGAGGTAGAACGCCATGCGCGTTTCGGACGGCGCGATGCGCACGCTGCGGATTTCCCCGGCCGGGAAATTCGGCAAGGTCATTGCGGCACCGCGGGCCACATCGAACAAATCCACCTGGGTGCCACCATCGACATTGGTGATGTCGATGCGGTATTTGCCGTTGTGCGAGAAGGCCACATCGACGATGTCCCAGGCTTGCTTGCGCACGTCTTCGTGTTGGCCCGAGGCCAGATCGTAGCGACGCAGGCGCATGAACTCGCTGCCTTCGTTGCTGGTGTAGTACAGGTACTTGCCATCCGGGGAAAACGCCTGCGCCGCGTACCGCGCGTTGCCGGTATGCGGGGTCAGGTGTTGGAGCTTGCCTGTCTTGAGCTCGACCAGATTTAGATCGTTGTCGTTGGTGGTGCGGGTTTTGTCGAGGGCGAGGAATCGGCCATCGCCGGAGATCGCGCTGGGTTGATAGCCCTCGTTGTTCTCGAAGACGCGTTGGCGCTCGTAAGTCGTGGCGTCGTAGCGATACACGTCGAAGAACTTTGCATTGCGCTCGTTGCTGAGCACGTAAAACGCGTCGCCGGCGCGATCAAACGTGAGAAATTCGGCCTTCAGCTCGGTGCCGGGCGACAGGTCGCGTTCGCTGCCATCGGCCTCGATCACATACACGTGATTCAACTCGTTGCCACCGGCGTCGCGGGTGACCAGGATTCGCGCATCCTTGGGGAAATAGCTGACGGCATACACATTGTCGGTGCGCGACTGGGTCACCGGGACCCAATCGCCACCCCCTACGGGCAGGGTGTAGGCATTCCAGACACCACTGCGGTTTGAGCCAAAGAGCAACCGACTTTCATCGGGTGAAAACGATGCGCCGGCGACGGAGACGGTGTCGATGAAATCTTCGATCGGGTATTGCCGACTTGGGCGTTCAATGTTTGACGTTGGCGCAGGTGCCTGTTTGGGCTCGGAACTCGTCGGCGCCGCAGGCGGCGGAGTGCAGGCGGAAGTCAGCATGGCTGCTGACAAAATCAGGATCGATGAATAGCGGAGCGTACGCATCGCGGCAGTCCTTCGAAGGGATTCGGCACAGGGCAGCATCCCACAACTGCGAGGGGCCAGCCACGGCGGATCGTACTCAGGCGTCGGAAATCCGCTCAGCTTGATGTTCACATTGCATGTTATAGTGTTTCAAAACAGCGACCCATGACACCCCAATGATTGATCCCACCTCTGAGGCTCCGACCGCAGCACGCCTTCTTGCGGTCGATCGCGTGCAGCACGCAGGTGATCGCATTGGCCTGTGGGCCTCGATTGCCTGTGCGGTGCATTGCGCGGCCATGCCGGTGGCCTTGTTGCTGGCTCCGGCCTTGGGTTTGAGCGTTTTTGGCGGTTTCGATCTGGATCAGTTGTTCGTGTTGTTCGCCACCGTGCTGGGTGTGGCCATGTTGGCCATGGGTTACCGCCGGCACCGCAAGGCTTCGGTGTGGTGGGTGTTGTTGGCTGGACTGGCCCTGGTGTGGAGCAATGCCTTCACGCCCCTGCATGCGCATGGTCCGCTGCATGCGTTGATGATGGTGACGGGCGGCCTGCTGGTGGCTTGGGCGCACTGGCGCAACACCCGTTTGTCGATGCACGTTTGCCGGCATGCGCCCGCACCGTCCGTCAATCGATCATCCTTGGCCTGATGCGTTTGGCGGCAGGGATGTTAGGCTTGCACGGCGCGCCGAAGCGCGAAGTGTTTCGTCCAATTCAAACCAAGGAGTAAAAAATGGGTAAAGGTGATCGCAGGACCGCGAAAGGCAAACGGTATTCCAGCAGCTACGGCAACAGCCGTCCGCATCGCGCAGGTGCGGCACCCGCTGCTGCTGCGCCCGTCGCCGCGCCGGTGAAGGCGCCGGCCGCACGCAAGACGGCCGCCAAGAAGAAAGCCTGAAACGCGCTGGTGAGGTCAACGGAACGCCCTGCATCGCAGGGCGTTTTGCTTTGGGGCTGTCTGAACAAGCCGACATTTGTTCGATAGGGGTCGGGAACGGCCAAGCCGTCCCCGCCCTCCGAACCGTGCGTGCGGTTCTCCCGCACACGGCTCTCCAGTGGGTGGTTGCTTCATCGAGATCGGCACGCCGAGGCATGGGCTTCGGTGAGAGTGAAAAGCCCGAGCTGAGCGAAGTAGGCATTGGGCCAGCGCTGATGATCGGTGCGGGTGTGACCGTGGCCGCGTCGTCCCTCGTAGGAACGCAGGATCGAACGCAGACGACGTCGGACGAAACCGTCGAGTTTGCGGAAGGTCATCGGGTGCGCATGTTTGAAGTAGTGGAACCAGCCCCGCAACAGCGGGTTAAGCTCTGCAATGATGCTCGCCATCGAACGCCCCTTGGTGCGCGGCGTCTTGTGGCGGAGTTTTTGCGTCATCGCGTTCCAACTCTTCTTGCGCACCCGGCGTTGACCTGCCTCGAACCGATAACCGAGAAAGTCGAATCCTTGTCCGACCTGCCGGCAATCGCCCACGTGGGTTTTGTCCGCATGCAGGGTCAACCCATTGGCCTCTACCCATTCCCGAATCTCGACCAACGCGCGCCGTGCCTGCTCCGCCGTCTGACACAGCACAACGAAGTCGTCCGCATAGCGCACCATCCGATAGCCTTGCTCGGCCATGAGCACATCCAGTGGGTGCAGGTACAGGTTGGACAGCAGTGGGCTGATCGTCGCCCCTTGCGGCGTACCGCCACTCGGCGTCCAACGCGCCAGCCCCGCCATCACCTCCTGCGTGAGCCACGACGCCAACAACCGCAACACGCGACCATCGGCAATGTGCTCACGTACCCGCGCCATCAGGTCAGCATGCGGAATGCTGTCGAAGTAGCTCGCAAGGTCGGCGTCCACCACATGGCAATATCCCGCCCGCAGCAGACCGTCCACCTCGCGCAGCGCGTCCTTGGCACCCCGTCCAGGCCGAAACCCGTAGCTGTGCTCGGAAAACAGCGCCTCGAAAATTGGTTCGAGCACCATGCGCACTGCCGTCTGCACCACCCGATCCTTGACGGTCGGAATCCCCAGTGGACGGGTCTGTCCCGGCCCCTTGGGTATCTCCACCCGCTTGATCGCCTGTGGCCGGTACGTGTCGCTGCGGATCGCCGTCGCCAATTCCTCAAGGTACCGCTCGGCATGGGCAGCAAACGCATCCACGCTTTGCCGATCCACGCCCGCCGCTCCCCGATTGCGCACCACCCGTCCCCACGCCGCGCGCAGCGTCGTGGGGCGATACACCTTGTCAATCAGACTGAACCATTTGCCTCCCTTCACGCCGTTATCCAGCGCTGCCAACATCCGTTCCGTCCAGACCGATGCTTCCACCCAATGCCAGTCGCGCATCGGGGTGTCTTCACCTTGCGTAGCCGTTTCCGACACTTGCGGCAAGTTTGCGTGCATCGCTCTCAACCTCCCGAATCCACCTTCCTGCCTCCCTTCCCTAAACGACGTTTTGCTTCCGCCGCGTTCCGCCGTCTCCGGCTCCGGTACTACGAAGGCTCTGACTCCCACGCCCGTTCACTACGTGCGCGGGTCTCCCCGCTTACTGCATCGCAACGTCCCAACGTTCCGTCCCCAACCACAAGGTGCGCCCGATCATCGCTTTTGCCGCCACCCCAGCGTGATCGGTGAGTTCCAGGCTTCGCCATGAATGAGCAGGCTCGCCACAACACCCCGCCGAAACGGGTTCGCTTTACTACGGACCGTCGGTTCGCTTCCGGTTGCTTTCCACCTTGCCTCTCAGCAACGCAGTTACCTTCAACTACAGGGCTCGTGGCTTGCCCTGACGCGGACTCACACCGCGCTGTTACGATGCCCTCACGGGCGCACTCACTCCCGCGAAGGCGGGAGTCCAGCACCTTTGATTTCAGTGCCTTGAAGTCGCGGGCATGACGAACTTGTTCAGACCTTCGCTTTGTGGCGCAGTGGCGGAGGGGTTTCAGGGCGCGCGCCGCGCGCCGATGTAGAGGCCATCGAGCAGGTCGCCACCCAGCCAGTAGCACAGCTCGGCAGGCTGTCGGGCACGCCACACCGCGATGTCGGCGCGCTGGCCGACGACGAGTCGGCCACGATCACTCAAATCCAGTGCTCGCGCCGCATGACAGGTCGCCCCGCGCAGGGATTCCTCCGGACTGAGGCGGAACTGGATGCAGGCCAGGGCCATCGCCAGTCGCACGCTCAACAAGGGCGAAGTGCCCGGATTGGCGTCGGTGGCAACCGCCATGGGTACGCCATGGGCGCGGAACTGCTCGATGGGAGGCATACGGGTTTCGCGCAGGCAGAGGAAGGCGCCGGGAAGAAGCACGGCCGTGGAGCCATGCGCCGCCATCATCCGAACCCCGGTCTCACTGCTGTATTCGACATGATCGGCCGACAGTCCATCAAAGCTTGCGACCAGCGCTGCCCCGTCGGAATCACTCAATTGATCCGCATGCAGCTTCACTGGCAGGCCGAGCGCGCGCGCTGCGGCAAACACGCGTGCGGTCTGCTGCGGGGTGAAGCCAATGCGTTCGCAGAAGGCATCCACGGCATCGACCAGACCTTCGGCGTGCGCCGCAGGCAGCAGGGTTTCGCAAACGTGCGCGATGTAATCATCCGCACGCCCGGCGTACTCAGGCGGCACGGCGTGGGCGGCGAGGAAGGTAGTCTTGACCGTGATCCCGAGCATCTCGCCCACGCGACGGGCGACTCGCAACATGCGCAGTTCGCTGTCGCGTTCCAGCCCATAGCCAGACTTGATTTCCAAGGTCGCCACGCCATCGGCCAGCAGGGCGCGGGCGCGCGCCAAGGCCAAATCGAGCAGTGCGTCTTCGCTGGCCGCGCGGGTGGCGCACACGCTGGAGACAATGCCGCCACCCTGGCGCGCAATGTCCTCGTAGCTGACCCCGAGCAGGCGTTGTTCGAATTCGCCCGCACGATCGCCACCGAAAACGAGGTGGGTGTGGCAGTCGATCAGAGCCGGCGTCACGAGCATGCCGGCGCAGTCGTGAACCTCATGGGCATCTCGCAGCGTCGTCGGTACTTGCGCGTTCGGCCCGATCCAAACGATGTGCCCCTCGCGACAAGCCAAGGCCCCATCATCGATCAGGCCGTAGCCGGTGTCATCGGACAAAGTGACGAGACGGGCATGGGTCAGCAGGAGATCCGGGGCGTTGTGGGGCATGTCGGGAAGTCGGGCACTTGGCGTATTCACGCCTATCGTAGCGGCTCCACGCCTGCCGAAATCTGCCTCGTTGTGTCGCCAGAATCGTGCCGTGGCATAATTTCCGCCCTTTGCCGGCGGCCTGCCGGTGATTCATCAATCTCGACGTGAGTGTTCCGATGGACTTTTTGATTTCTACTGCCCACGCGCAAGCCGTGGGCGCGGCCCAACCGGCGCCGTGGTCTCCCTTGATCATGATGCTGGTGTTCGTGGCGGTGTTCTATTTCTTCGTGATGCGCCCGCAAATGAAGCGCGCCAAGGATCACCGCAACATGGTGGCCGCCATCGCCAAGGGTGATGAAGTCATCATCAGCGGCGGCATCCTGGCCCGCGTCGAAGAGGTCGGCGACAGCTTCCTTCACGTCGAGATCGCCGACAAGGTGACCATCAAGGTGCAAAAGCACGCCGTCACGACGGTGCTGCCCAAGGGCACGTTGAAAACCGCCTGAGCCAGCCCCACTCCTGTCCACTCCTGCGCTTCCAGCCTGTCGGCTGGTAGTGCCCCGTTCCCCGATGGTGCCCACATGCTTGAATACGCCCGTTGGAAATACGTCGTCGCGATCCTTGTACTGATCGTCTCGACCATCTATTCGCTGCCGAACCTGTATCCGCAGGACACCGCCGTACAGATCTCCGCTACTCGTGGTGGTCAGGTCGACGACGCCCTGAAAGAACGCGTGCAAGGCGTGTTGGAGCGTAGCCAGATCGCCACCAAGTCGATCAAGATCGAAAAAAACAGCTTGATCGTGCGTCTGGCCGATCCCAATGTGCAGGTGCGTGCGGCCGACACCATTCGTGGCGAAGTCGGGCAAGGCTATGTCGTGGCGCTCAATCTCGCTTCGACCGTGCCGGATTGGCTCACCGCCATCGGTGCCAAGCCGATGCTGCTGGGTCTGGACTTGCAGGGTGGCGTGCACTTCCTGATGGAAGTCGACGAGAAAGCGGCGCTGGAAAAGCGCGAAAACGGCTTCGTCGACGACATTCGCGGCCTGTTGCGTGATGCCAAGATCCCCTACGCGGGGGTGGAACGCACGCCCAACGGCATCCACATCCGCTTGCGCGACGCTACGGATCGCGATCAGGTGGCGACCCTGATCGGACGTGATGTGCCGCAGATCGAGGTCGAAGACGGTGCAGAACCCGGCGTGCTGATCGCCCACATGCGCGAGACCGAGCTGAAGACCATCGTCGACAACGCGGTCGAGCAGAACATCGGCACCTTGCGCAATCGAATCAACGAGCTGGGTGTGGCCGAGCCCTTGGTCCAACGTCAGGGTGCTTCCCGTATCGTGGTGCAGTTGCCGGGTGTGCAGGACACCGCGCAAGCCAAGAAGATCCTCGGCGCGACCGCCACGCTGGAATACCGCGCCGCGGTCGATGGCAATGCGCAGGATGCGGTGCAGAGTGGTCGCGTTCCGGCCGGTGCGCGCGTGTACTACGAGCGCGGCACGCGCCGCCCGCTGCTGTTGTCACGGCGCATCATCGCTGCCGGCGATCAGCTCGTGGATGCGCGCTCGGGCTTTGATCCGCAAGATGGCTCGCCGATGGTGTCGGTCACCCTGAACGCGGCCGCCGGCGCACGCATGAATGAATTCACCCGCGACAACGTCGGTCGTTTCATGGGTGTGGTCTACATCGAACGCCTGCCGGAAACCAAGATCGTCGATGGCAAGGAAGTCCGCAGCGTGCGCGTGACCGAAGAGGTCATCAACTACGCGCGCGTCAATGGCGTGTTCGGACGCAAGTTCCAGACCACGGGCCTCAGCAGTTCCACCGAAGCGGCGGAGCTGGCCCTGCTGTTGCGCGCCGGTTCGCTCGCGGCACCGGTGGACATCGTCGAGGAACGCATCATCGGCCCGAGTCTGGGGCGCGAGAACATCGAACGTGGTTGGGTCGCAGTCACCTTCTCGTTCCTGTTTGTGCTCGCGTTCTTCGTCGTGTACTACAAGGTGTTCGGCATCGTGACCAACATTGCCTTGTTGCTGAACTTGCTGCTGGTGGTGGCGGTGATGTCACTGATGGGCGCAACCCTGACCTTGCCGGGCCTGGCCGGTATTGCACTGACCGTGGGTCTGTCGGTGGACGCCAACGTGCTGATCAACGAACGCATACGCGAAGAGTTACGACTCGGACTGCCGCCCTTGTCGGCCATCGACATGGGTTACGAAAAGGCCACCGGAACGATTTGGGACGCCAACGTCACCGCCTTCCTCGCCGGTATCGCCCTGTTCGCCTTCGGCACCGGCCCGGTGAAGGGTTTTGCCGTGACCTTGTGCCTCGGCATCATCACCTCGATCTACACCGCCGTTTCAGTGTCGCGCGGCGCGGCCACGATGATCTACGGACATCGCCGCAAGCTCAAGCACATCGCGATTTGATCAACAGGTGAATCCGTGAATATTTTTCCTTACGACAGCAAAATCGATTTCCTGCGGATGCGCACCATCACCGTGGGCATCAGCGTGCTGCTGGTGCTCGCGACCTTCCTCCTGCTCGGCACCCGTGGACTGAACTACGCACTCGACTTCACCGGCGGCACCGTGGCCGAACTCAAGTTCGAAAAGGCCGTCGATCTCGATCAGGTGCGTGACAAGCTGGAAGAAGCCGGCTACGCCGGTGCCGTGGTGCAGGCTTTCGGTTCCGAAATGGATATCGTGATCCGCCTGCAGCCGCGTGCCGACCAAGCCAACGCGGCGCAGACCGGTGGCTCGGTGCTCACTACGGTGCAAACCGCGGACAACCCGGGCATGGTGGTACGCAGCGACTTCGTGGGCCCGCAGGTGGGCAAGGAACTGGCGCAGAACGGCATCCTTGCCGCTCTGTTCGTGATGCTGGGCTTCGTGATCTACATTTCCATCCGCTTCGAATGGAAATTTGCGGTCGCTTCGATCATCACCACGGCCTTCGTGGTGATCGTCACCACGGGCGTGTTTGCACTCAACCAGCGCGAGTTCGACCTGACCTTGATGGCCGGCATCATGTCGGTGATGGGCTATTCGATCAACGACACCATCGTGGTGCTGGACCGTGTACGCGAAGTGTTCAAGTCGGCACACCGCCTCGACACCGCGCAGGTACTCAATCAGGGCATCAACCAGACACTCTCGCGTACCGTGATCACCTCGTTCGTGGCCCTGCTGACCGTGCTTGCCTTGTATATCTACGGCGGTGATTCGCTCAAGGGCATGGCCGAGTCGCAAATCGTGGGCATTATCCTCGCCACCTTGTCCTCGATCTTCGTGGCCTGCCCGCTGCTCTACTGGCTGGGCACGAGCAAGCAGGACCTGATGCCGAAGGTTCGTGACGATTCGGATCTCGCACGCCGTCCTTGATCGAATTCAGCGCCTTGATCGGGATAGGGGGCGATGGTAATTGACCATCGCGCCCCTCCCACACCACCCGGCATGCGGGTCCGCACCGGGCGGTTCGAGGAGTTGAGGTCAGGAGAGTCGCGGTAGACCAAGGCGGTCGAACCATGCAACGGTGAGCACGCGATGGAGGGC
>CAUJJS010000202.1 GCA_963205415.1 Pseudomonadota bacterium
TGCAGCCGACGGCCACGCCAGCATGATCGGCGCCATTCTTGGCACGGGAGCGGGCGGTGGCTATTGCGTCAAGGGCCACCTGATTACCGGCTTCAACGGCATCGCCGGCGAATGGGGGCACTGGAGTATTCCGGCTCACCTTCTGGCAAAGCACGCTTTGCCGATTCTGGCCTGTGGCTGCGGCCTCACGGGCTGCCTGGAGCGATACATCTCCGGCAGTGGCTTGGCGGCACTGCATCGCCATCTGGGTGGCACATCGCACGACGCGGCCGCCGTGTTGGCAACGGCGCAGGCTGGCGATGAGCGCGCCGCTCAAGCCACACGCATTCATCTGGATCTGATCGGCCACGCCTTGGCCAGCGTGGTGATGGTGCTGGACCCGCACGTGATCGTGCTGGGCGGTGGCTTGTCTCGCCACGCGCCGCTTTATGCCGAACTGCCTTCAGCCGTGCAGTCGCACCTGTTCTCGGGCATGCGCGTCCCACCGATCCTCCCGCCACGCTTTGGCGATGCCGGCGGCGCGCGCGGCGCGGCCCTGCTGACGCGTGAACTCATCTGACAATCGTCTCAGGATTTTTTCATGTCTCTTGCACAAAACCTCATCCAAGCGCACCGAAACGGCGAGACCGTCGGGCTGTACAGCGTGTGTTGCAGCAACGAACAGGTGCTGCTGGCTGCCATCGACGTCGCGCAACGCCATCAGACACCCTTGTTGATCGAGGCGACCTCGAACCAAGTCGATCAGTTCGGCGGCTACACCGGCATGACGCCAGCGCAGTACCGCCACTACGTCGAAACCCTGACCGATGCTGCGGGGTTTCCACGCGAACGCCTGATTCTTGGCGGCGATCACTTGGGCCCCAATGCTTGGCAGAAACTGCCCGCCGACATCGCCATGGGCCATGCGCGGGACTTGATTCGCGCCTACGTGGCGGCGGGCTTCCACAAGATCCATCTGGATTGCAGCATGTCCTGCGCCGACGATCCCACGCCGCTGCCCGACGAGGTCGTGGCCACGCGTTCGGCCGAGTTGGCCAAGATCGCCGAAATGACTGCACGCGCATCCGGCTTGCCGATGCCGGTATACGTGATCGGCACCGAAGTTCCAGTACCGGGTGGTGAAAGCTCGCTTGGCGAGGGCGTCGCGGTGACCGCGCCCGAGGCCGCCGCCAGAACCCTGGCCATTCACCACGCGGCTTTCGACACCCCCGAACTGCGCGAAGCTTGGCAACGGGTGATCGCGATGGTGGTGCAACCCGGCGTGGATTTCGATCACGCCAGCGTGCAGCAGTACGACCCAAACGCTGCGAACGCCTTGTCGAAATTCATCGAAACCCAAGCGCGCATCGTGTTCGAGGCCCACTCCACCGACTACCAATCCGAGCCATCGCTGCACGCCTTGGTACGCGATCACTTCGCCATCCTCAAAGTCGGGCCGGCGGCGACCTTCGCCTATCGCGAGGCCCTGTTTGCTTTGGCCCACATCGAAGACGCGCTATCTGCGCCGGACGCCTGCTCCGGCCTGATCGAAGTCCTCGATGCGCGCATGCAAGCCGAGCCCAAGCACTGGCAAGGTCACTATCGCGGTGATGCGCAACAACTCCGGCTGCAACGGGCCTATGCGCTCAGTGATCGCTGTCGCTATTACTGGGGCGACCGCGACGTTGCTGCGGCGGTGGAAACCCTCATTGCCAACCTTCGCCAGCGCGAAATTCCGCGCGTCCTGCTCAGTCAGTTTCTACCCGAGCAACACGCCGCCGTGCAGGAAGGAAAACTCTCGCCTGATCCTTTGGCACTCGTGCGGCACAAGATCGGCCTGCGTCTGGACGAGTACGCCCGCGCTTGTTCGAGAAACGGGTTTCCGCGCAATGCGCCCTCGCCTTTCGAGTGCGCACTGCCCGCGCCCGATGCCAGGGCCATTCGCGCATGAGCACCCTTCCCGCACCGGTTGCGCGAAACACCCGTCAGCGCAGACGACACATCGTCGAACAACTGCTGCAAGCGGGCAATGTACAGGTCAGCGAACTGGTGGATCGTCATGGCGTCAGCGCGGTCACCATCCGCAGTGACCTCAATCACCTCGTGGCGCAAGGTTTGGCGATCCGCAGTCACGGCGGCGCCTCACTCCTGCGCAGCCCGCCGCCCGAGCACGCGATCCACGAAAAGGACAGCATGAACCTGCCCTCGAAGGACGCCATCGGCCTTCGCGCCGCGCAGCTGGTCAAGCCCGGCGACAACATCATTCTGGACTCGGGCTCCACCACCATGATGCTGGCGCGCCAACTGCGCGAACACCGCGATATCACGGTGATGACCAACGGCCTCAACATCGCCTGGGAACTGGCCAACGCCAGCGGACTCACCCTGCGCCTGACCGGCGGCGTGCTGCATCCGGGCTCCTTGTCACTGCGCGGCCATCAAGCCGAGGCCAGCCTGCAGAGTTTCAGTTTCGACACCTTGTTCCTGGGCGTGGATGGTCTTGACCTGCAATTTGGTGCCACCACCCACCACGAAGCCGAAGCCAGTCTCAATCACCGCATGGTGGAACGGGCACGGCGCATCGTGGTGCTGACCGACTCCAGCAAGTTCGGCAAGGTCAGTCTGCACCGCATCGCCCGACTCGATGCCATCCATTGCGTCATCACCGATGCCGGCATCAGTGCCGAGTATCACGAAGGCCTGCAACGGCTCGGCATCGAAGTATTGCTCGCCTGAGACGATACAAGAAAACGGCGCCCGAAGGCGCCGTTTTCTTGTGCAATACGCGGCAGGCTCACTTCACCCCGTGCATCAATTTCTGGATCAGGGGCGCGATCAGGAACAAGACCACACCAGCACCCAACAACACCCAGAAGCCGAAGGTGTAACCGGACAAGGCAGATGCGGTGGTCATGCCGCCTTCGCCGCTGACTTCGCTGGCGAAAATGCCCGAAAGATTGTTGCCGATCGCGGTCGAGAGGAACCAACCGCCCATGCCAAAACCGACCAGGCGCACCGGCGCAAGTTTGGTCACCATCGACAGGCCGATCGGCGACAGGCACAACTCACCCACCGACTGGATCACGTACACCATGAACAGGGTCCAGAATGGAATCTTCATGGATTGCGGATCCACGAAGTTCGACAGCGCAACCATCAACAACAAGAACGCCGCACCATTGAACAGGATGCCCAAGCCGAACTTGCGCGGAATCGACGGGTTGGCCTTGCCCATCTTGATCCAGATCCAAGCGATCACGGGTGCCAAGGTGATGATCGCCAGCGAGTTCACCGACTGAAACCAACCCACCGGGAAGGTCCAATCACCAAAATCCCGATCGACGATGTTTTGTGCGAGGAAGTTGAACGAGCTGCCTGCCTGCTCGAAGAACACCCAGAACAGCACGTTGAAGGCGAAGATGATCAACATGGCGACGGCCTTGTCCCGCGCCACGGCGCCGTTCTTGAAGCCTTCGACCATGATCAGCACGCACAAGACCACAAACAGGACAAACAGAATGATGGCCAGATTGGCCGCATCAATGGACAGCAGGAAATAGATGGCCGGGATCGCCACCAGCACGCCCAGTGCCACGAGCAAGACCCTGCCGAGCCCCTCGCTGCCCACGTCGGGCTTGCCGACGCCCTGCAATTGGCCGCGCCCGAACCAGAACCACACCAAGCTGATCAGCATGCCCACGCCGGACGCGATGAACACCGCCTTGTAGGCCGGCATCGCGGACGAGCCACCGAACATGTTTTCCGCCAGCCAACCGGTCAGGATCGGCGCGATGAAGGCACCCGCATTGATGCCCATGTAGAACAAGGTGAAACCCGAGTCGCGGCGTTCGTCGCCCGTCACGTAAAGCTGCCCGACCATGGTCGAAATATTGGGCTTGAACAGACCATTGCCGGCGATGATGGTGGCGAGCCCGATATGGAACACGACCTCGTTGGGCACCATCACCATGAACAAGCCGGCGGCCATCACCACCGCACCCAACAAGATCGAACGCTGATAGCCGATCACCTTGTCGGCCACATAACCGCCGAACAGGGCGGCGGCATACACCAAGGCCAGATAGGCGCCATACAAACGGCTGGCTGGCGCTTCGCCGGCCGAGTCGCCGCCGTAGAACTGAGCCACGATGTAGAGGGCCAGCGCCCAGCGCATGCCGTAGAAGGCAAAGCGCTCCCAGAATTCGGTCATGAACAGCATCCACAAGGGACGCGGATGGCCCATTACCTGGGCAAATTGCGGGCTCGTGCCCGGATTGGATGTGGCGCCACCGCTCATGCGATCTCCCTCGTGTTTTGTCTTTTTGGATTCAAATTGTGGACCGTGAGCGCTTCACGGAACCCGTGGAGCATTACCGAGCCGTGGCGTGAGGTCAAATCCCTTGGATTGGATCCCAGCCGCGCACCTTCGCACACCATGGCCGGCGACCTGGCGCGTCAGGGCGACGGTTCACGCGTTCTTTGCGCCCGATTCCAAGTCAAGCCAACGACACAGCACCGCACGCGCCTCGTCCACACCAAGCAATGAAGTCGAGGAGAACAACTGCACGCTCGCCGCATCACCCAGCGCGCGCCGGGTCTCCAGCAAGGCTTTGGATTGCTGACCGCGCGGCAGTTTGTCGGCCTTGGTCAAAAGGCAATGGCAAGCCAGCCCACGCGAGGCGCCGTAGGCCAGCATCTGCTGATCGAATTCGCGCAGCGGATGACGCACGTCCATCACCACCACCAAGCCACGCAAGACCTGACGGGTTCGGAAGAACTGATCGATCAAACGCTGCCAGTGATCGCGCAGATCCGGCGGAACCTTGGCATAGCCGTAACCTGGCAGATCGACGACGTGACGCTCGGGCGCGACATGGAAATAGACCAGTTGCTGGGTGCGGCCGGGCGTCTTGCTGGTGCGCGCCAAGCCCGTCTGATCCGCGATCGCATTGATCGCGCTGGATTTTCCGGCATTGGAACGCCCTGCAATGGCCACTTCCAGGCCCACATCAGGCGGCAAATGACGCAGCTCGTGCACGCTCTTGAGGTAAGTCATGACGCGCAATGGGTGGTTTTCGGACATCGACAGCCCCGTCTGGTTTGACCGGCTTGGGACCGGCTGGAATAATTCGCCTGTTTCTGCATCCTTGGACGCGAGTCGCCGACATGCCGTCGGCACCGACTCGCTCACACCCACGGAGCAGCTTGGCAGGTTTACACGTGGAGCGTGATTATGGATTTGCGTCGCTATTGTGGCATGGCCTTCACGGCGGCCTTGGGTCTTGGCTTCAACGTGTTCGCGATGGCGCAGGAGTCCACCACGCCGGCTGAAGTCACGGCAGCACCTGAAGCCCAGGCAGCTCAAGTCACGCAACTGGCCGATGCCAACGCGCCGGCACAGCCGGGCGACGCCAAGGCCGGTGAAAGCAAGGCCGCCGTCTGCACGGCCTGCCATGGCAGTGACGGCAACTCGCCGGTGCCGATGTATCCCAAGTTGGCTGGCCAGAGTGAGGCCTACATCGCCCGCCAGTTGGCCTTGTTCAAGGACGGCAGCCGCGTGGATCCGATCATGGTGGGCTTTGCCAGTGTCCTGAGCACTCAGGACATGAACGATCTGGGCGCTTTCTTCGCCTCCCAATCGGTTACCCCGGGCATTGCCGATGACAGCGTGATTGCCGAGGGCCCGAATGCCGACAAGAAGTTCTACGAAGTGGGACAAAAGCTCTATCGCGGCGGCGACACCGCACGCGGACTTCCCGCCTGCATGGCTTGCCACGGCCCGACGGGTCACGGCAATCCTGGCGTGCCCTACCCCGCAATCGGCGGCCAACATGCCACCTACACCG
>CAUJJS010000203.1 GCA_963205415.1 Pseudomonadota bacterium
TGTTCATCGGCCCGCAGCTTCGCTCCACGCTTCCTCCCCACGCTCAGTCGCCCTTGCGCAGTTGCGCTTCGCTTCACTCGCCGTGATCAGCTTGTGGGAGGACTTGCACCTCCAAGAGTGCGCCCGTGCCGGGCGCACCAAAAAAACGGGCGGCCAGTGGCCGCCCGTTGTTTTTGGATGCCAACTGAGCGGCTAATCAGAGTGCCTCGGAGGCAAAATCCGCCAGACGCGAGCGCTCGCCCCGCCGCAGGGTGATGTGGGCGCTGTGCGGCCATTGTTTGAAACGGTCGACGGCGTAGGTCAGGCCCGAGGTGGTTTCAGTCAGGTACGGCGTATCGATCTGTTCGACATTTCCCAGACACACCATCTTGGTGCCGGGGCCAGCACGGGTGAGCAGGGTCTTCATCTGCTTGGGTGAAAGGTTCTGCGCCTCGTCGATGATGACGTAACGGTTGAGGAAGGTGCGCCCGCGCATGAAGTTCATGGCGCGAATCTTGATGCGACTGGCGAGGAGGTCGTTGGTGGCAGCGCGCCCCCAGCTTCCGCCTTCGTTCGGTGTCTGGGTGAGCACTTCGAGGTTGTCGGTGAGTGCGCCCATCCAGGGCGTCATTTTTTCTTCTTCGGTGCCGGGCAGAAAGCCGATGTCCTCGCCCACCGATACCGTGGCACGGGTCATGATGATTTCGCGATAGCGCGAGTGGTCCATGGTTTGCGCCAAGCCCGCCGCAAGCGTCAGCAAGGTCTTGCCGGTGCCTGCCGTGCCCAGCAGGGTGACGAAGTCGATTTCCGGGTCCATCAGGGCATTGAGGGCAAAGTTCTGTTCGCGGTTGCGCGCGCTCACGCCCCAGATCTGGTGATTGGCGTGGGCGTAGTCATCGGTCACCTGAAGCACGGCGAGGGTTTCGTCCACCTGTGCCACGCGGAACTCGACGTCCTCGTCTCCGGGCAAATAAAGGAACTGGTTCGGATGCCAGGGCTCTTCATCGGCACTGAACTGGATTTCGTAGTAGGTATGGCCGCGCTCGGTCCACGAGCGCAGACCTTTCTCGTGCCGCTCCCAGAAATCGGCTGGCAGCGCGGTCACGCCGGTGTAGAGCAGGTTGAAATCGTCCAGCGCGCGGTCGTTCTCGTAATCTTCTGCGGGCAGGCCGGCAATATGCGCCTTGATGCGCAAGTTGATGTCCTTGGACACCAGGACCACGTCGCGGTCGCTGCGCTCATCGCGCAAGGCCAGGATGGCGGCGAGGATCTGGTTGTCGGGTGCAACCTTGCCGAAGCGGTTGCCATGTTCGGCGCTGCGGGTCTGGAACAGCAGCATGCCGGTGTTGTCGGCAGCGCGCAGCCGCAGGCCGGAAGGTCGACGCAGGCGCAGGCCGGTGGCGATTTCGCCGCTGCCGTTGGATTCGATCAGTTCATTGATGAAACGGCTGACCTGGCGCGCATTGCGCGAGGATTCGCTCATACCCTTCTTGTTGTTGTCCAGCTCCTCCAGCACCGTCATCGGCAAGAACACGTCGTGTTCTTCGAACTTGAACAGGGCCGTGGGGTCGTGCATCAGCACGTTGGTGTCCAAGGCGTAGATGCGCGGTTTGGAGGTCATGGAAGTTCCAGTCAGGGTGAAGACAGGGCACGCAGTCGGCCGAGGACTGTCGCGGCATGATCGCGCACTTTCACGCCGCGCCAGGACGCGGCCACGCGACCGTGTGGATCGATCAGGAAGGTGCTGCGCTCGACCCCCAGATACTTGCGTCCGTAGAGGGTCTTTTCACGAATCACGCCAAAGGCCTGGCACAAGGATTCGTCCGAGTCGGAAATCAGCGCAAACGGCAATTCGTGCTTGGCGCAGAAGTTTTGATGCGACTTCAGGGAGTCACGAGAGACGCCGAGGATGTCGGCGCCGGCAGCGTCGAATGGGCCGGCATGATCGCGAAAATCCTGCGCTTCGAGGGTGCAGCCGGGGGTGTTGTCCTTCGGGTAGAAGTACAGCACGCACCAGCGTTCGGAGAATGCGCCCAGACGCAGGCGCCGGCCATCGGAAAGTGCGACTTCCAGATCCGGCACGGTGTCGCCGACTTCGATCATGGGCGGCTCAGAACTTCATCGGATCGAGGATCGCGTCCAGGTTGAGGTGGTCGCAAAACTCGAGGAAGTCGTCGCGCAAGGCGGCAATGTGCATCGATGCGGGAATGCCGACGGTGAGCTGGGCCGAGAACATATCGGCGCCGGTCTGCATGGCGCGGTAACGAGAGCTGTGCAGGTTCTCGATGGTGATGCCCTGGCGATCGAAGAAATCGGCCAGTTGATACAGGATGCCGGGCTTGTCAGCCGCAATCACTTCGACCATGTAGGGCAAAAGATTGCTTTGCATCGGTTTGGGGCCGGTGCGATACCACACCAGCCGCATGCCGTCCTCGCGTTCCAGCCGCCCGAGGCCGGATTCCAACTTGGCCACGGCATCCCAGGAACCCATGGCCAGAGCCAAGGCCGAGACATCACGCCCGACCGTGGACAGGCGCGCATCGACCAAGTTGCAGCCGCTGTCGGCGATGCGGCGGGACAGTGCCAGCAGGGGTGACTCCGGATGCGTCGAAAACGCGCTGATCAGGAGGTAGTTCTCGTTGGTGTTGGGGCGTTGCTGCGGGTCCGCCAAGGCGACATTCCAGAATGGGGCGCGAAGCGCTGGGTGAAAAAGCCTGTATCGCGCATGCATGGCAGGCGTGCTTACCAAGCCAGCATACTTGCCCGTGCTTTGCTGCCGCAAGTAACATCCCACGGTTCCCCAAACGACGACTTCTCGTGCACATTCGCGGCAGCATCACGGCATTGATCACACCGTTCACCGATTCCGGTGCCTTGGACATTCCGGCATGGCGCGAACTGATCAAATGCCAGTTGGCAGCCGGTACGCAGGGCGTGGTCGTGGCCGGTTCCACCGGCGAGGCCGCGATGTTGAGTGAGGCCGAGTTTGTCGAGCTGATCAAACTGGCGGTCGCGGAAGTCCAGGGGCGCGTGCCGGTGCTGGCAGGCGCGGGGCAATCGGGCACGGATCGAACCATCGAGCAATGCCTTCGCGCACGTGCCGCGGGTGCCGATGCGCTGCTGGTGGCCGCGCCGGCCTATGTACGGCCCACCCAGTCGGGCTTGCGTTGTCATTTCGAAGCCGTGGCTGAGGCCCTCGACATCCCACTGGTGTTGTACAACGTGCCTTCGCGCACGGCCGTGGATCTGCTTCCGGAAACGGTCGCCCAGCTGGCACCTCACCCGCGCATCATCGGCATCAAGGAAGCGGTCGCTGATCCGCAACGCATGAGCGAACTTTTGGCGCTGCGCAGTCCCGAGTTTGCGGTCCTCAGCGGTGATGATGGAACCGCAAGCCGCGCCATGCTGGCGGGCGCGGATGGCGTGATTTCGGTGGCATCCAACCTTGTCCCGACCCTCTTCCGCCACGTGAGCGATGCCGCGCATGCCGGTGATATCGCCGCCGTGCGCGATTTGGATGCACCACTGGACGGCCTGTATCAGGCCCTGTCGCTGGAACCCAATCCCATTCCGGTCAAGGCGCTGATGGCCTTGGCAGGTCATTGCCACAATCGCTTGCGCCTGCCCCTGCTGCCGCTATCCTCGCCGTTTGTTCCACAGGTGACTGCGGTTCTGGAGCAGGTGCGTCGTATCGAAGCCCGTTTGCAATCCGCGCAGGCGGCCTGAATTTCTCTGGAGTGAATGTCTTGATGAGCAATCGAATCGTGAATGGACGCACCGGCTTGGTGCTGGTGTTGGGCGCAATGATCTTGGCCAGCTCGGGCTGCAGTCTGTTTCGCAGCAAGACCGGCTATGAACTCAGCCCCGAGTCGCGCCCGCTGGAAGTGCCACCGGAACTGAGCGCGCCCAGCAGTGACGGTGCCATGAGCATTCCGAAAGTGGGCAACGCACAGCGCGCGGCCACCTCCGGTGCCTTCACCCTGGAAGACTCGCCCACGGGGGCATTTGGCCGTGTCGGGATTGCGCTGGAACGCATCGAGGGCGTCAGCATCAAGGAGCGCTCGCAGTTGTTGACGGTGTATACGGTCGACTACAAGGGCGAACAGGTCCTGATTCGCATCGCGCCGCATGGCGACGGTGCGCGCGTGTCGGCGGCCAACACCGAAGGCAAGGAAGTGGTCTCGGGTGCAGGTGCCACCTTGCTGGCAACCTTGCAGCAGCGCCTGAAGTAAGGCGCGCGAAACAAAACGCCGGCGCAAAGCCGGCGTTTTCGATCAATCAGCGCGCGTTTGCGCTTCAGCGTTCCAGATACTTCAGTTTGTCCGGCGTGCCATTCCAAGCATCGGCATCCGCGGGAGGGTCTTCGCGCACCGCCAGCACCGGCCAAATTTTCGATAGCTCGGCGTTGAGCGGGATGAAATGCTCCTGCCCGGCAGGCACGTCTTCTTCGGCAAAAATGGCTTCGGCCGGGCATTCGGACACGCACAGGGTGCAGTCGATGCACTCATCGGGGTCGATGGCCAGAAAGTTGGGTCCAGCGTGGAAACAATCCACCGGGCAGACTTCAACGCAATCGGTGTACTTGCAGCGGATGCAGTTGTCGGTAACGACGAAAGCCATGAAGCGAAAGATCCGAAATGGCGCTCCCTACGAGGTTCGAACTCGTGTTCCCGCCTTGAGAGGGCGGTGTCCTGGGCCACTAGACGAAGGGAGCGCGTTGAGCTGAGTCCAGCCGAACGAGTAGTATATTCGGCGAGGATGCCGGCAGGCAATCCGGTTCTTCCTTGGGCATTCGATCACACGTGCAATCCAGTCCCCCCGCGCTGCGCGTCATTGGGCGCGAACACCACCCCATCTCCCGCAAGAACATCAGCGCCGCGGCGTTGAAGGTGCTCTATCGCCTGAACGAGGCCGGCTACAGTGCTTTCCTCGTGGGCGGTGCGGTGCGCGACTTGTTGCTCGGTCGACAACCCAAGGACTACGACGTGGCCACCGATGCCACGCCCGAACAGGTGCAGCAGGTGTTTCGCAATTGCCGCCTGATCGGCCGTCGTTTCCGTCTGGCGCACGTGGTCTTTGGCCGCGACATCATCGAAGTGGCGACCTTTCGAAGCAACGATGACGACGGCTCCGGTGATCGCGAGATCGACAATGGCCGTCTGGTGCGCGACAACGTCTATGGCAGCATCGAAGAAGACGCCGTGCGGCGCGACTTCACCGCCAATGCGCTGTACTACACCGTGCGCGACTTCAGCGTGCACGACTATGTGGGCGGTTACGAAGACGTGCAGGCGCGCGTGTTGCGCCTGATTGGCGATCCGGCTGCGCGTTATCGCGAAGACCCGGTGCGGATCCTGCGTGCGATGCGTCTGGCGGCCAAGCTCGACTTCAACATCGAGCCTGCCAGTGCCGCTCCCATCGCGGCATTGGCTCCGCTTCTGTCGGAAGCCTCCAATGCGCGCCTGTTCGATGAATCGCTGAAGATGTTCATGACCGGCCACGGCGCGCGCGTGTTCGAGCTCTTGTTGCAGTACGGCGTGCTCGAACATTTCCTGCCCGACACCGCGGCGGCGCTGGCCCAAGATCACAGTGGCCTGTGTCGCGACTTGGTGCTGACGGCCTTGCGTGGTGGGGACGCGCGGGTGAACGCAGATCGCAGCGTGACCCCTGCCTTCCTGTTCGCAGCCCTGCTGTGGCCTGCCTATGCGCACGAACTGCAGGTGCTTCTCGCAGCCGGGCACGACATGGCCGTGGCTGAGCGTCGTGCCGCAGACCGGGTGACTTTGCGGCAACTGGAACGCATCGCGATCCCGCGTCGCTTCAGCCAGCCGATGCACGAGATCTGGTGGATGCAATCGCGGTTTGGGCAGCGGCAACGCAAGCGCGTGTTTCGTCTGCTCAACCACCCACGTTTCCGCGCGGCGTTCGATTTTCTCGAACTGCGCGCCAGCGTAGTGCCGCAGTTGCAGGCCGAAAGCCAGTGGTGGGCTTGGGCGCAGGCCCAGACACCCGAGCAATTGGCCGATGGCCTGGTGGGCAAGTCAGCCGCATCCGATGCCCGAACCGGCAAGCGGGCGCAGGCCTCCGACGCACTCACCGACACCCCGGCCGATCAAGAAGCGCCCAAGCGCCGCCCTCGGCGTCGGCGCAGTCGAGCCAAAACGCAGGAATGAACACGGTACGCGCCTTCATCGGTCTGGGCAGCAATCTGGCTGATCCGGTCGCGCAGTTGCAGCGCGCGGTGACGGGTTTGGCCAGCACCCCGGGAATTTCCGTGCGCCGCGTGTCATCGCTCTATCGCACCGCCCCTTGGGGCGAGACCGGGCAGCCGGATTTCATCAATGCCGTGGCCGAGATCGAAACCGTCCTCGATGCCGAGCCGCTTCTGGCCGAGTTGATTCGGCTGGAACGCGAGGCCGGCCGCACGCGCGAACGGCGCTGGGGTCCGCGTACCCTCGATCTGGACTTGCTCCTGCATGGCGATACCCAGAGCACGCAGGCACACTTGCAACTTCCGCATCCGCGCATGCACCAACGTGCGTTCGTGCTGGCACCGCTGGCCGAACTGGTGCCGAATCTGGTGCTGGGTGAACACGGGTCGATATCCGATCTGCTCGAACGTGTCGGTCTCTCCGGCATACAGCGTTTGAGCGCTGCAGCGGATCCCCAATTGAGGATTGCGTCATGACCGAAACCACTCCCCGCCCGACGCGGGTCACCGTGCCCGAACTTCAACGCATGAAGGCGGCCGGCGAACGCATTTCGATGCTGACCTGCTACGACGCCAGCTTCGCCGTGGCGATGGATCGCGCCGGCGTGGACATGATCCTCGTGGGCGATTCGCTCGGCATGGTGGTGCAAGGCCACGACAGCACGTTGCCGGTGACCGTCGACCACATCGTCTATCACAGTGCGGCGGTGGCGCGAGGACTGTCGCGCACCTTGCTGGTGTCTGACCTTCCGTTTCTGAGCTATGCCACGGCGGAACGTGCGTTGTCGGCCGCACAGCGTTTGATGGGCGAAGGTGGCGCGGCGATGGTGAAGCTCGAAGGCGCGGGCGTGATGCTGGAGGTGATCGAGGCCTTGGCCTCGCGCGATGTGCCGGTGTGCGCTCATTTGGGCCTGACGCCGCAATCGGTGATGAAGCTGGGTGGCTTCAAGGTGCAAGGCCGTGAAGCCGCCGCCGCGCAACGCCTGCGGGACGATGCTCGCGCGGTGCAAGCAGCCGGTGCCGACCTTCTGGTACTCGAATGCGTGCCGCGCGCACTGGCTGCCGAGATCACGGCCGACCTGCGCATTCCGACCATCGGCATCGGTGCGGGCGCGGCCTGCGATGGTCAGGTGCTGGTGATGCACGATGCGCTGGGCTTGCGCGGTCGCCACCGCACACCGCGATTCGTGAAGAATTTTCTGGAAACCTCCGGCAGTATCGAAGCGGCCTTCGCCGCCTACGTGGCTGAGGTACGCGACGGCCGTTTTCCAGCCCCGATCCATGGTTTTGATTGACGATGCGGCAGATTGAGCAAGGCGATGAACTTCGCGCCCAGATCCTGAGCTGGCGAAACGCCGGCGAGCGCATTGCCTTCGTGCCCACCATGGGTAATCTGCACGCCGGTCACTACGCGCTGATCGCCTTGGCGCGCCAGCAGGCCGATCGTGTGGTGGCCAGCGTGTTCGTCAACCCGACCCAGTTCGGGCCGAACGAAGATCTGGATCGTTACCCGCGTACGCCGGAGTCCGATGCGCAAGGCTTGCGCGCGGCCGGTTGCGATCTCCTATTCCTGCCCGATGTCGCGACCCTGTATCCGTTCGGACCTGCGAACTGCGTCAAGGTGCAGGTGCCCGGTTTGACCGCCGAACTCGACGGCGCGGCGCGTCCCGGTCATTTCGATGGCGTGGCGACCGTCGTGCTGCGCCTGTTCAACATGGTGCAGCCGGACTTGGCGGTGTTCGGCCGCAAGGACTACCAGCAGTGGCGCGTGATCGACTACCTGGTGCGCGAATTGGCCTTGCCGATCCAGATCGTGCCGGCGGCCATCGAGCGCGATGCCGATGGCCTGGCCTTGAGTTCACGCAACCAATACTTGAGCGCGCAGGAGCGTGCCGTGGCACCCGAGATCCACCGCAGCCTGCTCGCGCTGCAACAGGGTTGGGCGCAGGGGCGCGATCTGGCCACGCTCGAAGCCGAGGCCTTCGGCCGGCTCCAGGCACTCGGCTTCGTGCCGGACTACGTGCAGATTCGTCGCGGTGTGGATTTGCAGAAACCGCAGGCCGGCGAGCGTGAGGGACTGGTCGCACTGATCGCTGCCCGTCTGGGACGAACGCGCTTGATCGACAACCTCGAACTGGTGTCCTGAACCGGCGAAATGGCCGGTCGACTCGAGCTCTGGGCCCGCGGGAACAGGCCGACACGAGGGGCCCGCAAATGAGGTGTAGTTTTTTTGCAAACCGTGTGGTATATTGGCCACGCCCTCGGGAGTTCTGCTGCCAAGCGCGCATCCCCCGAGGGTAATGCAGGGCGCATTTTTGGGTAATTGTCACTCCACTACAACCCCATCGGATGATCCGGTGGGGTTTTTTTTGTCCCGTGGTTTCGCCAGGCCGTAGAACAATCCTCTGCATTAACAACAATTTGCATCACGTCATTGCCGGTCGTTGTGGTTCGCTGCCGAGGCTTTGCTAGCATGGCTGTTCCCCTTCGCAACGCGCATGTTGCGTTTTAACAACAACTGGAGCATCGCCCCATGCACACCCCCGCCTGGCTGGAAAGCCTCACCTCGCACGCCGCACGCATGGCCGATCAGGGCTTGCGTGATCTGGTTCACATGCGATCGGCGGGTGTGGCGGGTGAGACCTTGCGCGTGGGGCCGATCCTGGCCTGCTTTGCGCGGCAGCGCATCGACGATCAGGCTTGGGCTGCGCTGCTGGCGGTGGCGCGCGATCGTGATATGGAAGGCGCGATACGGGCCCTGTTCGATGGCGTGGCGGTGAATCAATCCGAACGCCGACCGGCCCTGCACATGGCCCTGCGCTCGAACCTTGGCGAAGGCGCAGTGGCGCAGCAGGCGCACGCGCAGGCGCAGGCCGCACGGCAGACCCTGGCGCGCATGATCGACGAATTGCGGGATTCCAAGGTCACCGATCTGGTGAACGTCGGCATCGGCGGCTCCGACCTCGGCCCGCGACTGGCGCTGGAGGCGCTGCGTGATCTGAATCCCGGCCGCTTCCGGGTGCACTTCCTCAGCACCGTCGATGCCCATGCCTCCGAGCACCTCCTGCCGACACTGGATCCATCGCGCACCGCCGCCATCCTCGTGTCGAAAAGCTTTGGCACTCAGGAAACCCAGATCAACGGTGCGCGCCTGAAGCAATGGCTGGGTTCGGGTGATCGTCTATACGCGGTGAGTGCCAACGTCGCCAAGGCGCAGGCCTTCGGCGTCAGCCCGGAACGCGTGCTGCCGATCTGGGATTGGGTCGGTGGGCGCTATTCGCTGTGGTCGTCGGTCGGCTTCGTGATTGCGGCGGCACTTGGCATGGATGTGTTCGAGCGCATGCTCGCCGGTGCCGCGCAGATGGACGCGCACGTGCGTCAAGCACCGCTGGCCGAGAACCTCGCCGTGCGGCACGGCCTGACGGCGGTGTGGAACCGCAATGCCATGGGTTATGTCAGCCAGGCCATCTTGCCGTACGACGAACGCTTGTCGCGCCTGTCGGCGTACTTGCAGCAACTGGTGATGGAAAGCCTTGGCAAGTCCGTCACGCACGCCGGTGCGCCGGTGGGTTGTGCCACCGGCACGGTGATCTGGGGCGGCAGTGGCACCGATGTGCAGCACTCGTTCTTTCAGGAATTGCATCAAGGCACCGACACCATCCCGATGGACTTCATCGGCGTGGTGCGTCCCGATCACGATCAACATGCCGCTCACGCCGCCTTGCTCGCCAACCTTCTGGCGCAAGCCGAGGGCTTTGCCAACGGCGCCCATCCGGCTGATCCACAGAAGGTGCATCCCGGCAATCGCCCGTCGACCCTGTTCCTGCTCGACGCGCTGTCCCCCGAATCCTTCGGCGCCTTGCTCGCGCTGTACGAGCACAGCGTCTTCGTGCAGGCCACGATCTGGGGCATCAATCCCTTCGATCAGTGGGGCGTGGAACTGGGCAAGGTCTTGGCCAATGGGCTTTTGCCGGCGCTGACCGATCCCAAAGCGTTGGTCGAAGATCCGGTCACCGCCGCATTGCTGGCGCATATTCACGGCAAGGCCGCATCGCGAGCCTGACTGCCCGCACGCTCGGGCTTGGCCTACTTGACCTGGATCAGTGTCTTGCCAGACATGTAGTCCCAGACTTGCCGGCCCGCCATTGAGCGACCGTCAGCCACAGGAGTTCACCATGCAGTTTCGCCTTTCCGCCATCGCACCCGCCGCCCAAACTCTGGTGGGTTTGTTCAAGCCCTTGGATCCGAATGTCCAGATCACTCTGGATGCCAAGCGCGGTGTGCTGGAGGTGCTGTCTTCCACGATCATGGTTGACAAGATCGTGCAGGTACTTGGGCAGGCGGGCTTTCCGGCAGAGCCTCTGGAAAAGCTGGTGCACGTCAGCGGCGGCAGCACCTGCTGCGGCGGCTGCGCCTGAGATTCAGCACTCGGCACCGGCCGGCGCACAGGCGTCGGCCACGGTGTTCAATGAGGTTTCCACGATCACTTCCAGACCGCGCACGATGGTGTCCAGAGCCATGCCGGGGCCATCGTGCCGCGCAGCTTGCGCGGGCAACCACGGCACATGCACGAAGCCGGCGCGCACCTCGGGCCGGCGCACCAGCGCCCGCATCAGAACGTAGAACACCTGATTGCACACGAAGGTGCCGGCCGTTTGCGAAACCTCGGCCTCGATGCCCGCGTCACGCAAGGCCAACAAGGCACTTTTGATCGGCAAGGTGCTCAGGCACGCCAGTGGCGCGCGCGGGCTGATCGGGACATCGATCGGTTGCAGGCCGGCATTGTCGGCAATGCGCGCATCGATCAGGTTCAAGGCCACCCGTTCCAGCGACAGCCCGGCGCGTCCACCCGCTTGACCGGTGGCAATCACCAGGCTCGGTCGATACCGGCGCAAAGCTGCGCGTAAAGCCCGTGGTGCCGATTCAAACTCGCACGGCAATTGCACCGCACGCACGCGATGGCCGGCGATGAGGCGCCCATCCAATGCCGCGACCGCCTGCCACGAAGGATTGATCAACTCCCCGCCAAAGGGCACGAAGCCGGTGAGCAGAACCACCGCTTCACGTGTCGACGAGGGCCTGTTCAAAACCGGAACACCAAGAGATACATCAGCACCAGATTGACCACGAGCAAGGCCGCGCCAGTCTTCCATTGCGCCGCGATCACATCGTTCTGCCCGGGCAGTTCCAGCAAGGCCACCGGCACGATGTTGAAGTTGGCCGCCATCGGCGTCATCAAGGTGCCGCAGTAGCCACTCAACATGCCGATCGCGCCCAGAATGGCGGGATTGGCACCATGCATCTCCACCAACAGGGGCAGGCCGACACCGGCCGTCAGGACCGGAAAGGCGGCAAAAGCGTTGCCCATGATCACGGTGAACAACACCATGCCAAGGCCGTAAGCGATGACGCAGGCGAGCGCGTTGTCGACTGGAATCGCCAGACGCACCAGTTCGGCCACGGCCTCACCCACGCCGGTGGCTGCAAAGACGCCGCCCAATGCCGCCAGAGTGAGCGGCAACAGTGCGGCCCAGCCGAGTGTATCGAGCAAGCGCCGGCCTTCAGCCAAGCCATCGGCAAAGCGCGCTTGTGTGACACGCAGCGCCGCGAACAGCGCCACCACGCAAGCGAGCGCGAGACCGGTGAGCGTCATGCGGCGGGCGTCGAACATGGCCCAGTCGCCCAGTGCGAACGCGCTCCCGAACAACGCCACGATCAAGGTCACGAAAGGAATGAGGAGTGCCGGGCCGAACAGGCGGTGACCCAAGCGCTGCGCATCGGCGGCGCGTTCGGTATCGCTGCGTTCGGCCAGATGCTGGCGCTTCATGTGCGGCGACAACACGCCGAGGGCGATCACCCCGAGGCCGGCCCATTGTGCCGGCAGGCGTTCGCCAGCCGCTGCCGCCTGCAGGATGACATCGCCGCTGGCGATGAGCCCTGCCAACACCAGCCAGAAGGCCGCGTGAGCGAAGCGGCGTTGCCGCAGATTCAAGGCGCCGGCTGCGGCCAGAAACAGCGCGATCAAACCGTAGGCATGTTCAATCGTCAGCATCTCAGCCGGCCCCCTCAGCACGTCGTGCCAGGCGTCGCCCAAACCAAACGATGCGCAGACCGTGGATCACGAAGGCGGCGATGGCCGTCGGCAAGGCCCACAGCGCGATGTGCAGCGGTTCCAATTCGATGCCGTGCTGCGAGAAAAAGCCCTGGATCAGAAGCACCGCGCCGAGCGCGATGAACACGTCTTCGCCGAAGAACAGACCGATGTTGTCGGTGCCAGCGCAGAAGGCGCGCACTTGGTTGCGGCTGGCCTCGTCGAGAGGTGGGCCATTCTTTTCGGCGGCGGCCTCGGCCATCGGTGCCAGCAGCGGGCGCACGGTCTGGGCGTGGCCGGCGACATTGGTCAGGCCCAGCATCGAGAGGATCTGGCGCAAACCAAGATAGGACAACAGCAGGCGCGAGAGGGTGAGTTTCCGCAGGCCGGAAATCCAGTTGCGCGCGTGTTCGCGCAGGCCGGCGCGTTCCAGTACGCCGATGGCCGGCAGGGTCAAAACGAACAGCATCAAGGCGCGCTCGGAGACGAAGCTCGTGCCCAGCAACGCCAGGATGTCACCGATCGACATGCCCGCGGCCACGCCGCTGACGACACCGGCGCTCACGACCACCAGCACCGGATTCAGGCGCAGGGCGAAACCGACCACCACCACGGCAATGCCGATCAAGGGCAACCAGTGCATTAGGCTTCTTCCTCCTGCGAAATTTGAATCCGGACATCTTGCAATGCCGCATGGATGGCGCGTGCGAAAGCAGCGGCATCGGCACGATCACCGTGGATGCACAGGGTATCGGCATCGATGCGCAGGCGGCTGCCATCATCCGCAAGGACGAAGCCATCGCGTGCAATCGACACGGCCTGAGCTGCGGCCGCGTCGATGGAGTCCAGTACCGCGCCGGTGTGTGTGCGCGGCAGGAGTGAGCCATCGGCACGGTAGCGACGATCGCAGAAGGCCTCGCGCCGCACCGCCAAACCCAGGGCGCGGCCTGCTTCGATCAGGTTGCTGCCGGCCAGTCCAAACAGGATCAAGTCGGGATCAAAATCGTGAACGGCCCGAACAATGGCCTCGGCCAGGGCGCGATCGCGTGCCGCCTGGTTGTAGAGCGCCCCGTGTGGTTTCACATGCGTGAGGCCGATACCGACACCGCGCGCGATGCCGGCCAGTGCACCGATTTGGTAGAGGGTTTGCGCGTAAACGACGTCCGGGTCGATCGCCATCTCGCGTCGCCCGAAACCTGCGATATCATCAAAGGAGGGATGGGCGCCAGCTGCGACGCCGTGCGTGCGACAGGCCATCAGGGTGGCGCGCATCTGCGTCGCATCACCGGCGTGAAAGCCGCAAGCGATATTGGCTGAACTGATCCAGGGCATCACCCCAGCATCATCGCCCACGATGCGACCGTTCACGGATTCACCCAAATCGGCGTTGAGATCGATGCGTTGCTTCATGCTCGGGCGAGCGCTACGCCAGTGACAAGACGACGGTAAGGGTAACCGCATCGGACGTGTCGTAGGCTTCAGCCCGACAAAACTCGGCGCTCTTCGTAGGTCGGGCTTCAGCCCGACAAAACCGAGGCAAGCCCTGTCAGGACCTACAAGAGCCGCACCGCGATGGACGCGACCATGCGATCCAAGGCCAATGCATGTCGGTGCAAAGCCACGAGTGCCTCGTCGAAATCACAGGGCACAAAGCGCAAGCGATCGCCGGGGCGTGCCTGTGCCAAGCGCGGAAAGTCCACCGCCGCGATCTGGCCGATGCGCGGATAGCCGCCGCTGACCGGCGCTTCTGGGCCGAAGGCGATGGGCTGGCCGGAGGGTGGCAATTGCAGCACGCCGGGCACGCTGCCTTGGCTCACCATGTCGATCGGCGTTTTCCACGCCAGCGATGGCCCATTCAAGCGCAGGCCGACGCGATTGGAGTGATTGGCCACGATGAAATCCTTGGCGAACAGGGCTTGGATGGCGTCGGCCGCCAGCCCGTCGCGCTGGGTTCCCGGCAGCAGACGAATGGGGCGCTGCGCATCGGCGCAAAACCAGTGCGCACCATTCAGTGACCAGTTCGCTGCGGGCCGTCGATGCGGGGCGGGAGCATCGGCCAAGGGCAGGCGATCACCGGCCTTCAACGCCCGTCCCTGCAATGGGCCGAGTTGCGCATTGAGATCACTGCTGCGGCTGCCCAGCACCGGCGCCACCGCCAGCCCACCGGCCACCGCGAGATAGCTGCGGCAGCCCTTGCTCATGTTGCCGAGCTTGAGAGTGCTGCCCGCGCCGGCATGCAACGGCGACCACATGGGCCGCGCAACGCCATCCAGTTCGAGTGACAGCGGCGCGCCAGTGACGGCGAACGTTACCTCACGCTCGAACCGCAAACGCGGGCCGATCAGGGTCAACTCCAATCCGCAGGCACCGTCCACATTGCCGCACAGGGCATTGGCCAGGCGCAGCGCCGGTGCGTCGAATGCCCCCGACGCGCCCACGCCCAGCGCCATCAAACCGGGCCGGCCAGCATCTTGAAGGCTGGTCATGAAGCCGGGTGCGAGCACCGTGATGCTCATCGTGCCGCGGCCTCCAGCGCAGCAAAGCAGGCCGCATCGATGGCCTCGAACTGCAGCCTTTGGCCGGCAGTCGCCAAACACGGGGGATCGCGTGCCGGATCGAACAGGCGTAACGGCGTGCGGCCGATCAAGCTCCAGCCGCCCGGTAGCTCGGAGGGATAGATGCCCGTCTGCGCACCCCCGATGGCGACCGAGCCGGCCGGCACCCGCGTGCGCGGATCGGCACGTCGCGGCACATGCAGCTGCGGATCCAAGCCGAGCAGATAGGTGAAGCCAGGGGCAAAGCCCAGCATCGCGACTTGATAGTCAGCGGCCACGTGTCGGTCAACCACCTCCGATGTGCTCAGATTCGCATGCGCGGCCACCGCTTCCAGATCCGGGCCATGCACACCGCCGTAGCACACGGGCACGCGCAAGGCGGGCAAGGCCATGCACGCAGCGCTGGCCTCGCTGTCGATCCGTTGCAGAACGAGGCGCAGGCGTTCCAGCCAAGACGCGAACGTGGCCGTCGCGAGAATGATGTCCGGCTTCAGTCGCAGCAGCAGGCTGGCATAGGCGGGTGCCAGTTCCCGAATTTCCGGCAGCGCGGCCGCTTGCAGGCCGGCCATCACGCGGTGCACGCGCGCATTGGTCTGGGCATCGATCCCCTGGCCCACGTGCAGCAGCAGGCTGTCCTCGGACAGACGTTCGATCCGAAGCCCGCCCGCGGACATCGGCGTGATCGGTTTGGCTGGATTCGACGGCATCGTGGAGAACGGGAATTCGGTGGCGCCAGACGCGGCCATGTTGGCACGAGCCGCCATTGTGCGTTTTTCGGTCCGTCGTGCCCGCCCATTTCGGTAAGGCGTGACCGGTCGTTTCGGCAAGGTATGACCGGCAACTTCGGTTGATCGTGACTGATTTTGGCCGTGGTCTGAAGTCGACTGTCACGGCTTGCGTGCGTGAGCAGAAATTCAAGAAGCCAGCGCCATCATCGAAGGGGAAACAAGCCCATCTGGCGTAAAAACCAGCCTAGTTGGGTGGCCGCGTGGTTGCGGTGGCCACCTCTGCAGGCTATTTGTTCGAACGCTTCATTGGCCGCCTGCACTCGTTGGCCGAGAATTCCGACACTGCAACGAGTTGGTGAAACGCGGCCCGCTCCAGAATGGGAGCGCCCGTGATTCCGCCTTTGTCCGCAGTGTCGGGCGTGGCGCGGTGAATCGACTTCGAGCGGCGGCTGCGTCTGATCTTTGTTCGACGCCGGATCACGCAGGGTGATGGCGGGCAGGAAGTCCCGCCCTCACTCGTACCTGAGCGCTTCAATCGGATCCAAGCGCGCCGCCTTGGCTGCCGGCATCAGGCCAAACACCACGCCGACCACAGTTGAAAAACCGAAAGCCAGTGCCACGGCCCACCAAGGCACGACGGCATCGGGGAAATTCGGAATCATGCGCGCCACGCCAAACCCCAAGGCATAACCGATCACCACGCCGACTGCGCCGCCCAGCACCGAGAGCAAGGTCGCCTCGATCAAGAACTGCAACAGGATGTGATGCCGCTTGGCACCCAGCGCCTTGCTGATGCCGATTTCTCGGGTGCGCTCGGTGACGGACACCAGCATGATGTTCATGATGCCGATACCGCCCACCAGCAAGGAAATGCCCACGATGCCGCCCAGCACGATGGTGATGCTGTTGATCACCTGCGAGAAGGTATCGGTGAGCTGGCTGGCCGTTTCCACCTTGAAATCATTCGCCTGACCCGGCTTGAGCTTGTGCAGTTGGCGCAACAGGCCGGTGATGCGGTCGCTGATGGCATCGAT
>CAUJJS010000204.1 GCA_963205415.1 Pseudomonadota bacterium
ACCGGCGGCTTGGTGCTGGAAGGCGTGCGCTGGCAGGGCGATGGTGTGATGGCGCAGGCGCAGCGACTGGAGTTGGATCTGTCGGCCTGGGCCTTGCTCCGGGGCGACGTGCAGTTGCGCACCTTGAAACTGAGCGATGCCGTCGTGCAATGGCCGGTCGCTGCCGACGATGCCGAGCCGTGGCCGAAACGCATCGAACTGCCCTCGCGCCTGCCGGCGCTGATCTTGCCGGTGGACGTGCGTGTCGATGCCGTGAGCCTGCAACGGGTACGCCTCATCAAGGGCGATGCATCGGTGCTCGACATCCACGATCTCAACGCTGCGGCGAGCTTGGTGGGCGGTCGTGTTCGGGTGCCGCATCTGCGTTTGGACAGCGACCGCTTGAGCGCGACGGTCGACGCCGATTTCGACAGCGTGCGCGCTTGGCGGGGCGCGATGAAGGCGCAATTGGCGCTTGCGATTCCTGACGCCGAGCCGCTTCCGATCACACTGGGCTTGAACGGGCCGCAGCAAGACATTCGGCTCGATGCGCAGGCGGACCTTGGCGCACAGGCCAATCTGGAATTGCATGTTCGCGGCGGTTTGGCTTCACCGAAATGGACGCTGGACGTGAATGCGCCGCAGATCGATGCCATGCGATTGGGCTTGGAGGCGCAAGCCATGGCATTGAACCTCAAAGCCCACGGCGACCTTGGACAGGCCGAGTTTGAGGGCAGACTGAAACACGGGGCCTTTGAACTGGGCTTGGCGCCGTCGCGTGTGAGCTATCAAGACGCCACCCTGAGGCTTGCGCCGCTGGCGTTGTCACTGCTCGGTGGTGAAGCCTCGGCCAAGGGCGAGGTTCGTGGCGATGGCGCGCAGCCGGTGATGGCGATCGATCTGCAATGGTCGGGACTGAAGCTGCCGGCGGCTGAGGACGGCGCCAGCGTGCAGACCCATGGCCAAGCGCGCCTCGATGGTTCGATCGAGGACTACGCCCTCACGTCGTCCAGTCGCTGGGTTCGCGCCAAGGACGAAGCCCTCGTGGATCTGAAGGGACGCGGCTCCACCCACGCCATGCAAGTGGATTCACTCACGGCGCGCCTGCCCAATGGTGGCTTGCAGGCCAAAGGCGATCTGGTCTGGGAGCCGCAGCTTGCGGCACGTCTGGAGGCACGACTCGAAGACTTCGACCCGTCGTACTTCGTGCCGGATCTGCCCGGCAGCATCGATGCCGCGCTGCGGGTCGATGGCGGCTTGGACGACGCGGGCGTGGCCTCGGGCGAGGTGCTGCTCGATGAGCTGTCGGGTCAGTTGCGTGGCCAAAGCGTGTCGGGCCATGCACGTGCCCGAGCCAATCCGCGTGGCGAAGGCGAGGGACAGGTCGAACTGGCGTTGGCGGATTCGCGACTCGCGGCCGAGGGGCGATGGGGCAAGGCATTCGCGCTCGACGCAAAACTGCACGCGCTGGATCTGGCAACGCTGCGGGCCGACGCCCAAGGCCGGATCGACGGGACACTCGCCTTGCGCGGCACCCGTCAGGCCCCGCAGTTGGATGCGCAGTTGAGCGGCCATGATCTGGCCTTGGCGGACAATCGCGTGGACACCTTGCAACTCAAGGCCAATCTGGACGCGCGCGAGCACCTGAGTCTGGATCTCGATGCCCAGAGCCTGACACTGGCCGGGCAGCGTTTTGATCGCTTGCTGCTCGAAGGCGAGGGTGAGCGCGGCGCCCATCGCTTGAAGCTGGCACTCGATGGCGAGCCCGGTCACGCGGCGATGGAATTGTCCGGCGGCTTGGATGCCAAGAGCGAGCACTGGCAAGGGCGGCTTGAATCGCTGGGCATCGAGCCTGGCGGACAGTCGCACTGGCAATTGCGGGAAGCGGCCACCTTGGCGCTGGATCTGAAGGCGGCCACGCTCGAACTGCAACGCGCCTGTCTCGATGCGGCGCCGGCCTTCGCCTGTGCCACGGTCACGCGCTCGGGATCGGACATGCGCGCCGATCTGGCACTCGAAGGCTTTGATCTGGCGCAGTCGAATGAGCTCGTGCAGTCGGCCTTGGCGCGTCCGGCAAGCGTGAGCGGGACGCTCGCTGCGACGGCGCAACTGGAGTCGCACGGCGACGCATGGGCCGGCCACGCCGAGTTGCAGATCCCGACGCTTTCCCTGACCGCCGACGACAATGGCCAGAACACCACCGTAGGCCTTCGCGACGTCGCGCTCACGGCGCAGTTTGACCCGGCCGAAGCCACCGTCACGGTGTTGGCCACACCCGGCGAGCAAGGCCATCTGCGTGCGCGCTTGCATACCGCCACGCCGTTTGCCGAGGACGGAAGCCTGACGGGCGAGGCCGATGTGCTGTGGCCGGATCTCGCCGTCGCCGGCCTGTTCACCGAGGATATGGTCAATCCGAGTGGGCGCATGGAAACGCGTTTGGCGTTGGCCGGAACGCGCCTGCAACCCAGCGTGGATGGCACGTTGGAGTTGATCGACTTTGCCGCCGAGGTGCCGGCCTTGGGCATCAAGCCGAGCGAAGGGCACGTGGTGTTGCGCAGCGCCGAAGCCGGGCATCTGGAGGTATCGGGCACGCTCAAATTGGGCGAGGGCATGGTGCGCCTGGATGGGCAGCTCGATCGCAACCCGGACGGCAGCCTTGGCGGTCGTATGGGTGTCAAGGGCGAGGCCCTCACCGTGGCGGATATTCCCGAAGCCAAGCTCAGCGCATCGCCCGACCTGAGTCTGGAACTGGCCGGGCAGAAACTGAAGTTGCGCGGTTCGGTCGTGGTGCCGTTTGCGCGCATCGATCTGGAACGCATGGAAAGCGTGGTGGCACCGTCTTCCGACGTCGTGGTCGTGGATGGACCGCCGCAATCGCAAGGCTTGACTCTGGACAGCGACATCAGCGTGCAATTGGGGGACGACGTGCGCTTGAGCGGCTTTGGGCTCAAGGGCACGCTGGCTGGGAAACTGCGCCTGCGGGATCGGCCGGGCCGCGCCACCACGGCGCGCGGTTCGATCGATGTGGGCGGCAAGTACAAGGCCTACGGCCAAGACCTCACCATCACCCGTGGCCAGATCGCTTGGGCCGGCACGCCGCTGGACACGCCATCGCTCGACATCCGTGCCGAACGCAAGATCGATGCCATCACCGTCGGCGTGCAGGTGCGCGGTTCCGCCACCACGCCGGAACTGAGCCTGTGGTCGAAGCCGGCGATGGAACAGGCCGAGCAGTTGTCGTATCTGGTGCTGGGGCGGCCCTTGCGCTCGGCCACGCAGGCCGAAGGTGGCCAGCTCAGCCAAGCCGCCGCGGCACTCGGCGGCAATCTTTTGGCCAAGAGCCTAGGCGCGCGCCTAGGCCTGGACGAAGTGGAAGTGGCCGACAATCGTGCGCTTGGCGGTGCCGCGCTGACGGTCGGCATGTATCTATCGCCGCGATTGCATGTCAGCTACGGCATGGCGCTGTTTGGTACCGGCCAGGTCATCACCTTCAAATACCTGATCAACCGCTTGTGGAACATCCAGCTTGATTCGGGCAGTGAAGATCGAATCAATTTGAATTACCGTCTGGAACGATGATCGCCCAACGAGGTTTCGCCATGCCTGCCGAACACGCTGCACGACTCGCGGTTCTGATCGACGCCGACAACGCCAGCCCCGCCATCATCGAAGGCCTTCTGGCGGAGGTGGCCAAGTACGGCACCGCCCACGTCAAGCGCATCTACGGCGATTGGACGCGCCCGAATCTCGGTGGATGGAAGGACGTCCTGCTGCGGCATTCGATCCAGCCGATGCAGCAGTTTGGCTACACCGTGGGCAAGAACGCCACCGATTCGGCGATGATCATCGATGCCATGGATTTGCTTTACAGCGGTCGCTTCGACGGCTTCTGCATCGTTTCCAGCGACAGCGACTTCACCCGCCTGGCCGCCCGCATCCGAGAGTCGGGCCTGATCGTGTATGGCTTTGGTGAACGCAAGACGCCCGAACCGTTCCGCACTGCGTGTGACAAGTTCATTTACGCCGATCTTTTGCGTTCGCAGAACGCCGAAGGAGCGGCCACGCCCGCCAAGGCCCAGCGCTCGGCCAAGGAACTGCGCGGGGATACGCCTTTGATGAACCTGTTGCGCGGTGCGATCGAAGCGGCCTCCGACGACAGCGGTTGGGCGGGTTTGGGTGCAGTTGGCTCGATCATCGACAAACAGTCGCCGGACTTCGATTCACGCACGTGGGGCTTCGCCAAGCTCAGTGGCCTGATCAAGGGCATCGGCCTTTTCGATGTTGAGGAGCGTCAGATCGGCGGTGGCAAGCACATCTATGTGCGCGAGCGCAGCGGTAAAAAGTGAAACTGTGCGCCCAAGCGGGCGCACAGGTCAGCCGATGAATCCAATCTCTCAAGCTCAGGGCAGCCAGCGCGCGATGTAGAGGTCGGTATCGTGGCTGCCGGCCGCGTTGGCGCGGTTGCTGGCGAACACCAACCATTTGCCGTCGGGTGAGAACATTGGGAAGCCATCGAAGCCGGGCGCGGTGGTGATGCGTTCTTCACCACCGTCATATCCGACGTAACGAATATCGAATTCGCGCGGGCTGTCGCCGACGTTGGTCGAATACAGCACGCCCTTGCCATCGGGTGTGGGGTAGGGCGCAAAACTGCCGGCATCGTGATGGGTCAGTTGCTTCACGTTCGAGCCATCGGCGTCCATGACATAGATTTCAAGCTTGTTCGGGCCAACCAGGTCCATCGCCAACAGGCGCTTGTAATCGGCGACGTCTTTTTCCTCCTGCGGGCGCGAGGCACGCCAGATGATCTTCGAGCAATCCTGATTGAAGAAAGCGCCGCCGTCGTAACCCAAGGTGTCGGTGATCTGGCGGATGTTGCTGCCGTCATTGTCGGCCACGTAGAGGTCGAGGTCGCCGTGGCGTTTGCTGGTGAACAGGATGCGACCATCGATGAAGCATTCGGTGGCTTCGGCGTCATAGCCTGGCTCGGTGATCAGTGGCGTGGTACGGCCATCGGCCGCGCGGCGCACGATGTCGAAACTGGGATAGGTGGCCCAAACATAGCCGCTGGCGTGGTCCGGCGGTGGCGGGCACTGTTCGCCGGCAGTCTCGGTGGTGGCGTAAATGAGCGAATCACCCTTGGGATAATCGAAATAACCACAGGTGGTGCGGCCCTTGCCGCTGGAGACGAGTTCGACCTTGCCGGTGTCCAGATCGAGCACGTATTGCGCATCGCAGCCGCCGCCTCGCGGCTTGCGCTGGAAACTCAATTTGCGGCCATCGGGTGACCAGTAGGCTTCGGCATTTTCACCGCCAAAGGTGAGCCGGCGCAGGTCGGCGAGGTGGGTTTCATCGGCGCGCATCAACTCCGGCACGGCCTTGCCCGCTTGCGGCGCCCATTGCGGCAAGTGACGCGCCTGGTGACCGACGTCGAAGCTGGCATGGGGCGTTGTGCTGGCGCCGTGGGACGCGCTCGGCGCGCCCTCGCCGCGTCGCGCCAGTGTCACCTTGCGCGTGACGGGGTGGTTGTCGCGCATCACCGTGACATCGATGCTTTCGCCCGGCTTGTGCTCGCGCAGCACGAAGGTCATGTCGTAGAGGTTGTTGATG
>CAUJJS010000205.1 GCA_963205415.1 Pseudomonadota bacterium
CCGCATTGCCGTCCACCGAGGTTTCCACGGCGGCAAAATTGGCATTGACCTCATCCGCTTTGGCCGGGGTGTTGGCTGTGAACGTGTGCGGAATGGTCAGACTACCGGCCTGCACGGCTGGCGCCGCCAGCACGAAAAACAGGATAAGTGGCACCAAGAGGTACCCGATTGCACGATTGAGTTGCATGTTTTCCCCTCCGAATGAGCCGCCGTATTCGTAGTGATTAAACGATCGCACGCGATGCAGCAACGCGCGCGGACAAGGCGCAGGTATGCCGTTCATGCGTTATTCAGCGAAGAAAGAGCCGTTGGCCTGAGGTCCGACCTACGGCCGCACGGCTTGGTAGGATTTATCCCGACAAGGACAACACGTAACGCCGACGGCCCACGCACCAAGCACCACCAAGCGCACCCGCCGCAATCGTCGGACTGAAGTCCGACCTACAACCACGCAGCTTTCTAGGTCGCCCCGCTCGCATTCGATACCATCGTGCACTTCTGACACACGCACACATTCGGACGAAACCCATGAGTACGACGTGGCCACCCGAAGGAACCCGGCCTCTATCCGTCGATGTGGTCTCGGTGCAATCGCAGGTGATCTATGGTCGGGTCGGGAACAACGTGGCGGTGCCGACCTTCATGCGCTTTGGCTTGAGCGTTGCCTCGGTGCCGACGGTGTTGCTCAGCAACACGCCACACTACGCTTCCCTGCACGGTGGCCCGCTACCGCTGGCGTGGTTCGAAGGGTATTTGAACGACCTCGCGGCGCGTGGCGCTTTGACGAATCTTCGAGCGGTGCAATGCGGTTATCTGGGCAACGTACAGCAGGCGCGGGCGCTGGCCGACTGGATCCGCCTTCGCCGCGTCGAGTTGCCCAAGCTGCGGGTGGTGATCGATCCGGTGATCGGTGACCACGACAAGGGCGTGTACGTCGATCCGGCGCTGGTCGATGTGTACCGCGAGCACCTCTTGCCGCTGGCCGATGTCATCACGCCCAATGATTTTGAACTTTCATGCTTGATCGAACGGGAAAACGGCTCGATTGAAAGCACCGTGGCTGCGGCACGGCGGTTGTTGCGGGGTCGCATGCAATGGGTGGTGGTGACCAGTGCTGCGCCATCGTCTTGGTCAGTGGGATCGATGCAGATCCTCATGGTGGGCGCAGACGCCGTTCACTGCATCACCCATCCCTTCGTCGATGCGGCACCCAAGGGAACAGGCGACCTGTTTGCGGCCACATTCACGGCGCAGTGGCTCGATGGCATGACGTGCGCGGAGGCGGCCCGCTCGGCTGCGGCGCAGGTGGTCAATGCCATGCGCCTGACGCGCGACGCACGCTGCGCCGAGTTGTTGCTTCCCGACACGGGTATCGACCGCTACGATGCCGAAGTTTCGTTGCTGGAACGGATCGGATGACTTCATCTGGCATTCCAACCTCACGAGATGTGTTCTCCTTGGGAAATCCGCGCTGCACGCGATGTGCGGTTACGTCTTGGCCATTCCGTCAAGGAGCACACGAACAGATCGTCATTGCGAGGTGCGTAGCGCCGCGGCACTGCCAAGGCATGGATGCCGGAGCGAACATTCGCGCAGCGAATGGCCCGGAGGGCAGACTGCAGGGGGCAGTCTGTAATCCAGAAATTCGGGGCCAAAACGCTGGACTGCTTCGCTGCGCTCGCAATGACACCCGCTCGACGGGTTCGGATGTTTTCTCACTGAAAGGATGACGTTGGCCGTGACATCCGAATTGGCGCCCACTCCCCATGCTGTCCATTCAAGCAGCACCCATGACGGCCATGCTCGGTAACGGTCTGTCACCCGGCACCGCGCTGCTGGCCTGGCGCAATCTGGCGCACGACCGCACGCGACTGGTCGCGACCTTGGTCGGCATCGCCTTTTCCGTGGTCTTGATGGGCGCGCAACTGGGTTTGCTGATCGGCTTTTCGCAAACCGCGAGCACCTTGGTCGATCACATCGATGCCGATCTCTGGGTGATTCCGCTGGGTACCACCAATGCCGATATTGCCGGCCGCATGCCCGAGCGCCGGCGATACGAAGCCCTGTCGGTTCCGGGCGTGGCCAGCATCGATGAATTGATGGTGCAGTTCGCCTTCTGGCGCAAGCCCGATGGCGGGCGCGAGTCGGTCATCATCACCGGCTTCTCGATGGCCTCCGGTCGCGGTGCGCCCTGGGCGATGGTCGAAGGTGAGGTGAGTGATCTGCAAGTGGCCGACGGCATCGTCATCGATCGGCTCTACATGAAGAAACTGGGCGTGACGGCGATCGGCCAGGAAATCGACATCAACAACCGCCGCGCACGCGTGGTCGGCTTCACCCAAGGCATCCGCACCTTCACCCAAAGCCCGTACGTGTTCACCACCCATGATCGGGCGCAATCGCTCACCCTCGGGCGAAACGATGAGACCACCTACTTGTTGGTGAAGCTGGTCGCGGAGGCCGACACCGAAACCGTGCGCGCCGCGCTGGCCGAACGCCTGCCCTGGGTGGAGGTATTGACCCGTTCGCAGTTCGCCCATCGCACGCAGGCCTACTGGATGATCACCACCGGCGCCGGTGCGGCTCTGCTGCTGGCGGCATCGCTCGGCCTGATCGTAGGCATCGTGATCGTGGGCCAGACGCTCTACGCCAGCACCCTCGATCGCCTTGCCGAATACGCCACCTTGCGCGCCATCGGAGCCGATCATCGCTATTTGAATCGGGTGATCCTGCAGCAGGCCAGCATCAGCGCGGCCTTGGGTTTCGCCTTGGGGCTGACGGTGACCTTGGCCATGGTCGCCTACAGCCAGACCGGCAATGTCGCCATGGCGCTGCCGCCCTGGGCCATCGTCGTGTTGGGTCTGTTGACCTTGGGCATGTGTCTGGCGGGCGCGTGGGTTTCGATTCGCCGCGTCACCCGCATCGATCCGACCTTGGTGTTCCAATGAGCACGGCTCTGTTGCAACTGGAGCAGGTCGGACTGACCTATGGCCACGGTGCCACTGCAGTGGAAGCCCTGCGTGGCGTCGATCTGCAATTGCATCCGCATCAGGTGAGTCTCTTGCTGGGGCCATCGGGTTCGGGCAAGAGCACCTTGTTGCAAGTGATGGGCTGTTTACTGCGCCCCAGTCGCGGGCGCGTCGTGTTGCGCGGGCAATCGCTGGAGGGGATGAGTCTGGAGCAGCTCACCGCTTTGCGATTGCGCGACTTCGGTTTCGTGTTCCAGCACTACAACCTCTTTCCGACCTTGCGCGCCTGGGAAAACATCGCCATCGCGCTGGATCTCAAAGGCGTTGCCAAGGCGGCGATGCGTTCGCAGGCTGTGCACCTTCTGGAACTTTTGGAGATCGGCGAATTGGCCGATCGTTTTCCGGCCGAACTATCGGGTGGGCAGAAGCAGCGCGTGGCGATCGCGCGTGCGCTGGCTGGCGACCCGCGCATTCTTTTGGCCGACGAGCCCACCGCCGCGCTCGATGGTAAAACCGGACAGACCGTGGTGCGGGTCATGCAGCGCCTGGCGCACGAGCAAGGCTGCGCCCTGTTCATCGTCAGCCACGATCCGCGTGTGGAAGCCTTTGCCGATCGTGTGCTGCATCTGGAAGACGGTCGTCTCCATCACCGTGAGGAAACCCACGCATGAAACGCTGGATGTTCGCCTTGGTCGTTGCCCTGTCGGCCTGCTCGCATGCACCGCCGCCCGCAAGTCCGGTGGCCTTGGGCGCGAGCGTGCATGCCAACGGTGTGGTGGAACCTGTGGGTGAAGAGCGCCTGATCATTCCCCAACTCACCGGCCGCGTGGAACAGGTGCTGGTGGATGAAGGCGATCTGGTCGAGGCCGGGCAATTGCTGGCTGAACTCGAAAATGCCGAACAGCGCGCCATCGTGGCGGCGGCTGAGGCCGATGTGCGACGCATGGAGGCCGAATTGGCGCGCCTGCAGAACGGCGCACGCGTGGAAGAAATCCGCGCCGCACGCGCCGCCAGCGACGAGGCCGCCGCCTTGGCGCAGCAGGCAAAAAACGAACTCGAACGGCGTCAGCACATGGCCGAGAAGAAGCTGGTGTCACAAGAACTGCTGGAGGACGCCCGCACGCGCGCCGCCACCGCGTTCGCAGCGAGTGAACGCCTAAACGCTCAGCGTGATCTCTTGCTGGCCGGCGCCCGCATGGAGGACATCGCCGCCGCACAAGCCGCCCTGGCCATGGCACAGGCGCAAGCTCAGCGTGCCGCCGCCGAACTGGAGAAAACCCGCATCCGTGCACCCATCGCCGGCGTCGTGCTCAAGCGCGTGTTGAATGGCGGCGAGACCGTTACCGCGCTCTCACCCGAACCGTTGGTCGCCATCGGCGATCTGAGCGGACTGCGTGTGCGCGCGGAGATCAATGAACTCGACCTCTCGCGCGTGGCCGTGGGTGCCACTGTGTTGGTACGTTCGGATGCTTTTCCAAGACAGGAATTTTCTGGTCATGTGGCCCGCGTCGCCCGCCGCATGGGTGTACGTGCCATCATTTCCGATGATCCAAGCCTGCGCCGCGATGCCAAGACCCTCGAAGTCATGATCGACCTCGATCACGGCGCGCCCCTGCCCATCGGTTTGCGAGTGGATGTGCAAATTTCCGCAGAAGTGGTGGGCCCACCAGGACTCGAACCTGGAACCAAAGGATTATGAGTCCTCTGCTCTGACCATTGAGCTATAGGCCCGAAACACGAATTGTAGTGGACTGCCGCAAGCAGCCATCCATGGAGCGTGGCGCCAGCCGCGCCATCCGTGGCGCGGCGTTCGCGTCAGCGCGGACTGCCACTGGCAGTCCGCAAGCACTGTCGCTCACCCCACCAGGACTCGAACCTGGAACCAAAGGATTATGAGTCCTCTGCTCTGACCATTGAGCTATAGGCCCAAAACGCGAATTGTAGTGGACTGCCGCAAGCAGCCATCCATGGAGCGTGGCGCCAGCCGCGCCAGCCGTGGCGCGGCGTTCGCGTCAGCGCGGACTGCCACTGGCAGTCCGCAAGCACTGTCGCTCACCCCACCAGGATTCGAACCTGGAACCAAAGGATTATGAGTCCTCTGCTCTAACCATTGAGCTATAGGCCCGTCGCGGAGCAGCAGTCTACCAGCCGACCCTGCTCTGGCCGCACGTGGCGGGATCGGGTGTCAACTCATGCGCCGCCTGACTGCGACATTTCCTAGGAAAGCGGCCCGCAAGTTCGGAGCATGTTGTGCGCACTTTGGCGATGCTCGCTATCGATGCCCATCAGCACACTGTCTCCACCGGCCAACACCACGACCGGCATCGATCCTACTCACACCTTTTTGGAGATCCGCCATGAACATCATCGCCCTTGCCCTCAAGTCACTGCTGCTTTCCCTTATGTTTAGCTTCACCGCCTTCGCGGCCGGCCCCGTCAACATCAACACCGCCGATGCCACCACGCTGGCAGCCGGTCTGAACGGCATCGGCCCGAGCAAGGCCCAAGCCATCGTCGCGTATCGCGATGCCAACGGCCCGTTCCAAAGTGCCGACCAACTGGCATCGGTGAAAGGGATTGGTCTGGCTACCGTGGAAAAGAACCGCGATCGGATCGAAGTGGGTGCTGCAACCAGCAACAAGTCGAAGTAAGTCCTGCAAAACGTCGCCCACTCCCCGCGTTGGCAACAACGCGGGGAATCTGCGTTCTGAACCGATCAAGTGCAGTGCCGCTGATCAGATGTGGTGTTGATCACCGATCAGAAGAATAATGTGCCGAAATTCACGTGATTGGCGAAGAAAAAGAATAATTGTTGCGATTCTTCCGGGCGATCCAATCGAACTCGAAGTATTTCAAGCTCGGCACACCCGATGCATGACTTTTGGCATAGCCATGCGGGTTTGCGCCGATGCAATGAATGCCTCCTGAATTCATCAAATGTCACAAGACAAACTCAGGGAACCTTCATGCTGCTTTGCTAATCTATGCCCACGGTGGACGCAACGCCACCCGTGATCCACCTGCCCCCCTCGGGTGGATCCGCTGGAATC
>CAUJJS010000206.1 GCA_963205415.1 Pseudomonadota bacterium
CGCGGTCGATTACGAAGGCGCGGTGGCCGATGGCCAGATCATCAGCGAAGGCGAGTACGCGGAAATGCGCGAGTTCGCGGCCACGGTGTCCGAGCGCATTGCACAGTTGCCTGAGGTGCCGCAACGCGCGGCCTTGCAGGCCGCCGCCGGTGCTTTGTCGGCGCAGATCGAACAGCGCGCCGCGCCGGCAGAGGTTGCTGATGCCGCACATGCCTTGGCGCGTGACCTGTTTGCAGCCTATGGCGTCGTGGCAGCACCGACGAAGGCGCCGGATCTGACTCAGGCGCCGGCGCTCTACGCCAATCTCTGCGCCAGTTGCCATGGTGTGAGCGGACAGGGCGATGGCGTGGCGGCCGTGGGCATGGATCCGCCGCCGATTGCCTTCACTGACGCCGCACGCGCGGCCCAGCGAAGCCCGCTCGCCTTGTTCGAAGTCATCACCCAAGGCTTGGATGGCACCGCGATGGTGGGCTACGGCAATCTGCCGGAAGCCGATCGCTGGGCGCTGGCGTTTCACATCGCCGGCATGAGTTTCAGTGACGAACAGCGGGCGCAAGGCAAGGCGCGCTGGGACGCCGATGCCGGCCTGCATGCGCCGTTGTCGGATTTGGGCGCATTGGCCGGCGCCAGCCAAGCGCAATTGAGTGCAAGTCTGGGCCCGGATGCTGCCACGGTGTTGGCCTACCTGCGCGCCAACCCGCACGTGGTGACGACGGTGGCAGTCGATGGCGCGAGCCTCGGAATTGCACGCGGCAAACTCGCGGAGAGCCTTGCTGCCTATCGCGCCGGCGAAGGCAAACGGGCGCAGACCTTGGCGCTGGCTGCGTATCTCGATGGCGTGGAGCCGATCGAGCCGATGCTGGCGGTGCGCGATCAAGCCTTGTTGCGTGAGCTTGAAGCCGCCATGGCGCGGATGCGTTCGGGCATGCGCGATCAGGCCGATGTGGCCTCGGTCGAGTCGATGGCAGCCGACGTCACCGCGTTGTTCGATCGCGTCGATGGCGTGCTCGTCGGTTCCAAGGCCGATGCCACTGCCGCCTTCCTTGGCAGCTTCACGATCCTCGTGCGCGAAGGACTGGAAGCCTTGCTGATCGTGATTGCGATGATTGCTTTCCTGCGCCGCGCCGAGCGTCGCGATGCGCTGCGTTGGGTGCATGTGGGCTGGATCGGGGCCTTGGTTGCCGGTGGCATCACTTGGGTGCTGGCGACGTGGTTGATCGACATCAGCGGTGCGCAACGTGAATTGACCGAAGGCTTCTCGGCCCTGTTTGCGGCCTTGGTGCTACTCAGCGTCGGTATCTGGATGCATCAGAAAAGTCTGGCCGGACGCTGGCAGGACTACCTCAAGGCCAAGCTCTCGGCCGCGATGACGCGGCGCACGGCATGGTTCTTGTTTCTCCTGGCGTTTGTGGCGACCTATCGCGAGGTGTTCGAGACCATCCTGTTCTACGTCGCAATGTGGAATCCGCAGGATGCCGGGGCGATCGTGGCCGGCTTCGTATCCGGCGCGGTGGTGCTGGCTGTGATTGCCTTTGCCATGTTGCGTCTGGGCATGCGCCTGCCGATCGGGACTTTCTTTGCGGTCAGTTCGGTACTGATCGCGGTGCTGGCCGTGGTGCTGGTGGGCAAGGGTGTCGCGGCATTGCAGGAAGCCGGTTGGATCTCCGAACACCTGCTGGCGGTGCCGCGCGTCGACCTTCTGGGCATTTATCCAACCTGGCAATCGGTGCTGGCCCAGGTCGTGGTTGCCGTGATTGCCGTCGTGGGCTTCTGGTACAACGCACGCGGCACCCAGACCGCAACCGCAGGCAGCTGATCAGGCTGTGAGCGCGGCTCAGGTTTGAACCTCGAGCCGCGACAGATCCATCGACTGCATCACCTGATGCCACGGGAACAGCGGGCCTGGATCGCGTTTGCGTGGCACCAGAATCGAGGCGTCGTCGCTGGCCGGCACGCGTGCGCGGTCGAGATCCTCGTGGCCTGCGATCCAGCGCAGCGAAGGAAGCTCATTGCGCAACTGCTGGATGAGCCGAATCAGCGCATCGATCTGCGTGGCTGGGTAGGCCTCCGTCATCGCCTGATGACGCGAGTCCAGCCAGTTCGGCCAGCGGCCGGTGTTGAGCAGTTCGATGCCGATGGCGCGATCGTTGTAGCCGCGAACGTGATGGGCGATGCGTTCGTTGGGAACGAAGCGATGCACGCGGCCATCCCGTTCGATGTAATAGTGCCCGCTGTTGCCGGTGCCCGATTCGTACAGCACCCGCTCGCCGTATTCGCGCGTGGTGGCCAAGTCCGGCAATTCGGTGCAGTGGATCACCAGCAGAACGACGGCTGAAATCGTGCGTTGGCCAAGTGCCGAAACATAAGGCAGAGGCCAATCGTGGATGGGTTCGGCCGCGGGCGTGAGCATGGACACATGCTACCATTTGCGGTCCTTTGCACGGCGGGCACACGGCTTGCCTTGCCTGCATTCATCACCGATGGCTGAAAGGTCATTGTTCTCACGGAAGCCCTCGATGAAAGGCCATTGCATCCTCTCGCACGGGCTCAACAGCGGCCCGCAGGCCGCCAAGGTCAGTGCTTTGGCGCAGGTGGCCGAGGTGCTTGGATTCAGCACCGAGCGACCGGATTACCGTGACATCGACACCCGCCCGGGTGCCGAGATCCGTGATGTGGCGCAGCGCCAAGCGCGTTTGGTCGAGCGCATGCGTGCGGTGGCCGCTCCGGTGGTCTTGGTGGGTTCGAGCATGGGCGCTTTCATCTCGGCGCGCGCCTCGCTGGAGTTGCCGGTGAGGGCCTTGTTCCTGATGGCGCCGCCCATCGCCTTGCCCGGATACGCTCTGAACTTCGATGCCGCTTCAGTGCCGATGCGGGTGATCCATGGCTGGCACGATGAGTTGATTCCTGCGCAAGCGGTCGTTGATTGGTGTGCAACGCGAGCGGCGGACCTGCGCTTGCTCAATGATGGTCATCGATTGGAGCGCCATATCGAGGACATCAAAGCCGATTTTGCGCAGTTTCTTGGAGCCTTGGCATGAACGCTGCGGCCCAGCAGTTTTTCGCACCCTGCGCCAAGGGGCTGGAATACCTGTTGGTCGAAGAACTGATCGGCTTGGGCGCCAGCGATGCGCATGAGGCGCTGGCCGGGGTGCATTTTTCCGGTGATTTGGAAGTGGCTTATCGCGCCTGTCTATGGTCGCGTCTGGCCAGTCGCGTGTTGCTGCGTTTGACGCAGTTCGACGCCTTGGACGAAGGCGCGCTCTATGCCGGCGTGCAGGCGATCGACTGGTCGCAGCACCTGGGCGAGCAGGGCACGCTCGCCGTGGATGCCAACCTCCACGCCTCGCATCTGACCCACGCGCGTTACGCCGAGCAGAAGGTCAAAGATGCCATCGTCGATCAGTTCCGCGAACGCTTCGGCGTGCGGCCCTCGGTGGCAGTGAATCGACCCGATGCGCGCGTCAGTCTGAGCCTGCGCCGCAACGTCGCCACGGTGTTCATCGATCTGGCCGGTGAGGCCTTGCATCGTCGTGGTTGGCGCGTGGCGCAGGTGGCTGCGCCCTTGAAGGAAACCCTCGCCTGTGCGGTGCTGTTGCGCGGTGCTTGGGCCGAAATCGCTAAGGCTCAGGGCGCATTGGTCGATCCCATGTGTGGATCGGGCACCTTCCTGATCGAAGCCGCGCGCATGGTCGCCGACGTGGCACCAGGTTTGGGACGGGCGTATTTCGGGTTTCTGGGTTGGCGCGGGCACGATGCGGCACTCTGGAATCGCTTGGTGAGCGAAGCCGATGCGCGCTCGCGCCAAGGCCGCGCGCAGCTCACCCCTCGATTTTTCGGCTACGACCACGATCCGGAAGCGGTCTCCATCAGCCGCGAAAACATCGCCCGTGCCGGTCTTGCCGGCGTGATTCAGGTGCAGGTGTGCGACGTCGCCTCGCTTGCGGCACCCAAGGAAGCGCGGCCCGGTCTGGTGGTGTGCAATCCACCCTACGATGAGCGTTTGGCGGCTGATGCGGCGCTGTATCGCGCCTTGGGCGCCACGCTCAAACGCGCATTTCAAGGCTGGCAGGCCGCGATCCTGAGTGGCGATGCCGAGCTTTCCCGTACCATCGGTTTGCGTCCGGAAAAACGCTACGCCCTGCACAACGGCGCACTGGCGTGCGAACTGCTGCGGATCGAACGCATCGATCCGCCGACCGAGCGCCGTGTCGAACCGCGCGCGCTGTCGGAGGGGGCGCAGATGGTGGCCAACCGTTTGCGCAAGAACCTCCGCACGCTGAAGAAATGGCGTGACCGCGAAGGTGTGAGCTGTTTTCGTGTTTACGATGCGGACTTGCCTGAGTATGCGGCGGCCATCGATGTGTATTGCGGGGTGCCGGAAGAAACGCCATCGACCCAAGCGCAAACGTGGTTGCACGTGCAGGAATATCAGGCGCCAGCGTCCATTCCCGAGGCCACCACGCGGACACGCCTCAACGATTTGGTGCAGGCCGCGTTGGACGTGTTCGAGTTGCCGCGTGCGCGGGTGGCGATCAAGACCCGCCAACGCGGCAAGGGCGGTAGCAAGTACGGGCGCTTCGATGCGCGCGGGCAGTTTCTGCAGGTGCGCGAGGGTGCGGCGACGCTGCGTGTCAACCTGTTCGATTATCTCGATACCGGTCTGTTTCTGGATCATCGCCCACTGCGCCGGCGCTTGGCGCAGGACAGCTCGCGGCAGCGGGTATTGAACCTGTTTTGTTACACCGGCGCGATCAGCGTGCAGGCGGGTTTGGGGGGCGCAGCCTCGACCACCAGCGTCGAT
>CAUJJS010000207.1 GCA_963205415.1 Pseudomonadota bacterium
GGTCGAGCGCCTGGGCTTGTCGGCGCGCGCCTTCCATCGCGTGTTGCGGGTGGCACGCAGCATTGCCGATCTGGCCGCAAGCCCGCGCATCGAACGCAATCACCTGTCCGAAGCCATCCAGTTCCGGCGTTTCGAACCGGCATGACGAGGGGCCACTTCAAATCGCGTGTCACCGACCGCCCCAAAGGCGCCACCGAAGATCGCCGTAATGGCGCCACTTTTGGGTGGCTGAAACGGAGCTCGAACGGGGTCTCAGGATGCGGGGTTTTTGGGATGTTTTGCAACCGCTGATTTGGGGTGTTTTTCGGGGTCGCGCGGGGTGCGGTAGGAATCGCCGTCGAGGACGAGTCGATAGGCGCCATGGCGCAGGCGATCAATGGTTGCCAAGCCGATGACACGGTTGCCTGGGAAGATGTCGGGCCATTCGTCGATGTCGAGGTTGCTGGTGATGATCGTGCTGGCGCGCTCGTAGCGTTCGCCGATCAGTTCGTGCAGGTCCTCGTCATGCGGTGCACGCAACGGTTTGAGGCCAAGGTCATCGATGATCAGCAGGTCGATGCGCGCCAGTTGCTGGAGTTTGCGTTCGAAGGTGCCGACGGCACGCGCGGCATGCAAGGTGCCGGTGAGCTGAGCTTGGGTCGTGAACAGGACGTCGAAGCCCTGGCGCGCCGCGGCGTGGCCGAGGGCCTGCGCGAGATGACTCTTGCCGGTGCCGCAGGGACCGACGATGAGGACCGGTGCCTTTTCCTGCAGATACCGGCCGGTGGCCAGATCGTGCACGAGCGCGCGGTTGAGCGTGGGCAGCCGATCGAAGTCGAAGCCTTCGAGGGTCTTCTCGGCGCGGAAGGCCGCGCGCCGCAGGCGCGTGGCGAGTTTGCGCTGTTCGCGCCGCGCGACTTCGTCCTGGATGAGCAGGGCCAGGAACTCGGTGTAGGCGAGCTGGCTGTCGATGGCTTGGCGGTTGCGGGCATCGAGCGAGTCGAGGATGCCGGATAGGCGCAGCTGCTTGAGCTGCGGCGAGAGTGCGGGGATCGGGTTCATCGGTACTCCTTCAGTGCAGGGTGCAAGGGCGGCGGCTGAAACGGCCGCCGCGGGTATAGGTGTCGGCGAGGCGGTCGAAGCTGTCGTTGACACTGGTTTGATCGAGACCTTTGGCAAGAATGGTCTTGACGGTGCGATAGCGCGGATCGTCAAAGGCCAGCGCGCGACCGCAGGCGGCTTCCAGTCGTGCCGCGCCATGCTGCTTCTCCAGCCGGATCACGCCTTGCGCGGCGCGCAGGTGATCAAGCACCCGATCGGCGAACAGGCGCTGGATGAGCGCATGACAGTGCGGGCCGATGCGCTCGCTCTCGCGCAGGCAATGCTGTGGATCGGCCATGGCCCACGCCAGGGCATCCGGCGGCAAGTGGTCGCGCACGGTCGAACGGCGGTGCGATGAGGTGCGCACATGCGTGGCGACGCGTTCCTGTTCATGGTAGATCTGGATCGTCTGATCCGTGGCGCGCAGCCACAACGGCTGGCCCATCAAGCGGAACGGCACCGAATACAGCGTGCGCTCGAACTGGACGTGTGCGTCGCGATGTACCGTCACTTTGGCCCAGGTTGCGATCTCCGGCGGATGCGCCGGCAGCGCGATCAACAGGCTGCGCTCGGTCGCGAAGCGCGCCAGCGGCTGTTCGCGGGTGGTGCCGTGGCTGCGGGTACCGGCGGTGCCGAGCACCCACTCCTGCAACTGGCGGTTCGCGTCGGCGAGGTCGCGGAACTCGCGCAGCGGCAGGAAGTTGCGTTTGACGTACTTCACGCCGGACTCGACGATGCCCTTCTTCTGCGGATCGCGCGGTGGACACGGGCTGATCTTGAAGCCATAGCCTTCGGCGCACTCGGCGTAAGCGCGCTGCACGGCTGGGTCGGTGATGCAGGCGCGCGTGATCGCACACTTCGGGTTGTCGATGATGATCCGGCCGGGCACGCCGCCGAACCATGCAAACGCGCGGCGATGGCAGCCGAGCCAGGTGGCGATCGTCTGGTCGCGCACGACCTCGGCGTACTGATGGCGTGACCAGCACAGCGTCATCACGAGCACCCAGGTCTTGAACACTTCGCCGGTGTGCACGTCGGTGATCGTCGGTCCGGCGCCAAAGTCGACCTGCGCGGCCTCGGCCGGATCGAAGTCCAGGCGCATCGTCGTGCACACCTGCGGTTGCGCGGCAGCCAACTGCTGCAGGAAGCGCCGCATCGCCGAGTAGCTGCCCGTGTAGCCGTGGTTGCGGCAGAGCACCGCGTGCATCGTCGTGCCCTGCAGGCCCTGCGCCGACCAATCGCGGATCAAGGACGCGAACGGCACCAGGGAAGAGGCCGTGCTCGCTGCCGCGCGCGCCGGCGTCAGCGCCGACGCCAGCGTCGCGTCGTCCGGCAACGGCTGTGCCGGGTCCAGCCACCCCAAAGGCTCAGCCAACACACGCAACTTGCGCACCGTCTTGCGGCCCATCAACCGCGACCGCGCAATGTCGCGGTCAGAATCGCCCTGGCGCAACCGCACCAGAACCTGTCGATACTGGAACATCTCGAATCTCCGTCTGCTCACCGTGCACCTCCGGAAAAATCCGGAAGCGTACGGCCGTGGAGTTCGAGCCCTGCTTAGCCCACCCTGGCACCTATGTGCCGATCCTCAGGTGGCGCCATTACGGCGATCCTGACGTGGCGCCATTACGGCGATCTTGACGTGGCGCCATTACGGCGATCTTGGCGTGGCGCCTTTATGCCGATCCTCAAATGGCGCCATTGGGGCGGTCGCTGACAGGGGCCACTTCAAATCGCGAGAGGCCTTGCAGTCTTCCGTGCGCTAATTCAGCATCCGGGTGTTCGGCTTGATCATCGTTGCTGCTCATGAGCAATCCGCTTCGCATCCGCAGGCAGCTACACCCCTCGGACTCCAGGCTCACGAAATACGATGGAACCATTGTGGCTGTACCGTCTACCGCGATAGCTCAACTCGACCACGTCGACGTACGTCGTCGCGATACGTCGCGCAAGCTCGATCCAAGTCGAAAGGCGGCACTCGGGCAGTTCATGACTCCTGCGAGTACGGCACGCTTCATGGCTGGGATGTTTGCTGATGTCGCTGGTCGCACGGTTCGACTTCTCGACGCGGGTGCCGGCGTAGGCTCTCTCACGAGCGCGTTTCTTGACCGCTGCCTGACTTCCGCTCCGGCAGCAGTTGCGGTTGGCGCTTGGGAAATTGACCCAGTCATGCACGAAGGTCTGGCAAGCACCCTGCGGGGCTACGAGGAAGCCGCCGCTGCCGCAGGCATGAAGTTCGATGCCCGGGTGTATGCCGAGGACTTCATCGAAAGTGCGACACGTGCGCTCTTTGCGGGGCCACGTCGTGACTTCACCCATGCGATTCTCAATCCGCCATACAAGAAGATTTCGACCACATCCGGACATCGATTGTTGCTGCGCGGCGCCGGTATCGAGACGGTCAATCTGTACACCGCCTTTGTTGCTGTTGCCCTCGACATGCTCGCGCCCGATGGCGAGCTGGTCGCGATATTGCCGCGCAGCTTCTGCAATGGGCCTTACTATCTATCGTTTCGCGAGTACCTCTTCAGGCGCGCCGCGTTGCGCGCAGTGCATTTGTTCGCGTGCCGCAATCGAGCCTTCAAGGAAGAGGGTGTCCTGCAGGAAAACGTCATCATCCATCTCGTGCGTTCGGCCGTACAAGGCAATGTGCGCGTGACCACCTCAAGCGACGACACATTCACCGACTTCGCCGAGGCATCCTATCCCTTCGATACAATCGTCAAACCCGATGACGCGCAGCGCTTCATTCACATTCCAAGTGGTGAGGCGCAAAGCGCAGTTGAGATTTCAACCGTCGCCAACCAGAGCTTGTCTGCCTTGGGACTTGCGGTTTCTACAGGTCCAGTGGTTGACTTCCGCATGCGCGAGCATTTGCTGAAAGATCCCGGGCCCGGAAGCGTCCCGCTTTTGTATCCCGCTCATTTCACGAGCGCGCGACTTTCATGGCCGCTGCGGGACTTCAAGAAGTCCAATGCCATTCAGCTGAATGAAGACACCGCGCGCTGGCTCTATCCCGCAGGTCGCTATGTCGTTGTGCGCCGTTTCTCATCGAAAGAAGAACGCCGACGCATGGTGGCGTCCATTGTCGAGCAGGACGACTTCGACTCCGCACACGTTGGTTTCGAAAATCACCTGAACGTATTTCATATTGGCCGCCACGGACTTCCCGAAGCGGTCGCCTATGGGCTTGCGGCTTGGCTCAACTCCACCGCGGTCGATGAGCATTTTCGTCGGTTCAATGGACACACGCAGGTCAACGCAACGGACCTTCGGCAGATGCCGTATCCACCAATTGCAGTCCTTGAAAAGCTGGGCGCCTGGTACATCAAGAACACGGCAGCCGAACAACTGGAACTCGACAAGAAGGTAGAGGCGATTCTTTGAAGAAGGCGAAGCTGCTTCAAGACGCTACTACCATTCTCACTGCGCTGGGGATGCCGCGCGCCCAGCAGAATGATCGTTCCGCGCTCACCCTGCTTGCTTTGCTCGACCTGAAACCAGGTCGCGACACCTGGGCCGGGGCTGACAACGCTCGCTTGCTGCGCATTCGCGACGTTCTCGACTTCTGTCGTACTGTTTTCAAACTGCCCTATGCCGAGAACAC
>CAUJJS010000208.1 GCA_963205415.1 Pseudomonadota bacterium
GCGGGCGTTCTTGTGTAGTGCGATCATCATGTCTGAGCTCTCCCGGATGCTTGCAAACTCGCCATCAGCTCTGTCATCACGGCGCGTGCCATGAACAGCGGATAGCGATTTTCGTCTATACAATCATCCGGGATGCGACAATTAGTACCTCTTTTGGTTGAATGTTGCAACAAAAACTGAGGTGAACGCCAATTGCAAAATTGCGTCACTAAACTTGTCGGGCCAATCCAGTTTGATCACATCCATCGCCCCGACGCGGCTGACAATAACGGGTGACGCCGTGCTCACTTGCGGTTCTCCGTCGCGTACTGCACCGCTATGCGACCAGCACGCTCACGTGCGATGATGAGCTTCATCACCGTCGCCGTACCGTCGCCGATCTCCAGCCCTATCACGTCGCGCAGACGCTGCTGGTGCGGCGTATCCTTGGAATAACCGTAGTGGCCAAGCGTCAGGATGCACTGGTGGATCGCGTCGACAGCCGTCCTCGGCCCCATCCACTTGACCATGGCCGATTCCGCGGTGTGCGGCAGGCCTGCGTCGATCAAAGTCAGGCCGTGGTAGCAGAGCTGGCGGCAGGCGGAAATCAGGGTCTCATATTCGACAATCGGAAAGCTCACACCCTGGTACTGCACAATTGGCACGCCCATCGCCTGGCGCTCCTTCATGTATTCCCAGGTTTCGTCGATCGAGGCCTGCGCCGTGCCTGCCGCCATCAACCCAATCAGAATGCGGCTGAAGTCAAAGCCCACCATCACCTGCATGAAGCCCTTGTTTTCTTCGCCCATCAGGTTCTCGGCCGGAATGCGCACGTCATCGAAGAACACCGAGCCGCGGCCGTTGATTTTGTAGCCCAGGTCGTCAAAGCATGTGGTCTGGATGCCTGGCAAATCCATCGGCACCAGGAAGGAACTGACACCGCGCGCACCATCCTCGGGCTTGCCGGTGCGCGCAAAAACGATGAGCGCATCAGCCGTTTTGGAGAAGCTGATCGAGGTCTTCTCGCCCGACAGGATGTACTCGTTGCCGACACGGCGGGCCTTGACTTGCAGATTGGCCGCGTCCGAGCCACCACGCGGCTCAGTCAAACCCAGGCCGATGATGGCCTCACCCGCCACGATCCGACTCACCCAGTGGCGCGCCAGTTCAGGTTTGGCGTAGCGGTGAATAAGGAGCCCCAACAATGAGCCTACCAATTGCACCAAAGCGACGTTTACATCGCCATAGGCGATCTCCTCGCTGATGATTCCCGCCGTCAGGTGGGACTGGCCGAGCCCGCCATACTCCTCCGGCAGGTTGACACCGATCAGTCCGAGCGAGCCCATCTCCTTAAGGAGCGCCCGGTCGAGCCCGGGCTGCGACTCGCGCTTCTGGTAATCGGGCCTGAGCTTTTCGCGGGCAAAACGGCGCGCCACATCACGCAGCGCAATTTGATCGTCGTCGAAAATCATGATTAGTACCTCTTTTGGTTGAATGTTGCCGAAATCGCCGCTTGCATCACACCGCCAATCCGGACGAAGAATTTCAGGTGATCACCATTTGCATAGCTGGCCGACAGCATATAATACATCCTGGAACAGGTGTTAGTTAGAATTTTCCAGGAGATTTTCTCAATGTACACCGAAGCCACGGTTTTTTTTCCAACACTGCTGCCCCCCTTCAAGGTCGGCGCGCACACCCTTCGGAACCGGACTCTGATGGGCTCCATGCACACGCGACTGGAGTCGCTGGACCGCCCCATCGACCGGCTCTCCCTGTTCTATGCCGAGCGGGCGCGCGGTGGCGTCGGCCTGATCGTCACGGGCGGCTATGCGCCCTGCCAGGATGGCCTGCTGGATGAAACTGGTCCCCTACTCGTCACGCCGGAGCAGGCCGATGGACTCAAACCAATTCCGCAGGCGGTGCACGCCGAAGGCGGCAAGATCATTCTGCAAGTCCTGCACACCGGCCGCTACGCAAAAGTCGCCAGACCGGTGGGCGCCTCCGACATCCCTTCTCCGATCAACCCGCGCGCGCCACGCGCCTTGAGCACAGCCGAAGTCTGGCAAACGATTGAGGACTATGTGCGTTGCGCCGAACTCGCGCAGCGCGCCGGCTTCGATGGCGTGGAGATCATGGGCTCGGAGGGCTACCTGCTCAACCAGTTCACCATCACACGCACCAACAACCGCCGCGACGAATTCGGCGGCAGCCTGGAAAATCGCCATCGCCTGCCGGTGGAGATCGTGCGGCGCACGCGCGAACGCCTGGGTCCGCAGTTTCTGCTGATGTACCGGGTTTCGGCCCTCGATCTGGTCGAAGGCGGCGCCACGGCCGATGAAATCGCCCAGCTCGCCCAGGCAGTGCAGGCCGCAGGCGCCGACATCCTCAACACCGGCATCGGCTGGCACGAAGCACGGATCCCGACCATTGCCTACGTGGTGCCGCGCGCCGCCTGGCGCTTCGCCGCGGCCCGCGTCAAAAAGGCGGTCACCATCCCGGTCATCGTCTCCAACCGGATCAACACGCCCGATCTGGCCGAAGAAATCCTGGCCAGCGGTGACGCCGACATGGTGTCGATGGCGCGCCCCTTCCTGGCCGACGCCGACTTCGTGCGCAAGGCGGCGCAGGGTCGCGCCGATGAAATCAACACCTGCATCGCCTGCAATCAGGCCTGTCTCGACTACATCTTCGCCGAGCGGCCCGCCACCTGCCTGGTCAATCCACGCGCCGGGCGCGAGCTGGAGTTTTCGCTATTGCCGCCACGGGCCGTGCCGCGCAAGGTGGCGGTGATCGGCGCCGGCGCGGCCGGGCTGGCCTGCGCACTGACCGCGGCCGAACGCGGCCATACGGTCACCCTGTTTGAAGCCGGGTCCGAGATCGGCGGCCAGTTGAACCTGGCCCGAGCCGTGCCGGGCAAGCAGGAGTTCAACGAACTGCTGCGCTACTTCAAGCAGGGCGTGGCGCGGCACGGCGTGATGCTCAAACTCAACACCCGGACGGATGCACCCTCTCTGGCTGGCGGCCAATACGACCGCATCGTGGTCGCCACCGGGGTGCGCCCGCGTCTGCCCGACATTGCGGGCATCAGCCACCCCAAGGTGGTGAGCTATGCCGACCTGCTGTCGGGCCGGGTGCAGGCAGGCCGCCGGGTCGCGGTGATCGGAGCTGGCGGCATCGGTTTCGACGTGGCCGCCTTCCTGCTGCACGAAGCACATGCGGATGACACCCTGCCGCAAACGGTCGCGCAGTTTCAGGCCGAATGGGGTGTTGACACCTCGCCCTCAGCCGCTGGCGGCCTGAAACCGATGCAGCCGGTCAGCTCGCCACGCGAAGTCACCCTGTTGCAACGTAAGCCGGAAAAACCCGGACGCAGCCTGGGCATGACCACCGGCTGGGCGCTCAAGGCCGAGCTGGCGCGGCGCGGCCTGCGCACGCTCTCGGGCTGTACCTATGAACGCATCGACGACGTCGGCCTGCACCTGAGCGTCAACGGCGTGCCGCAAACGCTGGTCGTGGACACCATCGTCCTGTGCGCCGGCCAGGACAGCGAGAACGCATTGGTTGCCGAACTGCGCGCGCTCGGCCTCACGCCCGATGTGATCGGCGGCGCCGAGTTCGCCACCGAACTCGACGCCTTGCGCGCCATTGACCAGGGCACACGCCTCGGTCTGGCGATCACCTAAGAGCAACTGATGGAAGAACAAACTGCCGACAACGTACGTTGGAGTGTGGCCGGGGACATTGGCCGGATCGTGCTCGACCGCAACGACGGCCCTCACACGATCTCACTCGCGTCCACTGCTGCTCTGGCCCGCGCAGTTGCCGAGATTGCCGCAGCAAAGCCGCGGGTCGTATTGCTGACCGGCAGCGGAACGATATTCTGCGCCGGCGGGGATATCGCCGAGATGCGCCAACACGCTGGAACGCTCGACGCCTATATTGACGAGCTCGTGGGCATCGCGCACCCGGCTCTACTGCGACTGTCTGAACTGCCGGTGCCGGTGGTGACAGCCATCAACGGCCCGGTCGGCGGTGACGGCATCGGCTGGGCACTTTGCGGCGACTTCGCTCTGGCGGCAGCATCAATGAAGCTACGCACAGGGTACGCAGCCATCGGCTTGTCCCCTGACATGGGCGCATCCCACTTCATCACCCGACGCATCGGCTCGCTGCGCGCGCGCCAGCTTCTCATGCTCAGTGACCCCATCGACGCTCGCCAATGCCTCGACTTCGGCTTGGTGGACGAAGTCGTGCCTGACGCCGAGTTGGGCGCTCGCGCCCAAGCCCTGTGCGAACGACTGGCCCGTGCGCCCACCGCCTCGATGGCTGGCATCAAGCAACTGTGCGAAGGCGCCGCGCGACGCAACCTGCACGAGCAAATGGCGCTCGAGAAGTCTCTGATTGAAACTCGTGCCCGAAGTAGTGATGCAAGCGAAGGCGTGCAGGCCTTTCTGGAAAAGCGCGCCCCACGTTTCAGCGGGCGTTGAACAGCGGTCTCATCCATGAATTTCACACCCAACCCAGAACACGAAACCATCCGCGAAGCCATCGGCAAAATCTGCGCCCGCTTTGACGACAGCTACTGGCTCGAACGCGACAAGGTCGGCGGCTTTCCGCATGAGCTGCACCGCGCCCTGGCCGACGGCGGCTGGCTGGGCGTTTGCCTGCCGCAGGAATATGGCGGCGGCGGACTGGGCATCACCGAAGCCGCCGTAATGATGCAGGCCATCTCGCAGTCGGGCGCCGGTCTGTCGGGCGCATCGGCGGTGCACATGAACATTTTCGGCCTGCAGCCGGTGGCCGTTTTCGGCAACGAGGAGCAGAAACACCGCATGCTGCCGCCGCTGATCCAGGGCAAGGAAAAGGCCTGCTTCGCCGTCACCGAGCCCAACACCGGCCTGAACACCACCCACTTGAAAACCCGCGCCGACCGGGTCGGCGACCACTATGTGCTGTCCGGCCAGAAGGTCTGGATCTCGACCGCCCAGGTCGCCGAGAAGATGCTGATTCTGGCGCGCACCACGCCGATCGAGGACTGCAAGAAACCGACCTTCGGCCTGAGCCTGTTCTACACCGACCTCGACCGCCGTTTTGTGCAGGTGCGCGAAATCGAGAAGATGGGGCGCAAGGCAGTCGACTCGAACGAACTCTTCATCGACGGCCTGCCGGTGCCACTGGAGGACCGCATCGGCGAAGAGGGCCGCGGCTTCGAATACATCCTGCATGGCATGAACCCGGAGCGGGTGCTGATCGCGGGTGAAGCGATCGGCCTGGGCCGCAAGGCGCTGGAGGTGGCCATCAAGTACGCCGGCGAGCGCGTGGTGTTTGACCGCCCCATCGGGCAAAACCAGGCTATCCAGCATCCGCTGGCGCAATCGTGGATGGAGCTGGAGGCCGCCGAGATGATGACGATGCGCGCGGCCTGGAAATACGACAACGGCCTGCCCTGCGGTGCCGATGCCAATGCCGCCAAATACATGGCGGCCGAGGCCGGTTTCAACGCCTGCCAGCGCGCCATGGCGACGCTGGGTGGCTATGGCTACGCCAAGGAATACCACGTCGAGCGTTACCTGCGCGAAATGATGATCCCGCGCGTTGCACCGATCAGCCCGCAACTCATCCTGTGCTTTATTGCCGAGAAGGTGCTGGGGCTGCCCAAATCCTATTGACCGATGGACACTCGTTCTTTCTTTCCGCTGCCTGCCGCTGACTCCCCCTCTTTCCCCGCTGCAGCAGGCAGAATTTTCTTTCAACCCATGACAGCACCCACCCCATCATGACCATGACCCCCGACAGCGAACGCACTGAACAGCTGAACATGCTGCGCGAGAGCGCACTGAGTTTCGCCACCAAGGAATCGCCACTCAACCGCGCCCGCACCCTGCGCCAGCAGACGCCGGGCTTCGAGCGCCGCTTCTGGACCGCCCTGGCCGAGCAAGGCTGGACCGGACTGCTGGTGCCCGAAACCATGGGCGGCTTTGAGCAGGGCTTCACCGAAATGGCCGAGGTGGTCGCCGCGCTCGCCTCTCAGGTTGCGCCCGAACCCGTGGTGCCGGTGCTGGTCTTCGCCGGCCGCCTGCTGGCCCATGCGGGCGTCACCGAGCTATCAACGCGCCTGCTCACCGAGGTGGCCGAAGGCCGCACCCTGCCCGCCGTGGCTTGGCAGGAAGACGTCACCGGCGCCAAAGACCGGACGGATCAGGCGGCCACCCGGCTGGAGCGCCAGGCCGATGCCCTGCTGCTGAATGGCAGCAAGCGCCATGTGCGCCCCGGCGCCGGCGCCGACGGCTACATCGTCAGCGCCACGGGGCCGAGCGGCCTGGCCCTGGTGTGGGTGCCCGCCGACACGGCCGGCCTCACCGTGAGCAGCCAGTTGCTGGCCGACGGCAGCTATGCCGCCCAGCTTGATCTCAACAACGTTCGCCTGCCCGCCAGCCTCCTGCTGGCCGAAGGGCCCGCCGCCGTGGCCGCCCTGACCCGCGCCTACGATGAAACCCTGATCCTCAGCAGCGTCGAACTGCTGGCCTTGGTGCGCGGCATGCTGTCCATGACGCTGGACTACCTGCGCACGCGCGTCCAGTTTGGCAAACCGATTGGCACCTTCCAGTCACTGCAGCATCGCGCCGTCGACCTGCTGCTCCAGCAGGAGCTGACCGCCAGCATCGTGACGCAGGCCCTGGCCCTGCTCGATGACCCGGACAGCGATGCCAGCGCGCGCTCGGCCCTGGCCAGCCGCGTCAAGTCGCGCGCGTCGGACGCCGGCTTGCAAGTGGCGCGCGAAGCGGTGCAACTGCACGGCGCCATCGGCGTCACCGACGAGTACGACCTCGGCCTGTACCTGCAGCGCGCCCTGGTGCTGGCCGCCTGGCTGGGCAACGGCACCCAGCAGCGCCGCCGCTACGCCGACCTCACCCAAAACGCCACCGAGCAGGAACACGCATGAACACAACCGCCGCCGCCACCACCGACTGGAATGCGCTCGACAACGCCAGCTTTCGCGCTACCCTGCGCGAATTTTTTGAAAAACATTTCCCCAGCGAATGGCGCTACCCGCAGCGGCGCCTGCGCTGGTCCGAAATCGGACCGTGGTACCTGAAGCTTTCGGAAAAAGGCTGGGTTGCGCCGAGCTGGCCCACGCAGTACGGCGGCATGGGACTTTCGCCCGAGAAACTCATCATCTTCATCGAAGAGCAGGAGCGCTGGGGCGTGGCGCGCGCGCCCGACATGGGCATCACCATGGTCGGCCCGCTGCTGATCAACCACGGCAACGAGGCGCAACGCGCCTACTATTTGCCCAAGATCATCGCGGGCGAACACATCTGGTGCCAGGGCTACTCCGAGCCCAACTCCGGCTCCGACCTGGCCAGCCTGCGCACCGAAGCGGCGGTCGACGGCGACGACTTCATCGTCAACGGACAAAAGACCTGGACCACGCTGGCGCAGGACGCCACCCACATCTTCCTGCTGGTGCGTACCGACAAATCAGCCAAGAAGCAGGAGGGCATCAGCTTCCTGCTGGCCGACATGAAAACGCCGGGCATCACGGTGCGCCCCATCCGCAACATCGCGGGCAGCGAAGACTTCTGCGAGGTCTTCCTGGAAAACGTGCGCGTGCCGCGCACCAGCATCGTCGGCGAACTCAACAAGGGCTGGACCATCGCCAAGGCGCTGCTCGGCTTTGAGCGCATCTTCCTGGGCAGCCCCAAGCAAAGCCAGTACGCGCTGGCGCGCGTGCAGGAAGCGGCGCAGCGGCTCGACCTGTTCGAAGACACCGGTTTTGTCGACCGCTACACCAAACTGGCGCTGGACGTGGCCGACCTGGGCGCGCTCTATGGCCGATTCATCGAGCAGGTCAAACGCGGCGAAACGCTCGGCCCCGATGTCTCCATGCTCAAGCTGTTCGCCACCGAAACCTATTCGCGCCTGGCCGACCTGCTGGTGGACGTGGTCGGCGCCAGCGGCGCCCTGCCCGGCCCCATCGCCCTGCCCGGCGGCAAGACCGATGCACTGACCACCTTCTACAACGCGCGCCCGGCCACCATCTATGGCGGCAGCAACGAAGTGCAGCGCAACATCCTGGCCGCCAGCGTGCTGAAGTTGCCGTCATGAGCGCATCAGGCTATCCGGTCTTTGACGGCCCCGGCCCGGACGCGCAGTTTGCGCAGGCGCTGGCGCAGGGTCGCTTTCAGATTCAGCATTGCAGCGCCTGCGGTCAGCATGTGTTTTACCCGCGCGCGCTGTGTACCCATTGCGGCTCGGCCCAGCTCGAATGGGTGGCGCCCAGCGGGGCCGGTAGCGTCTATTCCAGCACCACGGTGCGCCGCAAGCCGCAAGCCGGTGGCGACTACAACGTCGCGCTGGTGGACCTGGCCGAAGGGCCGCGGCTGATGTCGCGCATCGACGGCATTGCACCCGACCAGGTGCGCATCGGCATGCGCGTACAGGCGCGCGTGATCGACGATCCAGCCAAAGGCAAGCTGCTGGTCTTCATGCCCGAGGGGTCCACACCATGAGCGTCACCTCTCCATTGCGCGGCGTGGCCGCCATCGTCGGCGCCAGCCTGGGCGGCGTACCCATGGCGCCGGGACGCAGCGCGCTCGAAATCCTGAGCGAAGCGGTGCATGGCGCGCTGGCCGACGCCGGCCTGAAGCTGTCCGATGTCGATGGCCTGTTCACCGGCTCGTCCTATCACTTCCTGGCCGGCCTGTCGGTGGCGGAATACCTGGGCATCCACCCCCAGTTCTGCGAAGCCACCATGGTAGGTGGCTCGTCCTACGTCGGCCACCTGCTCACTGCGGCCATGGCCCTGCACACCGGCCAGTGCGAAGTGGCGCTGATCTGCTACGGCAGCAACCAGGGCTCCGGCTTTGGCAAGCTCAAGTCGATGGCCGAAACGCCCTTGTACGAAGCGCCCTACGAGCCGCGCTACCCGATCTCCAGCTACGCCCTGGCGGCAGCGCGCCACATGCACCAGTACGGCACCACGCGCGAAGACCTGGCGCACATCGCGGTGGCGGCGCGCCAGTGGGCGCAACTCAATCCGCTGGCCTACGCACGCGATCCGCTCAGCATCGAGCAGGTGCTGGCTTCGCGTCTGGTGAGCGACCCGCTCTCGGTACTCGATTGCTGCCTGGTCACCGACGGCGGCGGCGCCCTGGTGCTGGTGCGCAGCGATCGGGCGAAAGACTTTCCCAAACCGCCGGTCTACGTGCTGGGCGCGGCCGCGGCCACCTGGCACCGCCAGATCGGCTCCATGCCCGACCTGACCGTGACCGCCGCCGCCGAGTCGGGGCCGCGCGCCTTCGCCATGGCCGGACTGGCACCGAAGGACGTGGACGTGCTGGAACTGTACGACGCCTTCACCATCAACACGCTGCTGTTCCTCGAAGACCTGGGCTTTTGCGCCAAGGGCGAAGGCGGCGCTTTTGTGCGCAACGGGCGCATCGCGCCGGGCGGCGTGTTGCCGGTCAATACCAATGGTGGTGGCCTGTCGTGCTGCCACCCCGGCATGTACGGCATGTTCCTGCTGATCGAGGCGGTGCAGCAACTGCGCGCAGAGGCCGGGGAACGCCAGGTGCCGGGCGCGGAGATCGCCCTGTGTCATGGCAACGGCGGCGTTCTCTCAAGCCAGGTGACGGCCCTGCTGGGCACGGCCGCCACCGTCTGATTTTTTTACTTAACTAACAGGAGTCATTCATGAACAAAGGCATCATGCTGCAAGACAAGGTGGCCGTGGTCACCGGCGCAGGCCGGGGCATCGGCCGCGACATCGCACTGATGATGGCGGCGCAAGGCGCCAAGGTGGTGGTCAACGACATCGGCGCCTCGGTCGGCGGCGAAGGCAGCGACGCCAGCCCCGGCCAGCAGGTGGTCAACGAGATCAAGGCTGCTGGCGGCCAGGCCGTTCTCAGCACCGACAGCGTCTCGACCTGGCCCACGGCCAACCGCATCATCGAGTGCGCGGCCGACACCTTCGGCCGCATCGACATCGTCGTCAACAATGCCGGCATTCTGCGCGACCGGCTGTTCTTTAACATGTCGCCCGAGGAGTGGAGCGCCGTCATCGACGTGCACCTCAACGGCAGCTTCTTCACCTCGCGCGCGGCTGCCCCGCATTTCAAGACACAAAAATCGGGCGCCTACGTGCACATGACCTCCACCTCGGGTCTGATCGGCAACCTGGGCCAGGCCAACTACGCCGCCGCCAAGCTGGGCGTCGTGGCCATGTCACGCCACATCGCCGGCGACATGCAGCGCTACAACGTGCGCTCCAACTGCATCTCGCCGTTCGCCTGGAGCCGCATGATCGGCGCGATCCCGACCGACACCCCCGAGCAGCAGGCGCGCGTGGAAAAACTGAAAAAACTCGGCACCGAACAGATTGCGCCGATGGCCACCTTCCTGGCCAGCGATGCCGCGGCCGACGTCACGGCCCAGATCTTCGCCGTGCGCGGCAACGAGATTTTCCTCATGAGCCAGTCGCGCCCGATCCGCGGCATGCACACCAGCGAAGGTTGGACGCCCGAGACCATCGCCGAGCGCGTGCTGCCCGCGATGAAGCAGAACTTCTATCCGCTGGAGAGTTCGAACATCGTGTTCTCCTGGGACCCGGTCTAAAGCTGCGCAACACCATGGCAATCAATTACGACCAACTGATGGCCTGGCCGTTCGAGGACGTGCACCATCGCTACACGAAGCAGGGCACCATGCTCTATGCGCTCGGCGTCGGCTTGGGCACCGACCCGACCAACGAGACCGAGCTGCGCTTCGTCTACGAGAAAAACCTGCTGGCGCTGCCCACGCTGCCGGTGGTGCTGGGCTACCCCGGCATGTGGCTCAAGGACCCGGCCACCGGCGTCGACTGGGTGCGCTTGGTGCATGGCGAACAGGGCCTGCGGCTGCACCGCCCCGTGCCACCCGAGGGCGAGGTGATCGGGCGCACGCGGGTGAGCCAGATCATCGACAAAGGGCCGGGCAAGGGCGCGCTGATCTACAGCGAGCGCACGGTGACTGACGCCGCCAGCGGCGAGTTGCTGGCCACGTTGACTTCCACCACATTCTGCCGCGCCGACGGCGGCTTTGGCGGCCCGACCGGCCCGGTCAAAACCGTGCATGAACTTCCCACGCGCGCGGCTGACCACAGTGTCGATTTCGCCACCCAGCCGCGCGCCGCGCTGATCTACCGGCTCTCGGGCGACTACAACCCGCTGCATGCCGAACCCGCGGTGGCAAGCGCCGCCGGCTTCAAGCGGCCCATCCTGCACGGCCTGGCCACGTACGGCATCGCGGGCTGGGCCGTCGTCAAGCAGGTGTGCGGCGGCGACCCGGCCGTCATGCAATCGCTTGACGTGCGCTTCTCGTCACCGGTTTATCCCGGCGAGACGATACGCACCGAGCTTTGGGTCGACGGCAAGGTCGTGTCGTTTCGCGCCCGCGCCGTCGAACGCGACATCCTCGTGCTGAACAACGGACGCGCCGAGCTGCGCTGACCGTCCATTGCCTTTCATTTTCATTTTCATTTTCTATTTTTTTCAAGGAGCCTCAAGATGAACTACGCTGACTTTCAATTCCTCAAGTTCGACAACAAACCCAATGGCGTGCTGCTGATCACCATCAACCGCCCCGAGGTGATGAACGCCACCAATGCCCGCCTGCATTGGGAGCTGACCAAGGTCTGGGGCGTCGTCAACGACGATCCCAAGACCAAAGTTGCCGTCATTACCGGCGCTGGCGATCAGGCCTTTTCGGCCGGCGGCGATCTGGAGTGGGTTGCCAACATGGTCGGCAACCCGAAAGAAATTTCCAACACCATGACCGAGGCTTCGGACGTGGTCTACAACATGATGGCTTGTGACAAGCCCATCATCTCGGCCATCAATGGCGTGGCCGTGGGTGCCGGTCTGGCGGTGGCTTTCCTGGCCGATATCAGCATCATGGCCGAAGAGGCCAAAGTCACCGACGGCCACGTCAAGATCGGTGTGGCCGCTGGCGACCACGCTGCCATCTGCTGGCCACTGCTGTGCGGCATGGCCAAGGCCAAGTACTACCTGATGACCGCCGATTTCGTCACCGGCAAGGAAGCCGAGCGCATTGGCCTGGTCAGCCTGTGCGTACCGCGCGCCGAGCTGATGGACAAGGCGATGGCGGTGGCCAATAAGCTGGCCAACGGCAGCCAGCAGGCGATCCGCTTCACCAAGCGCTCGCTCAACGGCTGGATGAACGTGGCGCGCCCGATCTTCGAGAGCTCGCTGGCGATGGAAATGCTGTGCTTCCTGGGCGAGGATGCCAAGGAAGGCGTGGCCTCGGTGCGCGAGAAACGCGCGCCCAAGTTTCCCTCCGCCCAACTGTAAAGAAAGGAACCCCCATGGATTTCAACCTGACCCAGGAACAACGGATGATCTACGAGTACGGCGACCGTATCTCGAAGCAGTTCGACCACAACTACTGGAGAGGCTACGCCGAGAAAAACCAACCACCGGCCGAGCTGTACAAGCAGATCACCAACGATGGTTTTCTCGGCATCATGGTGCCCGAGGCCTACGGCGGTGCGGGTCAGGGCATGACCGAGATGCTACTGTTCATGGAGGGATTGGCCAACAACGGCATTCCACTGCTGAACCTGGTGGTCGGTCCGACCATGACCATGGGCCTGCTGGCCAAACACGCCAGCGAGGACATGAAGCGCCGCTTTCTGCCGGGCGGCTGCGCCGGCGAGATCAAGTTCTGCTTCGCCATCACCGAACCGAACGCCGGTTCCAACTCGATCGAGATCACCAGCATCGCCAAACCCGACGGCAAGGGCGGCTTCCGGCTCAACGGCCAGAAGGTCTTCATCACCGATGCCAACTGTGCCGACTACGCCATGGTCGTGACGCGCACTACACCGCGCGCGGACGTCAAGAAGAAGACTGACGGCTTCACGATCTTCATGGTCGACATGAAAAAGAAAGGCATCAGCAAGACGCTGATTCCGGTCGCCTTCCCGGTGCCCGAAACGCAGTGGCAGGTGTTCTTCGACGATGTCGCCTTGGCCGAGGCCGACGTACTGGGTGAGGTCGGCAAGGGTTTCAACATCCTGTTCGACACACTCAACCCCGAGCGCATCATCCTGTCGGGCCTGTGCACTGGCGTCGGTCGCTTTGCACTGAAGAAGGCGGTTGACTACGCCAAAGACCGCAAGGTTTTCAACAACACGCCGATCGGCGCTTACCAGGGCGTGCAGCATCCGCTGGCAATTGCGCGCAGCGAGATCGAAATGGCTTCGCTGATGGCGCAAAAGGCCGCCTGGGCCTTCGACCAGGGCCTACCCGCCGGCGAATTTGCCAACATGGCCAAGTACGCCGCCGCCGAAGCCGGCATTCACGCCGTGGACAGCTCGATCCAGTGCTTTGGCGGCAACGGCTTCACCAAGGAATACGGCATGTACGATCTGTACGGCTTGGTGCGCCTGCTGCGCACCGCGCCGCTGAACCGTGAAATGGTGCTCAACCACATCGCCGAGCACGTGATGGGCCTGCCGCGCTCGTACTGACAGGCATCCATGAGCGCGAGTTCTCCCCTCCCCGTCTTCGGCGCGCTGGCCGGCCTGAAGGTGATCGACCTGTCGCGCGTGCTTGGCGGGCCGTACTGCGGCCAGATCCTGGCAGACCACGGCGCGCACGTCATCAAGGTCGAGCCGCCGGCCGGCGACGAGACCCGCGCCTGGGGCCCGCCCTTTGCCGACGACGGTACCGCCGCCTACTACAACGGTCTGAACCGCAACAAGCGCGACATTGTGATCGACCTGTCCAAGCCCGAGGGGCGCGAGATTGTGCTCAAAATTCTGGCGGACGCCGACGTGCTGATTGAGAATTTCAAGATCGGCACCCTGGAGCGCTGGGGCATCGGCTATGAACAGACGCTGCGTGAACGCTTCCCGCGCCTGATTCACTGCCGTGTCAGCGGCTTCGGCGCCGATGGGCCGCTGGGCAGCGCACCGGGCTACGACGCGGTGGCGCAGGCACTGGGCGGCTTGATGAGCGTCAACGGTACACCCGACACCGGCCCACTACGGGTCGGTGTGCCGGTGGTGGACATCACTACCGGGCTGTCGGCCGTGATCGGCGTGCTGCTGGCGGTGATCGAACGCCAGCGTTCCGGGCGCGGGCAGTTCGTCGAGGCCACGCTATACGATACGGCCATATCGCTACTGCATCCGCAAAGTGCAAACTGGTTGCAGTCGGGCCAGACGCCGAGACTTAGCGGCAATGCGCATTCCAACATCGTGCCCTACGACAAGTTTCCGACCCAAACCTGCGAGATATTCCTGGGGATCGGCAACAACGGACAGTGGAAGAAACTGTGCGAGTTCCTCGGCCGTCCCGAGATGGCCGATGAGCCACGCTTTGCCACCAACGCCGACCGATTCCGTGAGCGCGACGCGCTGCGCGCCCTGCTGGAGGCATATCTGCTGCAGGTCGATGGCGAGTGGCTATGCCGCGAGTTGCTGGCCGCCGGCATTCCGGCCGGCGCCGTCAGGGCCATTCCAGACGTTTTGACCGATCCCCACACCCTGCATCGGAATATGGTGGTGCAGGTGGAGGGGGTGCCGGGCATCGGTATCCCGGTCAAGCTGTCGCGCACCCCGGGACGGGCCCACAGCGCGCCGCCGCGCTTCGGCCAGCACACGCGTGAGCTGCTCCTGGAGCATGGCTACGGCGCTGCCACCATTGACGCCCTGATCGCGCGGGGAAGCATCGTGCAACACGCTGAAGCATGAACCACGCCTACTTGAGCAAGGGAAACCCCCTCATACCTAACTAATGTTAGGCTTTAAAATAAATAATCTTTTATGCAAAACAGAAAGTCGGCAAATTGCGCACAGGCAGATGGTCGACCGTGAAATGTCATAGGCACCTTCAGTGATCAACACCATCAGTACCAATAACAGCACCAGAGAGCAGGGATCGACTCCGACGCAAGCCAGCAACCAGGTACCAGTCCTCGAATGTCGAGGACTGGAGCGCCGTTTCGGCGGCCTGGTTGCACTAACCGGGGTCAATCTGCGCATTGAGCGCGGCGAGATCTTTGGCTTGGTCGGCCCCAACGGCAGCGGCAAAACAACCATGACCAACGCCATCACCGGCTTCTTTCCACCCCAGGTGGGCAGCATTTTGCTCAATGGCCGCGCCATCACCGGCATGGCACCGCACAAGGTCGCAGCTCTTGGGGTCGCCCGCACCTTCCAGAACCTGGCGCTCTTCAACGGCATGAGCGTGCTTGACAACATCCTGTTGGGCCGCCATATCCACATGAAGCCCGGCGTGGCACAAACCGCCTTGTATTGGTGGTTGGGCCGCAAGGAAGAGGTGGCACACCGCCTCAAGGTCGAGGAGATTATCGATTTCCTGCAGCTTCAGAGCGTGCGTGACAAGATGGTGGATAGCATTCCGATCGGATTGAAAAAACGGGTCGAACTGGCGCGCGCGCTAGTGGCCGAGCCCAGTTTTCTGATTCTTGACGAACCGATGGCCGGCATGAACCAAGAAGAAAAGAAATACATGGCGCGCTTTATTCTCGATGCGCGTGACGAACGCAATGTCACGGTGCTGCTGATCGAGCATCACATGGACGTGATCACCGGCATCTGCGATCGCATGATGGTGCTCAGTTATGGTGAAAGCATCGGAACCGGAATTCCTGCCGAGGTCATGAAGGATGAGCGCGTCATCAAGGCATACTTGGGAGGTGCGCATGCAGCGCTCTGAAACTAACACGGCCAAGGATGGCTACCCCACGACATGGGATCTCGGCACCGACACCACCCTCATCCGCATTCTGGCTAATAACGCCGAGTTGCTGGGCGATCGCGTGGCCATGCGTGAAAAGAAGCTGGGGATATGGCAGGAAACCACTTGGTTGCAAATGCTGGATGCCACACTTGCCTGCGCGGCCGGCATGGAAAGCTTGGGTTTTGGCGCCGAGGATGTCTTGCTGGTGCTGGGTGACAACCGGCCCAACCTGTACATGGGCATGCTCGCGGCCGCCATGCTGCGCGGCTACGCGATGCCGGTCTATCCCGACGCGACAGCTGACGAGATTCGCCATTTCGCGCAGAGGGTGCGCGTTCGCTTCGCGCTGGCCGAAGACCAGGAGCAAGTGGACAAGGTGCTTGACCTGCGCGAACACGGTCTGGTGATTGAGAACATTATTTACGACGAACCACGCGGTTTGGCCAGTTATCCGAATCCGGGGCTGGTTTCGGGGGAAAAGTTGCAGGCCATCGGTGCAGATCGCCTGCGTGCTGAACCGAAACTGCGAAATACCTTGATCGAACGGGCGCTGCCCGAAGGACCGGCCGTGTTCCTGCACACCTCGGGCACCACTGGCAAGCCCAAGGGTGTGATACTGAGCCATCGCAAACTGCTGGTCGGCGTACGCAATTTCCACCGCGGCGGCTCCTGCGCGTTCGACGAGAGCATTCTCGCCTATCTGCCGATGGCCTGGGTGGGTGACTTTGCGATGACAATCGCCGCCGGTATCACGCTGCGCTTCACCATCAACATCCCCGAGCGCCAGGAAACGGTGCTGCACGACCTGCGCGAGATTGCACCTACTCTCTACCTAGCTGCGCCGCGCAGCTGGGACAACATGCTGACCACCATCCAGGTGCGCATGGAGGACTCGACGCGGCTGAAGAAGTGGCTCTACGACATCTTCATAAACTCCGCGCTCGCGGCCGAACGACGCAAGCTCGAGGGCAAACAGCCCAACCTGAAAGAGCGTCTGATGCGACCGCTGGGCGAGTTGCTGGTCTTCGGGCCGATCAAGGACCAGCTTGGCCTCACCCGCCTGCGAAATGCCTTCACCGGCGGCGAAGCCATAGGCGAGGACACTTTTGTTTTTTACCGCGCGCTGGGCGTGGAGCTGCGACAGCTCTACGGCCAGACCGAGAGCGGCGGCTACAACACGCTGCAGGACATCGACGAGGTCCGCTTGCACAGTGTCGGTAGGCCGCTGCCAGGAGTCGAGCTCAGGATCAGCGACAGCGGCGAGATCCTGGCCCGCTCAGAGAGCGTGTTCTCGGGCTATTACAAACAGGAAGAAGCCTCGCGGGAGGCACTTGAAAATGGCTGGCTGCACACCGGCGACGCCGGTTATCTCGAACCCGACGGTCACCTGGTAGTGCTCGGCCGCCTGTCGGAAGTGGTGCATACCGCCAAAGGCGAGCGCTACGTCCCGAACTACATCGAGAACCGCCTGAAGTTTAGCCCGTACATCAAGGACGTGGCGGTGCTTGGGCGCGGCCGCGACACGCTGGCGGCCATCATCTGCATCGACAAGGAACCGGTCGGCCATTGGGCCGAAGTGCGCGGCGTCTCGTACATGTCCTACGCCGACCTGTCGCAAAAGCCCGAGGTGCACGAACTGGTCGCCACCGCAGTCAAACGCGTCAACGGCACGCTGCCCGAGGGGCTCAAGCTGCGCCACTTCGTATGCCTCCACAAGGAGTTTGACCCTGATGATGGAGAGATCACACGCACCCGCAAGTTGCGCCGCAACGTGGTGGAAGAGCGCTACGCGCCGATCATCGACGCTGTTTACAGTGGCCAGAAGGCGGTCACGATGAAGGCGCAAATTACTTACGAATCCGGTGAAATCGGCATTACCGAGCGCCTGCTTTCGGTTCAGGAGATCTAGATCATGGAACTTATACTGTTCGGCGAGCTGGCTGCCAACGGTGCCCTGTCCGGGCTGATGTACTCGCTGGTGGCCATGGGGATCGTGCTGATCTACAAATCTTCGGCGGTGCCCAACCTGGCCCAGGGCGCGATGACGATGCTCGGTGCCTATGTGGTGCTGGCGATTGCCAACGGATTCGGCCTGTCGATGTGGGCCGCCATCCCGCTGGCGATGGGGACGATGTTCTTTGTCGGCATGGGCGTCGAGCGGGTGGCCTTGCGCCGGCTGGCGGGCCGTCCCATCATCATGATCCTGATGATGACGCTAGGGCTGGACATCTTCATGCGATCCACCTCGATGGCCATCTGGGGCGGCACCGGTCGAACGATGCCCATCGGCATCAGCGACGCGGCGCTGTTCCTGGGGCCGCTGCTGCTGAACCGCACTTACGTGGTGGGTGCGGTGGTGGCCATCGCGTTGTTTGTGGTCTTCTTGTTATTCTTCCGCACCCGCATGGGCATGGTGCTGCTTGCCATCTCCGACGACTACATCGCGTCCTGGTCGGTGGGCATTTCGGTCGAGCGCGGGGTGGCGCTGTCCTGGGCCATGTCCTCGGTGGTGGCCACCACGGCCGGTGTGCTGTGGGGCTCGGTGCAGGGGGTCGACCAGTCGCTGGCGCTGTTGCTGCTCAAGGGCGTGACCGTCGCCGTTCTGGGCGGTCTTGACAGCATTGGTGGTGCAATGCTGGCCGGCTTGCTGCTGGGCCTTATTGAAGGCGTTGCGTCGGGCTACCTGGACCCGCTGGTCGGTGGAAGCAGCCACAACCTGGTGGTTGCCGCAACGCTGACCCTGACCATCCTGATCCGGCCGTATGGCCTGTTCGGGCGCCACAATATCGAAAGGATCTAGACCATGCTGTTCCGTCAAGCCGGCATCTTTCACACCGACTACGCGGCAAACCGCGCGCTGTTCCCGGTGCCTGTCGATCGCTGGATGGTCGGCATCCTGCTACTGCTGGCGTTGACCGCACCGTTCACGACGAGCTCGCTGCTGCTGAGCACCAACCTGCTGCCGTGGTTGGTGTGGACCTCGGCCGCGCTCGGACTGAACCTGATCCTGGGCTGGGGCGGACAGTTCCACTTCGGCTATGCCGCCATCATGGGCATCGGCGCCTACACAGCAATACATGGCGTGCGCAACGGCATTCCCTGGGAGATCGCGGTGGTGCTCGGCGGCGTGATGGCCGCGGTCATCGGCAGCGTGTTCGCTTTCGCTGCGCTGCGCGTGAAAGGCCTGTATCTGGCGCTCAGCACACTGGCGCTACAGTACGTGATGGACTGGGTGATCTCGCACGTGACGGTCATCAGCGGCGGCGTCCAAGCCGCGCTACAGGCACCCACGCTGCGCTTGCTCGGTCAGGCCGTCACGTCAGAGACCGGTCTGTACTACGTGGCGCTGGGCTGGTGCCTGTTCGTCACGGTGTTCATGCTCAATCTGCGCCGCACCGCGTTCGGTCGCGCGCTCGTTGCGGTGCGTGAAAAGGACTATGCTGCGGCGGTCATCGGCGTGAACAGCTTTCGCTACAAGCTGGTGGCGTTTGCCACGTCATCGTTCATCGGCGGCATCAGCGGCGCCATCCTGATCTTCGCCTTCTACCGAGTGGCGACACCGGAGCAGTTTGCGGTCAACGTGTCGATTGAGTTGCTGGCGATGGTGATCGTCGGCGGGCTGGGCAGCATCATCGGCAGTTACTTGGGGGCGGCGTTGATCCTCCTGATGCCCGGTCTGATGAACAGCCTGATCGCCTGGCTGGCGCAGGTTATGGGCATTCAGCTGGGCGTTGAAACGCTGGCGCACATTCCGAATGCGGTGTATGGCGCGCTGATCATCGTCTTCCTGCTGGTCGAACCGATGGGCCTGGGCAAGATGTACAATAACCTGCGCAATTATCTGCTGGTCTGGCCCTTCGGCTACGCCCAAAAGTAGCGAACACGTCATGCACGAGACTACCAACTTGACCCTCGCCTCAACGCTGACGCGAAAGCAGACGGCGGACGATGCTCTGGTACTGTCGCTGAACAATGTCGAGGTCATCTACGACCATGTGTCACTCGCCATCAAGGGCATATCGATCGATGTGCCGCAAGGCGGCATGGTCGCGCTGCTGGGCGCCAACGGCGCCGGCAAAAGCACAACGCTGAAGGCAATCAGCGGTCTGCTGCGCGCCGAAAGGGGCCTGGTGACCCGGGGTGAGGTTCGCTTCCTGGGCCAAAACATCGATGCGCTGGCGCCTCAGGATCGCGTCAAGCTCGGTATCGTTCATGTGCTGGAGGGGCGACGTGTGTTCGAGCATATGACGCCCGAAGAGAACCTGATAGCGGCCTCGGTCGTTCGCGGCAGCCGCCAGGACATGCTGCGCAACAAGGACAGGGTCTACGCCTACTTCCCGCGATTGCACGAGCGCCGCACGGCACAGTCGGGCTACCTGTCGGGCGGCGAACAGCAGATGCTGGCGATCGGTCGCGCCCTGATGACGCAGCCCAAGCTCTTGATGCTCGACGAACCCAGCCTCGGCCTGGCGCCGTTCTTGGTGACCGAGATTTTCGACATCGTGCGGCGCATCAACAAGGAAGAAGGCCTATCTGTGCTGCTGGTCGAACAAAACGCGATCGCCGCGCTGGAAGTCGTGTCGCACGGCTACCTTATGGAAAGCGGCCGCATCGTGATGTACGACAGCGCCGAGGCGATGAAGAAGAACCCCGACATCCAGGAGTTCTATCTCGGCGGCACAGAAGGCCACAGTTTTCACGATATCAAACATTATAGCCGACGCAAACGCTGGCTCACCTGAAACGAGTTTCTCGTAGCATCGACACCTCGACATCGCGTCGAGCTCTCGCATTAAGTCTTGGGCACGACCGTACGGCATGCCCACTACAGACTGCATTTCACCCCGTACTAACTAAACAGGAAACATCATCATGAAAATCAAACTTCTTTCGATTCTTGCTGGCGTGGGGTTGGCGCTGTCCAGCGCCCAGCCCGCGCTGGCCCAGGCCCAGCCGGTCAAGTTCGCTCTCTGTCTTGACATAAGCAAGGTCTACGCCTCCGTCATGCCGCAGGTGGCCCAGGCGACGCGCGATTACGCCCAGATACTCAACGCGAAGGGCGGCATCGAAGGCCATCCGATCGAGATAATGGTTCAAGACCATGGCAACGAGCCGCAGCGCGGCATCGAGTGCTACGAAAAGATGAAGGGCGAGGGAGCAATCACCATCGACTTTATGTCCACGCCGGTCTCCCGCGCGGTGCTGCCGCGCGCGATGAACGACGGTTTTGTGATGATGCAATCCTTCGTTGGCCGCGGCGATGCAATCGACGGCGACGTATTCAAGTGGATATTCCCGATCGGACCAACCCTATGGGGCCAGACGGCCAATATAATCCACTACATCAAGACCAAGTCGAACAACAACCTGAAGGGCGTGAAGATCGCCCTTGTGTACATGGATAACCCGTCCGGGGCGGAGCCGATGCCGGTGCTGAAGGCGCTCGCCGCGCGCGAAGGCTTCGAGCTGGGATTGTTCCCGTACGCGTTGCCAGGCAACGATCAGACCTCGGCATGGACTCAGGTCCGCCGGTTCAATCCCGATTGGGTCGTCTACCTGGGAATCGCGGGGATGCACTTGGCCGCCTCGCGCGAGATGAAGCGCAACGGCATTTCGATGGACAAATACATCACGTACCCATACATCAACGAAGCGAACATCGCCGACATTGGTACTGAAACGGCCAAGGGCCTCAAGCGCAGCATCAACGTGGCAAGCGGCCAAGACCATCCGCTGATTCAGCAGATCATCAAGGACCTGTATGACAAGGGCAAGGGCAACGGCGACCGCAAGCATCTCAACGATAGCTACTACAACCTCGGTCTGGGAAACTATTCCAGCGTCTTCGAAGCGGCGCGACTGGCGATCAAGCAGTATGGCTGGCCGTTGACCCCCGACAAGATGCGGCGCGGACTGGAGAGCCTTCGAAACTTCGAGGGCGGCGGCCTCATCGCGCCGGTGACGGTGACGGCCAAGGATCACGGTGGTGGCGGCAAGTCGCGCATCGAAATGTGGGACGGCGCCAAGTGGGTGTCACAGACCGACTGGTTTTTAGCGTACGGGGACGTAGTTCAGGAAGAAGTCAAGAAGGGATCGGCGGAGTTCGCCAAAAATAAACAGTAATTGATATGCCTTGGAGGGACACAGTCGGGCTCTTGATACGCTCTGCCATGTCCACCTTATCCCTTCGGGTCGTCATTTCGCCGCCGCTTGGCACCCGATGCGGCGGCATGCGGTCCCGTGAATCACCAAGCCAAGTGTCTGAAACAGCGAAAAAATAAAACACTGTCATCTTGTCTAACTAGTGTTAGACAGCTATACTGTCATTAGGCAGCTATACTAATTAGTCTGTCATTAATTCAATGTTGCGTCAAACGCGCGAGGAGTAAATTATGGATCTCGATCTAAAAGGCAAATCGGTCGTCGTCACTGGTGGCGGCTCGAATATTGGACGGGGCATCGTGCTTGCGTTCGCCGCCGAGGGCGCGAACATCACCATCGGTGACATCGATATCGAGCAGGCGAAGAAGACGTCCGATTTCGCCATGCAACTGGGGGCAGCTTCGGCTCAGGTAGTCAAGACCGATGTCACAAAGCTTGATCAGGTGCAGGCCATGTTCAAGGCTGCGACTGACAAGTTCGCCGGCGTCGATGTGCTCGTCAATAACGTCGGCTGGGACCAGTTGATGTTCTTCACGCAGACGACCCCTGATCTCTGGCAGAAGGTCATCGCCCTCAACTTTGTCAGCGTTCTCAACTGCACCAAAGTTGCGCTGGATCTGATGATTCCGCGCAACGCAGGATCCATCGTCTCCATCAGTTCCGACGCCAGTCGGATGGGCGAGCCTCGAGAAGCCGTATACGGCGGCGTCAAGGCCGCCGTCAACAGCTTCACTAAGACGATCGCCAAGGAAAACGGACGTTACGGCATCCGGTGCAACGCGGTCTGTCCCGGCGCCACGTTGCCGAGCGCCACCGACGAAGTGGGCGGAAGCAGCATGTGGGTTGATATCGGCAGCATGTTCACGCCAGAACAACTCGAAAAAATGGCCAAAGGGGTGCCGCTGCGCAAGGTGGGACGACCGCAGGATATTGCCAATGCAGTCGTCTTCCTGTCTTCAGCGAAGGCAGCGGGTCATGTCACCGGGCAGATCCTGTCGGTCTCGGGTGGCTACAGCATGATCGGCTAAACCGCTTACGCGATTTTCTAACTGGCAACTTCAACCATGAAAACTCAGGATTAAATTCCAAGCTATTCTAGCAACTGGTGAACTAGCGACTGGCCCTCGGGCGGCAACGTCATACGCAAAGCCTAATGGCGCTCCATTTCCGGAATCCAGTTTGCTAGCTGTCGCATCCCGGACGATCATAAGGACGCTTGTTAAACAAATGCGGGTGCGATTGGTGCCATTCTTTCATGGCTTGCATCGGCGTCTTGCTCTTCAAGGCTGACTGCGGCAACTGGTGGTTGTACAGGGCCACATAGCGCAGCAGAGTCTGCTCCAGGTCTTCGCTGCCGCTGAACCGGTGGGTCTTGAGCACATCGGCAATGCGTCCGTTAAAGCGCTCCACCATCCCATTGGTCTTGGGCGTCCTGGGCCGGGTCAGTCGATGCTCAATTCCGAACTGCTGGCACAGCTGGTCAAACTCATGGTTGCCACTGGGCGCTCTCTCGCGGTTGGCAAACAAGCGGTCCGTGAACTCCTTGCCGTTGTCAGTCAGCAGCTTCTGAATCTTGATGGGACACGCCTTTTGCAGGGCACGCAAGAAGGCTTTGGCGCTCGCTGCTGTCTTGTTGTCCTTGATGGCCACGAACACCCAACGCGTGGCTCTGTCGATGGCGACAAACAGGTAGCGGCGCCTGGCTTCGTTCTGCATCTGGGGCAGGTACTTCACGTCCATGTGCAAATACCCCGGCTCGTAGAGCTTGAAAACCCTGTGCGGCTCGCTGGGCGTCTTGGGTTTGAGAGCATTCAAGTTGCCCACGCCATGGCGGCGCAGGCATCGGTCCAGCCCAGAGCGAGAGACACTGGGGCAGATGAACTCCTTTGTTACTGCCAGCAAATCATCAAGCGGCAGCAGCAAGGTGCGGCGCAGATGCACCACGACCGTCTCCTGGGCACTGGTGAGCTGGGTTTGGAGGTGATGCGCTGTGTGCGAGCGGTCAGCAACGCTCGTGCGCTTCTTCCATTTGTAGGCGGTCTGCTCGGTGATGCCGTAGCGCTTGGCGAGAACCGAAGCGGTATCTGAGCTGGCAGCAATCTCTGCGCGAATCGCAGGGGTGGTGCGGGCATTCTTGTGCAGAGCGATCATCATGGCTTGACACTCCCGGTAGGTTCAAGCGACTCTATCAACTCCCGCAGAACAGTCCTGGCTATGAACAACGGGTAGCGCTTAGAGTCTATGCAATCGTCCGGGATGCGACAGCTAGCAGCCTGTCGGGCTTTCCACCCCTGAATTTCTTTTCTGTTTTGCTGCAAAAAGCATAGTGAAATGTTAAAATTGCGTCTGTCCCGATAAGTAATTTTGACCATGGCCAACTTCATTCTCAGCAACCGTAAAACCGACTACCTATTGCCCCCGTCGGTGGACGATTGGCTCACGCAAGACCACCTGGCTCGCTTTGTCGTTGAAGTCATTGATGGCCTCGATCTGTCCAAGCTGACACGCCAATACGCGGGGCGTGGCTCCAAGGCGCATCACCCGGCCACCTTGCTGGCGATCCTGGTCTACGGTTACTGCACAGGCGTGTTCTCCAGCCGCAAGCTGGAGATGGCCACCTATGACTCCGTGGCCTTTCGCTACATTGCCGCTGGCAGCCACCCCGACCACGACACCCTGGCCACCTTTCGCAGGCGCTTCATTGACGAACTCGCTGGTCTGTTTGTGCAAGTGCTGGAGATGGCCACCGAGATGAAGCTGCTCAAGCTTGGCACCGTGTGTCTGGACGGCACCAAGATACACGCCAACGCATCGCGCCACAGTGCGCTCTCGCATGGCCACATTGTCAAGCTCGAAGAGCAACTCAAGCAGGAAGTCCAAGAGCTACTTGCGCTGGCAGAACAAGCCGACACGGCCAATATGCCTGACGGCATGAGTTTGCCCAAAGAGCTCAAACTGCGTGAAGACCGGCTGGCCGCCATGGCGGGGGCCAAGGCCAAGATTGCAGCACGTGCGGCAGAGCGTTACGCCCGTGAGAAGGCCGAGTTTGACGAGAAGATGAACAAACGCGAAGCAAAGGAAAAGGAGACGGGGAAAAAGCCTCGCGGCAAAACACCCACGGCCCCTGAGCCAGGCGCCAAAGACACCGATCAGATCAACCTGACAGACGAAGAGTCGCACATCATGCCGGTGCATGGTGGTGGCTTTGAGCAGTGCTACAACGCACAGGCCGGTGTCGATGCCCACACGATGCTGGTGGTGGCTACCACCTTGACGCAAACGCCCAATGACAAACAGCAAGTCCAGCCGATACTCAAAGTCCTGCAGGAGCAGGCACCCAAGCTGGGCGAGGCCAAGACCCTGATTGCTGACACAGGATATTGCAGCGAGAAGAACATTGTGGCCTGTGAAGAAGCCAAGATTGAGCCCCTGCTGTCAGTGGCCCGCCAGGACCATCACCCGCACTGGCGTGAGCGTTTTACAGAGCCAGCCGCGCTGAGCGAGGATGCGACACCCATGCAAGCTATGACGCATCGCTTGAACACGATCGCAGGCAAAGCGGCTTACGCCATACGCAAGCAAACAGTGGAGCCGGTCTTTGGCATCATCAAATCGGTGATGGGCTTCAGACAGTTTTCTTTGCGCGGCTTGCGCAAAGTCACCGGCGAATGGAATCTGGTTTGCCTGGCCTGGAATGTCAAGCGCATGGCGGTACTGCGTCCAAAAGTTGGATGAGTGGAGGAAATCCCGTGAAAAACGCTCAAAATACAGAAAATCCTGATCGAATTGCCTATTTTTTAAGCAAAATCAGAATCGGACAGATTTTTGAATGCTTGTGTCCGACAGGCTGCTAGGATCAGATGGTTAAACTTGACTAACGACGGGTATGAGCGCCAATTCAAACCCAAAATCCACCACAAATGACACGGACGGCCCCATCACCCGCGAGCGCATCCTGCTCGAAGCTGCACGGCTATTCAGACATCATGGGTATGCCGCGACCACTTTGCGCGAGGTTGCCGACGCGGCTGGCGTCAAAGCCGGCAGCATCTATTACCACTTCGAATCGAAGGAGCAGATCCTGGGCGAAGTTCTGGACAAGGGCATCACGATCGTCATTGACGCTGTTCGCACCCGTATCGAGGCACTTCCAAAGAACTCAACCTGGCGTGACCGCATCGCCGCTGGCATCGATGGTCACCTGTGGGGAATGCTCCACCATGGCGACTTCACATCAGCGAATATTCGCATTTATGGCCAAATTCCGGACAGTGCAAAAGATAACCATCGGGTCGTGCGACGGGCTTATGCAGACTATTGGGATCGGCTGTTCGAATCGGCCCTGGCTTGCGGCGAATTGCGCCAAGACGCGAGCACGGCAGTGATTCGGCTTTTCGTGATTGGCGCATTGAACTGGACCGTTGAGTGGTACAACCCCCAGCGCGGTTCCTTCGAGGACTTTTCACGCCAAATCACAGCGATCGTGTTCGATGGAATCCTCCGGCATGACAAGGCATAACATGACAAAACATTTCGGTGCGGCATGACTGTCAAGCAAGGCTGGCGCGGCCGGTTCTATGAAGACTTCGAAGTTGACGACGAGTATCGGCATGCCCTAGGACGCACCCTTACCCAGCAGGACAACATCTGGTTCACGCTGCTGACGCAAAACACGGCTCCGCTGCACTTCGACGCCCACTACGCGGCGCAGACGGAGTTCGGCCGCCCGCTCGTCAACTCCTGCCTCACGCTGGCCCTCGTGACGGGCCAGACGGTGAGCGATGTCTCACAAAACGTCATGGCCAACCTTGGATGGGACGAAGTCCGTCTGCCGCATCCGGTGTTCGAGGGCGACACGATCTATTCCCGCTCCATGGTGCTGGACAAACGCGAGTCGCGGTCGCGCCCCAATGTCGGCGTCGTGACGGTACGCACCGAAGGCTACAACCAGAGCGGCGTCGTGGTGTGCACGTTCAAGCGCACGGTCATGGTCTACAAACGCGACGGCGCACCGCGCACTGCCCCGCCGGTACCGCCCGATAACGGCCCCTGAGCCGCCCCCTTTCGCCAACTTCGGCCCTGGGCCGCCAACTTTTTTGATTCTGTCCGCATGACGCCCACCTCCCTGCTCGAACAATACGCCCCCCGTGAAACGATGGAATACGACGTGGTGGTGGTGGGCGCCGGCCCCGGCGGCTTGGCCACGGCCATTCGCTTGAAGCAACTCGCCGTTGAAGCGGGCCAGGATGTTTCGGTGGTGGTGCTGGAAAAAGGCTCCACCCCCGGCGCCCACATCCTCTCCGGCGCCGTCATGGACCCGATCGCCCTGAACGAACTGTTCCCCAAGTGGAAAGAGATGGGTGCGCCGCTCAAGCAACCCGTCACCGGCGACGACGTGCTGTTCCTGAGCGAAACCGGTGCCCGGCGCACGCCCAACTTCCTGGTGCCCGACTGCTTCCACAATGAAGGCAACTACGTCATCAGCCTCGGGGCTCTGACCCAATGGCTGGCCGAGCAGGCTGAAGGCTTGGGCGTGGAAATCTTCCCCGGCTTCACCGCTGCCGAAGTGCTCTACAACGAGGACGGATCCGAGAACGAAGGAGGTTTACCTTCGGTAAAGGGCGTGGTCACCGGCAACCTTGGTATTGGCAAGGATGGCCAGCCGCACGACGGCTTCCAGCTCGGCATGGAACTGCACGCCAAGTACACGATTTTTGCCGAAGGCGCGCGTGGCCACCTGGGCAAGCAGCTCATCGCCAAATACAAGCTGGACGCGGGCCGCGATTCGCAAGGCTACGCCATTGGCATCAAGGAACTGTGGGAGATCGACCCGGCCCGCGCCATACCCGGCCGGGTGGTGCATACCGCCGGCTGGCCGATGGACAATCAGACCTACGGCGGCGGCTTTCTCTACCACCTCGAAGGCAACCAGGTCACGCTCGGTTTTGTCACCGGGCTCGACTACAAGAACCCCTGGCTCAGCCCCTTTGAGGAAATGCAGCGCTGGAAGACCCACCCGGCCATTCGTGTCCACATCGAGGGCGGCAAGCGCATCGGCTACGGCGCGCGCGCCATCACCGCCGGCGGCCTGCTGAGCCTGCCTAAAACCGTGTTCCCGGGCGGCGCACTGGTCGGCTGCGATGCCGGCTACCTGAACGCCGCACGCATCAAGGGCAGCCACGCCGCCATCAAGAGCGGCATGCTGGCCGCCGAAGCTGCGTTTGAAGCGCTGACCGCCGGACGCAGCAGCGACGAACTCAGCGCCTACCCCGCGGCGTTCAAAAACAGTTGGCTGCACACCGAACTCGACCAGTCGCGCAACTTCAAGCAGTGGTTCAAGAAGGGCAACCTTGTCGGCGCCCTGATGACCGGCATAGAGCAGTGGCTGCTGCCCAGACTCGGCATAAAACGACCGCCCTGGACGATTCGCCGCACCCAGGCCGACCACACCACCCTGCGCCCGGCTGCCGAAATGCCGCAGATCAGCTACCCCAAGCCCGACGGCAAACTGACCTTCGACCGGCTCTCCAGCGTGTTTGTGTCCAACACCAACCACGAAGAAAACCAGCCCGCACACCTCACGCTCAAAGACGCCAGCGTGCCGGTGCAGATCAACCTGGCGAAATACGCAGGCCCCGAGAGCCGCTACTGCCCGGCCGGCGTCTACGAGTTCGTGAAGAACGACGACGGATCGGAGCGGCTGCAAATCAACGCCCAGAACTGCGTGCACTGCAAAACCTGCGACATCAAGGACCCCACCCAGAACATCGTCTGGGTCACGCCCGAAGGCGGCGGTGGCCCCAACTACGCGGGCATGTAGCCAAGCATGCCTGTGCTTCAAAAGCTTCTGATCGTTGGCTGCGGCGATATTTTGCGCTGGAGTACTCCGTCGGGCTCCTGCGCGCCAGTCGATTCTGGCACTGGCCAAGGCCAGGAAGCAACCGCCATTTTTATCCCTATCCAAGCCCCACCCGTCAGCCCGCATTACGGCATCTTCCGTTTCTGAAGGCACATCATGACAGAAGACACTACCTTCGGCTTCGACGACGACGCCCTTGCAACCCGACCCACCGTCTACCAGCCCGGCCTGTTCGATGGGCAAGTGGTGATGGTCAGCGGTGCCGGCAGCGGCATCGGCAAGGCCATCGCTTTTCTGTACGCGCGCCTGGGCGCCAAGCTCGTCATCTGCGGGCGCGACCCCGCCAAGCTGGAGGCCTGCGCCGAATGGCTGCGCCGGCTCGGCAGCCCTGACGTGCTGGTGCAGCAAACCAATATCCGCGATCCAGAGCAGGTCGAACTGCTGATTGACGTGGCGTGGCTGCACTTCGGTCGCATCGATGTAATGGTCAACAATGCGGGCGGCCAGTTCCCGCAGCGGGCGCTGGACTACAGCGTCAAGGGCTGGAAGGCGGTGATCGACACCAACCTGAACGGCACCTGGTACATGATGCACGCCATCGCTCGCCGCTGGCGCGACACCGGCACGCGGGGCAACATCATCAACATTGTCGCCACCTTCCAGCGCGGCATGCCGGGCGTGGCGCACACTTGCGCCGCGCGTGCTGCGGTGACTCACCTGTCCAAAACGGTGGCAGTGGAATGTGCGCAGTATGGAATAAGGGTAAATTGCATCGCACCGGGGGCGATCGCCAGCACCGGCTTCCACCAGTACTCGGCCGAGACAGTGAAGGCCTTTGCCGGTGCCAACCCGATGAAGCATGTCGGCGACGTGCAGGACGTGGCCGAGGCCGCGGTCTACCTCAGCGCGCCCAGCGGCAAATTCGTCACCGGGGAACTGCTGACGGTGGACGGCGGCGGCGTGCTCTGGGGCGAGGTCTGGACCATCGCCAAACCCGATTACTTCAAGGTGAACGCATGAATTCGGCCGGCACGCAACACCCCAAGTTCGGTCCGGGCGACGAAGCCCTGGCCGCCTTGCCAACGGTCTACCGCGACGACCTGTTCGCCGGCAAGGTGGTGCTGGTGTCGGGCGCCGGCAGCGGCATCGGCAAGGCGATTGCCTTCCTGTTCGCGCGGCTGGGCGCCACGCTCGCCATCTGCGGGCGCAAGGCCGACAAGCTCGAAGACTGCGCCGAAAAACTGCGCGCGCTGTCGGGCCGCGAGGTATTTACCTACCCGATGACCATCCGCGACCCCGAGCAGGTGGACGCCATGCTCAGTGCCGTGTGGGAACGCTTTGGCGGCGTCGACGTGCTGGTCAACAACGCCGGCGGCCAGTTTGCCGCCCATGCGATGGACTTCAGCGTCAAAGGCTGGAACGCGGTGATTGACACCAACCTCAACGGCACGTGGTACATGATGCAGGGTGCGGCCAGGCGCTGGGTGGAACAGGGCCGGCCCGGCAACATCGTCAACATCACCGCCGCCATCGACCGCGGCCTCACCGGCATGGCGCACACCACCGCCTCGCGCGCCGGTGTGATCGCGCTGTCGCGCACGCTGGCCATCGAATGGGCAGAGCACGGCATACGCCTGAACTGCATTGGTGCCGGCGCCATCGAGAGCAACGGTTTCAACAACTACCGCGAAGAAAACGTCTCCACCTTCTACTCGTGCAACCCGATGAAGCGGGCTGGTGACGTGCAGGACATCGCCGAAGCGGTGGTCTACCTCGCCGCCCCTTCGGGCAAGTTCATCACCGGCGAGGTGCTCAACGTCGAGGGCGGAATGTTACTGTGGGGTGAGTTCTGGCCGGCCGGCAAGCCGGACTACTTCAAGGTCGATCAGCCTTGAACGTGCAGGACCCGGCCTCGTCGGCAGCGTTACGCTCATGCGCTCCGTCTCCCAAGACTGGGGGGCCGCAGTCTCGGGTTAATCTTGCTTTCTTGGTCAGTCAGTTTTCGATTTTTCCGTCGGTTCCATGTTGGGTAGTTGGCTGACAGGCAATGCGCTGGATTGGGAGCTTACCTGGATACGATTGACCGAAGAGATCAACAAGCAGCGCACTGTGATATCGGACGATTCCGCTGCCACCCTCTCGCAGTATTCCCATTGTTCTTTAGTCACAGACGCCTTGACCTCGACAGCCTTCGCCAACCGGATGACTGCCAACCGGCGGTGACCAAATTTGATGCTACGCGTCAACAACGCGAGCGCAGCTTCTCGGGATCGCTCTTCATCATCGGAGGGCGCGTATGGCATAACCCCTCGTCGGACCAGTCGTTTCATGTCTCGCACGGCTCTACGCGTCATCCGTCAGGGTTCCTGGGTTGTCATACCGCTAATATCGCACCGACTATGTAGCGACTCGCAATCAGTCGCCGGAATCAAGACCTTCTGCTCAATCTCTCTCACGCCAACCAGCGTTTCCTGCGCTTGTAGCTTTTCACATCCCTGAAGCTCTTGCGGTCGCCACTGCCCACGCCAAGGTAGAACTCCTTGACGTCCTCATTCTCCCGCAGCGAAGCAGCTTCGCCGTCCATCACGATGCGTCCGTTCTCGAGGATGTAGCCGTAGTCCGAGTAACGCAACGCCATGTTGGTATTCTGTTCGGCGAGCAGGAAAGTCACACCCTCCTTGGCGTTCAAGTCCTTGACGATCTCGAATACTTCTTCGACGATCTGCGGCGCCAGGCCCATCGACGGCTCGTCGAGCAACATCATCTTAGGGTTCGCCATCAGCGCGCGGCCGATGGCGCACATCTGCTGCTCGCCGCCCGAGGTGTAGGCGGCCTGCGAGGTGCGGCGCATTTTCAGGCGAGGAAAGTAGGCGTAGACCTTCTCCAGCGTCTCCGCCACTGCGGCGCGTCCGTCGCGGCGAGTGTAGGCACCGGTCATCAGATTGTCCTCGATGGTCAGGTGGGCGAAGCAGCGACGGCCTTCCATCACCTGGATCACCCCGCGCTCTACCATGTCGGACGCGTTCAAGCGTTCGATGCGTTCGCCGCGCAACTCGATGCGGCCCTTGGTCACCGCGCCGCGTTCGCCGGCTAGCAGGTTGCTCACCGCGCGCAGCGTGGTCGTCTTGCCCGCCCCGTTGCCCCCCATCAACGCGACAATGCGGCCCTCAGGCACCTGCAGCGACACGCCCTTCAGTACGAGGATCACGTGGTTGTAGATGACCTCGATGCCGTTGACGTTGAGAAGAATGTTTTTGGAGTCCATAGATTCATTCCTTTATCAATCGGCAGCACTGCGCGCAATGCTGGCGGCCGGCCTGTCATTGCGGATCAAGTCCGCAATGACATTTAAAAAGCCCGGAATGACAGGTCGAATCAAGACTGGCAGTCTGCGCCCGAACGACGAGTCAGTTTCTTATCGGCAGCGTACTTCTCAGCAGTCGCCTTGACCATCGGTTTGAGAATCTGATCGTCTGCTTCCATCCAGTCGGAAGAGGCCGTCCACTTTGTGCCGTTCCATGAGTGAGCTCGTGACCACGAAGACCCCATGTGGTCGAGGCACGATGTGGACAAGGGTCGCATCACACCCGAAAAGCCCATTGCGTCGAGCTTCTTCTGGTCGAGTGCGAGGTTCTCCAGACCCCAGCGCACCTGTTCACCGGTCATCACCTTGCCTTTGCCGAAGCGCTCCTGCGCGCGACGAACACCTTCGATGCCCAACATTGCGGACACGAGACCCCGCATGTAGAGTACCTGACCGACTTCTTCCTTCGCGCCCGTCCCTTCACCCTTGGCGTGCAATTGAGCCAAGATGTCCTTCACCACTTTCGCCTCCGGCGCGGCCCCGGTGGGTTGAAGCACCACAGCGCTGTAACCAATCGCGGCATCGCCCACGTCTTTCACATCAGGATCCCCGCCTGAAGCCCATTGCCCGATGATTTTGCTGGCCGGAAAGCCGGTGGCCCGTGCCTCTTTGAGCGCGGTGGGATTCATGACGCCCCAGCCCCACAACAAGACGTAGTCGGGGCTGTTTCGGCGCACTTGCAGCCATGCCGACTTTTGCTCTACCCCCGGATGGGTGACCGGAATCGTTGCAAGATCAAAGCCATGCATCTTCGCGCGCTCCTGCAATACCGGAATTGCTTCCTTTCCATAGGGGCTATCGTGGTAAACCAACGTTATCTTCTTTCCCTTCAGCTTGTCGAAACCGCCTTCCTTCTTGGCGATGTATTGAACTTGAAGGTCCGCGGAAGCCCAATGCACACCGGTGAGTGGAAAATTCCACTTGAATACACCACCGTCTGCACTTTCGCTGCGGCCGTACCCAGCGGTAATAAGAGGAATCTTGTCCTCAGGTGCCTTTTCAGTCAGCGCGAAGGTGACTCCCGTCGACAGCGGCTGGAACACCGTTGCGCCCCCGTTCTTGCCCTTGAGCCGCTCGTAGCATTCCACACCACGGGCCGTGTCATAGCCAGTCTCGCACTCTTCGAACGAGAGCTTGACGCCGTTGATGCCGCCTTGCTTGTTGACTAGCTTGAGGTAATCAACGTAGCCATTTGCCCACGGAGTGCCGTTGGCCGAGTACGCGCCCGTGCGGTAAACCAGCACGGGGAAGAATTGCTCCTTGGCCTGAGCAAATGCGCTGGTCGATACGCCCGACGCGCCAGCAGCCACCACGGCCGCTGCCAGAATCAATTGACGAACTTTCATTGTTGTCTCCTTAAAAATAATAATAAAAACAAACCACCCGAAAAACTCAAACCTTGATGCGACTCAATGCGGAAATGGCCACAGCCGCAATTTCTGTTTGCCCGTGGACCAGAGCTTGGCCAGGCCGTGTGGCTCCACAATCAGGAACCAGACAATCAGGCCACCAAAAATCATCAGCTCCGCGTGTGAAATGCCGACGGTGGAAATTTCGATGCCAAACGTGCCGAGCAGCACCGGTAAAAACCGGTTCAGGGCGATTGGCAGTATCACGATGAACGCCGCACCAAAGAAGCTGCCCATGATGGAACCCAGGCCGCCGATGATCACCATGAACAGCAGCCGGAATGACTGGTCTACCGAGAACGCGGCCGGCTCCCACGCACCCAGGTAGATGAAGGCCCACAAGGCGCCGGCCACGCCGATGATGAAGGAACTGACGGCAAAGGCGCTGAGCTTGGCGTATATCGGGCGAATGCCGATCACGGCAGCGGCGACGTCCATGTCGCGGATGGCCATCCACTCGCGACCGATAGCACCGCGCACCAGGTTCTTGGCCAGCAGTGCCACCACCATCAAGATGCCCAGACAGAAGAGGTACTTGCTCAGCGCGCTGCCAATGGGCATGCCCAGCACCTGCAGGTTGGACACCGACACCAAGCCCGAGGACGAGTCGTTGGTGAACCACCTGATGCGCAGGAACATCCAGTCGCTGAAGAACTGCGCGGCCAGTGAGTACGGTCAGCTACCGTGATGGCAATCTCGGCTTATTTGATCAAGATACGCGATGGACGGATGGCCTGTTCCATCAAGCTACATGAACAATTCGTGGATTTAGCTGGGAGCGGTCGGTGACCGTGATGGCGTTCT
>CAUJJS010000209.1 GCA_963205415.1 Pseudomonadota bacterium
GGCCACACGCGAGCTCTTCCAACACCCCGGCACGCTTCACTTCACGATCTGACAACCCAAGCTCCCCAACCATGTGTGCCCAGCCAAAAAGGGGACACTTCTATCTGGTTGGAAGGGGACATTACTAACTTGGACTAACAAGTGGGCGCAATTCGGCTACCGATTGCGCAGTACACGAGCCACAATGGTGTCACTGATTGTGACGAGGACTTCTCCATGACGATTCGCTGGTTCTTGTTGGCGTCGATGCTCGGGTGCTGTGCCCAGGCGCAGGCCGTCGCCACGCTGATCGCCCCCGTGAACGGTTACACCTTGAACACTGCGGGCGAGCTGCAGCGCTTTGAGGCCTTGTTGATCGACGAGGGCAAGGTCGTTGCCACGGGCAGTCGCGAAGCCTTGTTGAAGCAGGCGCCGGATGCCACCGTGCACGATGGCAAGGGGCGCACCTTGATGCCCGGCCTGATTGACGCGCACGGGCATGTGATGGGCTTGGGCTGGGCGCTTTCGGAAGTGGATCTGGTGGGCACCACGACGCTCGATGAAGGATTGGCGCGTGTGCGTGATTGGGCCAAGGCGCATCCCGATGCCGCATGGGTGTCCGGTCGTGGCTGGAATCAGGTGATCTGGAAGCTGGGCCGCTTCCCGAAGGCGGCGGAACTGGACCGGGCCGTGAGTGATCGTCCCGTGTGGTTGAGCCGAGTCGATGGGCATGCGGGTTGGGCCAACTCACTGGCACTCAAGCAGGCCGGCATCGACGCCAACACGCCGGACCCGGTCGGCGGTCGGATCGAACGCGGTCCCGATGGCCAAGCCACCGGCGTGTTGGTGGATGCGGCCATGGCACTGGTGGAGTCACACATTCCGGCGGCCAGCGAAGAACAATCGCGTGCGGCGCTGGCCGCAGCCCTCAAGGAAATGGCGCGAGTTGGCCTCACCTCGGTCCACGATGCCGGCATCGATGCGAAGACCTACGCCTTGTATCGGCAGGAAGCCGAGGCTGGGCGCCTGAGCGCGCGCATCTACGCCATGATCGGCGGTGTGGGTGAGGACTTCGATCAGATCGCGGCTCACGGGCCGGTACTCGGCGTTGGCAAGGACCACCTCACGGTACGGTCCGTGAAGCTCTATGCCGACGGCGCGCTCGGCAGTCGCGGCGCGGCGATGCTGGAGCCGTATTCGGATGACCCGGGCAATCGCGGCCTCTTGTTCAACGACACCCAGAGCCTGACCGCGATGCTGGTGAAAGCCCTGTCGAAGGGCTTTCAGGTGGGCGTGCACGCCATCGGCGATGCCGGCAACCGGCAGGTGCTGGATGCCTTTGCCGCGGCCTACAAACAAGTCGAAAAAGGACCGGAGCTACGCAATCGCATCGAGCACGCGCAGATCGTGAATCTGGATGACATCCCGCGCTTTGTGCCGCTGCAACTGACCGCTTCGATGCAGCCCACCCACGCCACGTCCGACATGAACATGGCCGAAGATCGGGTGGGGCCCAAGCGCATCCTCGGCGGTTATGCCTGGCAGCGCTTCCTGCAGCAGCACACGCCCTTGGCGGCGGGATCGGATTTTCCGGTGGAGTCGCCCAATCCCTTCTTCGGCTTGCACGCGGCCGTGACGCGGCAGGATCACGAAAATCACCCCGATGGTGGCTGGTATCCGGCACAACGCTTGAGTTTGGTGCAGGCTCTGCACGCCTTCACCTTGGGTGCGGCGTATGCGGCCCATCAGGAAGCCACGTTGGGTTCGCTGGAAGCGGGCAAGTGGGCGGATTTCATCGTCGTGGACCACGATATTTTCGCAGACCCACCGGAGAAACTCTGGAATACCCAAGTGCTGGAAACCTGGGTCGGCGGTGAGCGCGTGTTTGCGCGCGACGCGGCCAAGCCGTGAATCGCGGCGACGAAGTGCGACGGGAGAACAGGCATGCACGGTGAGTACAAGGTGCCCGGTGGCAAGCTGGTGGTGGCGGATGTGGCGGTGCGCGATGGGCGCATGCTCAAGGTGCAAATCAGCGGCGATTTCTTTCTCGAACCCGACGCGGTACTGGCCGACATCGACCGCGCCCTGATCGGTTTGCCGGTCGACGCCGGCGAATCGGTGTTCAGCGTCGCGGTGGAGAAGGCCATGACGGGCGCACAGGCCTATGGCATTACGGCTCAGGGTGTCGCGGTGGCCGTGGTTCGCGCATTGAATTCGGAGCATTCGACATGAGTCATGAAGCCTGGAACACGCTGGATTGGCGGCTGCTGCAAGGGCCGCCACTTGGGCCGAGTTTGCAGATGGCGCTGGACGAAGTTTTGCTCGACGAAGTGGCTGCCGGACGCCGCGCGCCGACCCTGCGCATCTGGGAATGGGCCAGTTCCACCGTCGTGATTGGGCGCTTTCAATCGCTGCGCAACGAAGTCGATGCAGAAGGAGCCGTGCGCCACGGCATCGATGTGGTGCGTCGCATCAGTGGGGGCGGTGCGATGTTCATCGAGCCCGGCAACACCATCACCTATTCGCTCTACGCACCCTTGTCGCTCGTCGCCGGCCTGAGCTTTCAGGATGCCTACGCACACATGGATGAATGGGTGCTCGATGCCCTCGGGCGCATGGGCATCAAGGCTTGGTATCAGCCGCTCAACGACATCGCCTCGGAGAGTGGGAAGATCGCCGGCGCGGCGCAGGCGCGACGCGGCAAGGCGGTGCTGCATCACGTCACCATGGCCTATGACATCGATGCCGCCAAGATGCTGGAAGTGTTGCGCATCGGGCGCGAGAAACTGTCCGACAAGGGTACGGCCAGCGCCGCCAAACGGGTGGACCCCTTGCGCAGCCAAACGGGCCTGTCACGGGCGCAGGTGGTGGACTCGATGGTCGAAACCTTCCGTCAGCGCCACGGCCTGATCGACGACGCCGTGAGCACGCACGAGTGGCAGGCGGCCGAGAATCTCGCCTTGGAAAAATTTGCCACCCACGACTGGACCGCCGTCCTGCCCTGAGGCCGGCGGCTATTCAAGCCGCCTGCGACAAGACCTTCGATGTGTTGGCCTGCAAGGGCGGTGCACCGAACCAGTGCAGTTGCGTGGCCAAGGCCGCGACCTCACCCACGATCAACAAGGCCGGTGCGCTGATGCGATGCGCCTGCGCCAGTTCACACAGGCCATGCAGATCGCCGACCGCGACACGCTGATTGGCCTGCGAACCGTTTTCCACCAGTGCGACCGGCGTGCCCGCAGCCAAGCCGGCATCGAGCAAGTGCGCACGGATGCGATCGAGCATTGCCACGCCCATGTAGAACACCAAGGTTTGCTTGGGCTGCGCCAATGCCAGCCAATCAGACGGCGTCAGTGCATCCTTGTTGTGGGCCGTGATCAGGCGCACTTCCTGCGCGTGTTCACGATGGGTCAGCGGGATGCCGGCATAGGCGGAGCAGGCCAAAGCGGCGGTGATGCCAGGCACGACCTCGTAGCGGATGTCGTGCTTACGCAGGAACTGCAATTCTTCGCCGCCCCGACCGAACACGAACGCATCGCCGCCTTTGAGACGCACCACGTGCCGGCCAGCACGAACGTGTTCGAGCATCAAGGCGTGGATGGCGTCCTGCGAGGTGCTCGCGCCATGGCCGGTTTTGCCGACTTCGATGAAGTGCGCATCGCGCCGCGCCAGTTGCAACACCTCGGCACTGACCAGACGATCGTGCAGGATCACATCGGCACGATTGAGCGCGCGCAGGGCATTGAGGGTGATCAAGCCCGGATCGCCGCTGCCGGCGCCAACCAAGGTGACCGATCCCTGTGGCAGCGCTTGCGGGCGCTCCAGTGCGTTCTGAAGATGCTGCCGCGCGGCTTCAAACTGGTGTTGGCGCAACAGGCTCTGGATCGGCCCGGCCAGCAATCGCTCGAAGAAGCTGCGGCGCGGGCCGAGTTCGGGCAGTCGCTGGCGAATCAGCGCACGCTTTTCCGTCAGAAGCTGGGCCAGAGCACCCCAGCTCGAATCAAACCAGCTTTCCAGTTGCCGACGCAGATGCCGCGCCAGCATCGGTGCACCACCGCCGCTGGAAATGGCGATCTGCAAATGGCCACGATCCACGATGGCGGGAAGCTGCACACTGGAGCGGCACGCATCATCGACCACGTTGACGAAGAGGCGCCGCGCTTCGGCGGCTTCAGCCACGACTTGATTGGCGGCGTCGTCATTGGTCGCGGCCACCACCAGCCAGAAGGCTTGATCGAGCCATTCCGGTTTGAATTCACCGTGGATGGCGTCGATCTCGCCGCGCTCGATCTGGGTCTGGAGTAGCGCTTCGATGTGAGGCGCGCCGACCGTGACCCGCGCGCCGGCATGGCGCAGGGCTTTGACCTTTCGACGTGCCACCGAGCCGCCGCCGACCACCAGCACGCAACGTCCGCGCAAGTCGGCAAACAGGGCAAACAAGGGTGCATCGCTACTCATGATTCAAACCTTTTCATGCAAGCCGCACTCGCGCTTGAGCCCGAAAAAACGCGTGTCTTCCTCGCGCATCCCCGGCTCCCAGCGGCGGGTGGTGTGGACATCGCCAATCGAGACATAGCCCTGCTCCCACAAAGGGTGATAGGGCAGGTCGTGGCGCTTGAGGTACTGCCACACATCGCGATCGGACCAATCGGCGATGGGATTGATTTTCCAACGCTCATTGCGGCGTTGCAGGATATCGGTGTCGCTGCGACTGCTGGCTTGGCTGCGGCGCAAACCGGTGAACCAAATGCCGGCATCCAGTTCCTTCAGTGCCCGTTGCATGGGTTCGACCTTGTGCAAGGCGTTGTAGCGTTCGATGCCAGCCAGACCCTGTTCCCACAGATAGCCGTGGCGTGCTTCCATCCAAGCGCGACCGAAGGCGGGGCGATAGACCTTGAGGTTGAGCTTCAGGCGCTCGGCCAGTTCATCCACGAAACGATAGGTTTCCGGGAACAAATAGCCGGTGTCGATCAGCACCACGGGAATCGTTGGATGGTGTCGCGTCAGAAGATGCAGGGCCACCGCCGATTGCGCGCCGAAACTCGATGACAACACCGGATTGCCGGGCAGATTCTGCAAGGCCCATTGCACGCGCGCGTCGGCGTCCAAGGTCTCCAGCAAGGCAGCCTGTTCGGCGTAATCGGATTCGAAGGCGGCGTGCGAGCGGTGAAGGTCGATGGCAGCGCTCATGCAAAGGCTCCAGGAATCAAAGGCAGAATCAGGGTTTGCGAACGGCCGTACCTTCGGCCGCTTCGACGTGGGTGTGGGTGGGGTAGCTCGGCAGTTGCACCACGCCAACCCGATGCAGGAAATCACCGAAACGCTCGTCCGCCTGACGCTCGCTGGCGTAACGCCCCAGCAAGGGATCGAGGGCTTCTAGGATCTGAGCTTCGTTGACGTTGTCGCGGTACAGCGTGTTCATGCGCATGCCACGATGATCGCCGCCGAGCAGCAGGGCGTAACGTCCCGGCGCGCGACCCACCAAGGCAATCTCGGCCAGATACGGACGCGAGCAGCCGTTGGGGCAGCCGGACATGCGGAACAGGAAGGGCGTCTCGCGCAGGCCGTATTTGTCGAGGATCGGTTCCAGCACCTTGAGGAAGCCCGGCAGGTAACGCTCCGATTCCGCCATGGCCAGGGCGCAGGTGGGCAGGGCCACGCAGGACACCGCCGCGCGCGCGATCGCGGTGGGGGCTTTGTTTTCGGCATCGAGTGCGTGCTCGGTAACCAAGGCATCGATCCGCGCCCGTTCGCTGGCCGGAACGCCGGCGATGATGACGTTCTGATTGCAGGTCATGCGGAACTGGCCACGGTGAACCTTGGCAATCTCGCGCATGCCGGTCAGCAGTGGCCGAGCCTCAGTGTCGGCAATGCGGCCGGATGGCAGGGACAAGGTCAGGTGCCAGAGGTCGTCTTCACCTTCCACCCAACCGAAGCGATCGCCGTTGTGTTCGAAGTGATACGGGCGTGCTGGCGCCAGGGTGAATCCGGCACGTTCCTGCATCATCGCCACGATCTTCTCGCTGCCGTGGTCATCGATGGTGTACTTGAAGCGTGCGTGCTTGCGATCCTCGCGGTCGCCCAGATCGCGCTGCACCGTGACCGCCGCCTCGGCGATGGCGAACACCTGATCGGGCGTGATGAAGCCAATGACGTTGCCGACGCGCGGGTAATGAGTGGGAATGCCGTGGCTGGAGCCCATGCTGCCGCCGATGGCCACGTTGAAGCCGGCCAGTTCTCCAGCCGCATCGACGATGGCGATCAGGCCCAAATCATTGGCAAACACGTCCACGTCGTTGTACGGCGGCACCGCCACGGCGATCTTGAACTTGCGCGGCAGATAGGCTTCACCGTAGATCGGTTCGACCTCGACCCCACTTTCGGCCACTTTTTCCTCGTCCAGCCACACCTCGTAATAGGCCCGCGTGGCCGGCTTGAAGTGCGCCGACAGGCGTTGCGCCCAATCGTGGACTTGTGCGTGCAGGGTCGATTGCTGTGGATTGGACGCGCCGAGCACGTTGCGATTGACATCGCCGCAAGCCGAAATAGTGTCGAGCATGGCGGCATTGATGGCCTGCATCGTGGCCTTCAAGTCACGCTTGATCACGCCGTGGATCTGGAAGGTCTGGCGCGTGGTCACGCGCAGCGAGTGGTTGGCAAACGTCGTGGCGACGGCATCCAGCCCCAGCCATTGTTGCGGCGTGAACACGCCACCCGGCGCACGGATGCGGATCATGAACTGATGCGCCGGTTCGAGTTTTTGCCGACGGCGTTCATCGCGCAGGTCGCGGTCGTCCTGCTGGTAGCTGCCGTGGAACTTGATGGTGCGCTGGTCTTCGAAACTCAGCGAGCCGGTAGTGGCATCCAGCAGGCCCTCGGCGAGGGTGCCGCGCAAACGCCGGCTTTCGAGTTTGATCTTTTCTACGGACGGGTGACTCATTTCAATGGTTTTCCAACTGTTTTCTGTAAAGCCTCGGTCGATTCCACGCCGTCAGCGTTCGAATCGACCTGTGCCGTGATACGTGCGGAGGTTTTCTGCAAATCCCCAATCCCTACCCTCAATACACATCGCGGGCGTACCGGCCTTCGCGCTGCAAGGTGGCAAGAAATTCGGTAGCCGCATCGGCGTCGCCGCCGTTGTGGGTGGTGATGATGTCGAGAAGAGCGGCATGGACATCCTTGCCCATGCCGATCGCACCACACACATAGAAATGCGCACCGTTCTGCAGCCAGTCGTAAAGCTCGCGGCCCTGTTCGCGTAGGCGGTGCTGCACGTAGATCTTCTCGGCCTGATCGCGCGAGAAGGCCAGATCCAGCCGCTGCAGTTCACCCTTGGCCAAGGCGTCCTGCCACTCGGTTTGGTAGACGAAGCCGGTGTTGAAATGCTGGGCGCCGAAGAACAGCCAGTTGCGGCCGCTGGCGCCCGTCTCGGCGCGTTCCTGCACGAAGCCACGGAAGGGCGCGATGCCGGTGCCGGGGCCGACCATGATGATGTCGCGGCTGGCATCGGCGGGTACGCGAAAGCGTTCGTTGGCTTCGACGTACACCGGAACCTGGCCGCCTTCATCGAGTGCGGCGAGAAAGCCGCTGGCAGCGCCCAGATGGGCGTGGCCGTGGGCTTGATACCGCAGCACATCGAGCGTCAGATGGGCTTCTTCGCCCACGCGCTTGCGGCTGGAGGCAATCGAGTACAGGCGCTGGGTGGGCGCACGCAAGGCCTTGACCAGTGCCTGCGCATCCCAAGTTGCCGACCAGCGACGCAGTACGTCGATCAACTGATGCGTGTTCACCAGTCCTGCAAACTGGGCGTTTCCAGGCTCCAGAAGCTGCTTCAGGTCATCGGCTTGGACGTGTTCGGCAACGGCCGTCAGGAAGGGGCGCGACAATCGGCTCAGCTCGCGCTTTTCCTCAAGCGACTGCCCGAGGGATACGGCGTTACCGTCCAGCTCGACCATGACCGTGGAATCGAGACCGGTGGCTTCCAGCACGGCCTCGACCAAGGCCTGCGGATTGCGATGCCGGATACCGAGGGAGTCTCCGGGTTCGTAGGTGAGGCCTGAGCCTTCCAACGACAGTTCGATATGGCGCACGTCCTTGTCGTTGTCGCCGTACTTGCGAAAGCCCGTGCCCTTGAACTCACGTCCGGTGAGGCGTTGATTGGCCAGAACTTCGGTCACGAAAGGATTGGCCTGGGTCCATTGCGGCAACGCCTGGGCCACGGCATGACGCAAGGGCGTCACATTGCTGGAGGCCGTGGGCGTTGCCTGAATCTGGGTGCGTGCCTGCTCCAGCACCTGCGAGTGCCACGGCAGGGCAATGGTGTCGAAGTCGACATCGGCTTGCGCCAGCGCGACGACGCGTTGACCACCCAGCTCGGCCAAACGCGCGTCGAGCTTGCGCCCGATACCGCAGAAATCGGCGTAGCTGGAATCACCCAGACCCAAGACGGAAAACCGCAGTTGCGCCAGTTTCGGCGCACGACGGCCGTTGAGAAATTCGATGAAGCCGATCGCATCATCCGGCGGATCGCCTTCGCCCTGGGTGCTGATCACCACGTACAACCAGCGTTCGTCGGCCAGTTCGCGGGTGGGATAGGCATCGGCGCGCAGCAAACGAACCGGCACGCCGGCGGCCTCCGCATCGGCCAGCAAGCGCTCGGCGCAACGCTTGGCGTTGCCGGTCTGGCTGCCGTAGAGGATGGTGAGGCGCTCTTTGGCAACTGCTCCGGACGCGACCTGACCGGGCGCAACCAAGGCCAGCGCGCGCGGTTGTTGTGCCTGAGCGAGGCCGGCGGAGTAACCTGACAACCACCACAGTGCGTGGGTGTCGAGGCCATTGATCAGTTGCAACAACTGGGCTTTCTGGTCGTCGGCCAGTGGGCTGGGTGGCAACAGGGGAGCAGCAGCGTTCATGAGCGAGCCGTGTTGGGCGTGATGGCACGCTGAATCCTAGGCATCGCCTTATGCCTTGGGAAAGGAGTAACGGCTATCCCATCATGCACTGCACTAATTTGCCCTTGCGCGGCACACAAGGCAGATTGGCCGCCGCCAGAATCGGCTACCACTGCCTGCCGTTCGTCCCATTCACGCTTTCCGGATCGCACCTGTTTTGAAAATCTCCGCAACCGCCACGTCCCACCTCGACCAGCTGGAAGCCGAGAGCATCCACATCCTGCGCGAGGTTGCCGCCAGCTTCGATAACCCCGTGCTGATGTACTCCATCGGCAAGGACAGCTCGGTGCTGCTGCACCTCTTGATGAAGGCCTTCGCCCCCGGCAAACCGCCGATGCCCTTGTTGCACGTCAATACCGGCTGGAAGTTCCGCGAGATGATTGCCTTCCGCGACCAGCGCGTGTCCGAGTTGGGCCTGCGGCTGCTCGAACACATCAATCCCGACGGCGTGGCCGCCGGCATCGGCCCGATCAGCCACGGCGCCACCGTGCACACCGACGTGATGAA
>CAUJJS010000210.1 GCA_963205415.1 Pseudomonadota bacterium
GCTCTTAATCAGCGGGTCCTTGGTTCGAGCCCAAGTGCGTCCACCAATTTATCCATATATTTCAACGTATTAAATGGCCGTTGGGCCAACTGGATTTCCGCTCGCAGATCGCTAGGTAGCTCTCTAGGTAGCAGCGGATCCGGCGACGGTTGATCAAGGTATTGCGACGAAAAGCTGGCTCCAGCGTGTGCTCGAGCCTGTCTTGCTCTATCAACACTTGGGGTTCAGTAACCCGGATTGAGAATCGCGGCGTTTTCCGCAGTGCTTCGACAACTGTATCGGTCACTGCCCGCACTCTCGGCATGTGGCGCATGTCCACATGCACACCTATCCAGATGTCTCGAACAAGGTCAGGTCTGTCGGGGTACAGGCGAATTAGCCCGAGCTCCCCATCGGCACGATAGCGGGCGAGCGCCGCAACCCCGGCCCCTGCAAGAGTCGCGTGAACCTGCACTTCGCGGCTGTTGGAGCGAAAACCGATAAGCGCATCGGGAAAGGCATCCCGCAGCAGTCGGGTTAGCCCTGTTTGCCGCGAGAGGCGCCGAACGGGCGATCGGTGCCGGCGCAGGTCCGGTCGCTTCTGTCATCATGGGCATGATAACGGCATGCTTTGGCGGCATCGTCCGTGACACGCTGAGCCAGGAGCGGTCCATCATCTTTTCCTACGAGATCTACGTGACCGCCGCATTGGCCGCTGCAATCACTTTCGTTTGCACCAACGCGCTGGGCATTGACCGGGAAGTCGGCGTGTCCGCGGCATTCATGGTAGGCTTCGCACTGCGCGGAGGCGCAATCAGGTACGGCTGGTCATTGCCACGCTATCGGCCACGCCAAGGCCGCCTCCGCGCGAATGACGGTGCCTGACTGCGGTGTTCGACTGGTCTGGCGATCCAGCCCGGCCGAACAACAACTGAGATTTTCATGATTAATGGACGGAGGAGAGATCCACGGACAGCATATATCGTGTGGTTATAATGTGATAAGTTTTCCGAAACCCCCACCACTATCCCCAATATGGGTCTTGCGACCAGTCGATTGTAGCTCGCGACAAGCCCATTCTGGTAGCCGGTCTGGGCCTTCATCGGCACCCGTTTTTGCGATTTTTGCCGATTCACTGCCCTTGCCCACTGGCTCACAGCAGCAGGTGACAACTCGCTTAAGCAGCGATATGCGAGCACACGACGACCATCCCGAATTCCGCCGCACGTGCTTGGTGTTTCAGTTCTATTGTCGCTCCGTGGCAGTATATCAGGCACTTCAGTCGCGAACGACGCTGGCGCGAAGTCGGAATTTACAGACGGATTTTGACCGATGGTAATTCCAGGTAAGTGTCAAAGATTTATCGTAATGAGGCATCTTGGCCTAATTTTTGCGCAATGTGGAGGAAGTCATGCCGCAGAACGACCCATTGACGTCATCGGTGGAAACTGAACCCGGACCAGCTTGGGGATGGATCCTGGCTTATGGCGTGCTTGTTGTCCTGATCGGATCGCTGGCGTTGGGCAACCCGCTGGCGACGGGATTGGCCACGGGTTTTTTGCTTGGTGTGATGTTGCTGACCTATGGTCTCGTTGCCCTGATTTCTGGCCTGTCTTCGCTTTCGAAGCGGGGGCGCTGGATTGAGGCGCTGCTGGGCCTGCTCGGGGTCGCGGCAGGGGGTTTCGTCCTCTTCGCGCCCTTTGCCGGTGCCTTGTCGCTGGTCTGGGCGATCGGATTCTGGCTGTTCGTTGCCGGGATTCTCGAATTGGTGAGCGCGATCAAGGGATCCCATGATCGGGGATGGCGCTTTGCGCTCGGCCTGCTCGACATCGTGCTTGGCGGATTCCTCCTGTTTTCAGGCCCGGCGAGCAGCCTTGTGTTCCTGGCGGGAATCGTTGGGATCAGCTTTCTCTTCCGCGGTGTCTTCCTTATCATCCTGGCGCTCGGCTTGCGCCGCCTGTCCCGGAGTCTTTAAGCGTGCGGCGGCTGGCGTTGATCCTTCTGGCGGTGGCGGTGGCGGTGATGGCGCCGCAATCTGTCGCGTATGCGAGCGATCAGTCTTTCGGGACGTGGAAAAACCCGCAGAACAGCGTTCATGTCCGGGTTGAGCGCTGCGGCGAGCGCATGTGCGGTGTCGTGATTTGGGCCAACGAAAAGGCACAGGCAGATGCGCGCAGAGGTGGCACCGATCCTCTTATCGGGTCGCGGCTTTTTCAGGATTTTGCGCTGGAGAGGCCCGGCGTCTGGCGCGGCAGGGTTTTTGTGCCCGATATCGGCAGGACGTTTGCGGGAACCATCAGCGTGATCGATGATGACACGATAGTCGGCAGAGGGTGCCTGGTTGGACGGGTCGGTTGCAGGTCGCAACAGTGGACGCGGCTGAGGACTGATAATTGGCCATAAGCAAGAATGTGAACACCGCATCCCCGAGGGTGAGCGTGTTCCTCATACTTCACGGGAAGTCAGCGCAGGACCCGCGGGTACGAGAGGCAGTTCGCTCGGTCCGGGCCGATGGTCATGACGTCGAGGTTCGCGTCACATGGGAAAATGGCGATGCGGGGCGGTTCGCGAACGAAGCTGTTATGAAGGCGCAGCAAGGCCGCGTGGATCGCATCGTCGCCGGTGGCGGAGACGGCACCGTGAACGAGGTCTTTGCTGCCGCCTTTCGGGCAGGCTCGTTCGGGCACTGTTCGTTCGGTATCCTGCCGCTTGGGACGGCCAACGATTTCGCGCGTTCGACGGGAATCCCCATCGACGACATGACTGCGTCGTTGCGCTTGACCCTTGTCGCACCAGTGTGCTGGATCGACATCGGTGTTCTGGACGACAGCCCCTTCGTCAATCTGGTGACGGGCGGATTCGGGTCACAGGTCACGGCAGAAACCGATCCGGCCCTGAAACATACGCTCGGTGGTTTCGCCTATGTCCTGACCGGCCTGCGCCGCGCACGGGAACTTACCGCTTGCAGAGGCCGCTTCACGGCCCGGCACTTTTCCTGGGAGGGATCGTTTCTGGCATTGGCCATCGGCAACGGCAGACAGGCCGGCGGTGGCATCCAGCTATGCGCCGAAGCGTTGCTGGATGATGGCGAACTCGACCTGATGATCCTGCCGGAATTAGACCGGAACGCGGGGCTCGATGCCCTTGGCCGCTTCCTGCACGAGGGTGCGGGCAGCGTGGATGGTCTCAAGATTACCGCGCGGAGCCCGTGGGTCACGTTCGAAGCCGAGGAGGATATTTTTATCAACCTTGATGGTGAAACCCGGTCGGTTAGCCGCTTTCGAGTGGGGTGCCACAGAGGCGCGCTGCCGATACACCTTGGCCATAATCTGCTGCTCGGAACAACAAACCCAACCGATGACGGTTGATGGAATGGGCGCAGCTTCCCCACAAGGAACCTTCGTTCATCCCTTGGTGGTAACCTGCGCTCAAATTGACGATCGTCCGCGCTGCATTGAGTACGGCAGCTTTGCGCCCGGAGCCGGGTGGTTTTCGGACCCGACCATCCCAAACCATGTCAAGCTTCGCTTTCCGGAGCGCCGCCAAGGGCCTGGTATAATGCGACATGGGCCGTCAGGCGATCGCTGCGCACCTGCAGGATCGCGAGCTCCACCGAGAGTAACGCACGCTGTGCGTCGATCTGCTCCAGATAGTCGGCCGTGAAGAACGCGATTTTCGTTTCGGTTCGGTATAGGTTGGACGCGCGCCCTTCCCCGGAGCGTCAGGCTGGGGCCATTTCCCGCGAAGCTGCGGGAAGCCAAGCCGTGAGCAAGGCGCGCAAAAGCGCGTTCAGCCATGCGACGAGCAACCTCAGATTATGTCCTGCGGCGACCAGGATGGCGTTGATGGCATCGCCGGTGGCACCGGCAAGGTGATTACGCTCCAGCAGCCCATCGGATTTGGTGTGGCCGATGATTGGCTCGATGGCATTACGGCGCTTGAGTTCGCGCTTGATCGTGGGTGAAGCGATACCGCGGGTGTGGGCGATGTAGACTTTGGCCTGGCCGCCATGCTTGTGGCCCTTGTAGCCCCGGTCGACATAGGCCCGCTCGACGGCGATACCCGTCAGGCGTTCGACCTGTTCGATCTGCCCGGACAGGGTATGACCGTCGTACGGATTACCAGGCAGCGCTTGCATGCCGACGATGAACTGGCCGCCGGCGGTGCGCGCGTTGGTGACCGCGATCGATGTCTTCACGCCAAACTCGTAGCGCGTTCTCGCCTTGCCCTTGGCGATGCATTCCACCTCAGGTGCATGCAAGGCGTAGAGCTTATCGGTGCTGTCCGCTTTCTGGGTCAAGATCTTTGCCACCCGCTCCCGCGCGACGGTGAACGCTGCTTCGAGTTCCTCATTGCCAGCGATCTTGCGGCCGATATCGCGATCGAGCCGACCGAGCCAGGTGCGCAGCTTCCGCACCCAACGCATCGCCTGCTTATGCCCACGGCCGTGGATCAACCGCGAGACATCGCGCCGGGCCTGGCGCCCGACGCGCAGGAATGACTGCCGCAACTTGAGCCCGTGCTTCTTGGCCAAACGGTTCAGCCACTCGATACCGCGCATCAACAGGTGACTGTCGGTGGGATGGGCAACCGCCTTGGTCTGGACCGTCGTATCCACCGTAACGCGCTCACAAGCCTGTGGCGGCATCGCTCTGGTTTCCATCGCAAGGCGCAGCGTCTCGGCCAGCAGCAGCTCGAGCTTGTCAGCGCCGATCCGCCCGCGCCAGCGCGTCATCGATGACCGGTCCAGCGGCAACTTGTGGCGGAAGTACTGCTCGCCGCAGAAGTATTGGTAATACGGGTTCTCAACCCACCGGGCGCAGACTGCTTCGTCGGACAGACCCTCCATGTGCTTGAGCAGGTGAAGACCCGCCATCAGCCGGGTCGACAATCCAGGACGGCCCTTCTCATGATAGAACCGGCCGTAAGCCTCATCGAACCGCGGCCAGTCGATCAGCCGAGCCAACTTCACCAGCGCATGTTCCATGTCGATCATGTTGTCGAGCTGGCTGCGAAACAGCTCGTCACTGCGCGGCGCTGGCTTCTTCGGCGGCATCGGGGGAACCTCATCGTGTCGACCAGCGCACTGAATCACGACCTGAAATTCGAGGGAAGCCCCTACGTGCGCGGGCGCGCAAAATCGCAAGCTTTTTGCCCGAATGCACCCGAAACCTTGCAAATACGATTACTTCAAATCCGCCAAAACCCACGCATTTCCGCCAAACTCAGCGTTTTTCACAGGCGACCAGATAGGGCGAATAGCCCGCGCGATAGCGATTGGTCGCATGGCGAAGTGCATCGGCGACCGCTTCGCGCTGGGCCACAAGCGCGCGTTCCTGTTCCCCAAGGCGGTCGATCAAGACCAGTTGATCCTCTACTTCGCGGAATGCCGTCAGCACCGTTCGCTGATAGGCAAAGGCGGCCTGATCGCGCTGCGCAGTAGCGGCGTCGAACTGTCCTTCCAGCCTTCCGCCGCTAAAGAAGGGCGCAAGAATGCTGCCGCCAAGCGACCATATACCGACCGGATCGTCCAGCTGGGACGACAGCACCGCACCAGCAGAGGCGGCAAGGCGCAGCTGGGGGAGAAATTGGGCCCGCGCGGCGCGCATGCGGGCATCGCTGGCCGCAAGATTGAATTCCGCCTGCGCGATATCGGGCCTGCGCCGGGTCAATTCGCTGGGAAACACGGCAGGGATGGCAGGGGTTTGCAGCCCTGCAAAATTTCCGCCCCGCGCGAGGGCACGCGGGGTTTCGCCGATCAGCTGCGACAAGGCATTTTCCTGCCTTGCGATGGAGGCCTCGACGGCAGGGATCTGTTGCTGCGCCGCGCGATATTCGGCCTGTGCCTGCCGCAGTTCAAGCTGCGAGGTATAGCCGACTTCGGCGCGATCGCGCGCGATCTTAAGCGCCTCGGCCCGCGCCCCCAGCGTTTCGCGCAAGGTTTCGAGCCGGCGGTCCAGCGTCAGCAGGGTGATATAGCCCGAAACGGCGGTCGCCGTCACTGCAAGGGCGGCAGCTTCGCGCGCGGCCTGTGTCGCCGCGGTATTGGCGCTGGCGGCATCGACCTGCGCGCGGTTGCGGCCGAACAGATCCACCTCATACGCGGCCTGGAACACCGGCTGCACGCCAAGCGAACGCGAGGCGGTGCCAAAGGCGTTCAGGCTGCGCGCCTCGCTCACCCCGGTCGAGCCATCGAGCGTGGGCACCAGCAGGCTGCGCGATGCGCGTTCCTGCCCGCGCGCTTCTCGCACCCGCGCGGATGCGATTGCGATGTCGGGATTGTTCGCCCGTGCCGCCGCCACGATCCATGCAAGGGCCGGGTCGCCAAATGCGTTCCACCATTGCGGCTCGATCTCGGCCCGCCCCTCAAGCGAAGTGCGCCATGCCATCGGCGGCGCCACCGTGCTGGCAGCAGGTATCGGCGCAAGGGCCGGTGCGCACCCGACCAACAGGCTCAGGCTCAGCAGGGGGAGACCGATCCGGCGCATCAACGGTCTCCTGTATGAACGGTGGCAATCACCGACATGCCGGGGCCAAGTCTCTGGGCCGCCCTCTGCCCCGGATCGATACGGATGCGGACGGCGATGCGCTGCGGAACCTTCACGAAATTACCGGCGCCCGTATCGGGCTTGATAACGCTGAACTCGCTGCCTGCGGCAGGCGACACGCTCTGCACCTTGCCCGTTAGCTCAAGCCCGCCCAGCGCGTCGATTTCCAGTGTCGCGCTTTGCCCGACGCGGATTTCGGCGGTCTGCGCTTCCTTGAAATTGGCGACCACCCACAGCCGTTCGGGCACAAGATACATCAGCTGCGCACCCGGCGAGACCAATTGCCCTTCGCGCACCGCAACCTCGCTCAGCCTGCCGGCGCGCGGGGCGCGAATGATCGTGTTGTCGAGATCGATCTGTGCGAGATCGCGCGACGCTGTCGCATTCTCGACCTGCGCTTCCAGCCCGCCCTGCCCGACATTCACCGAACGCAATTGTTCGCGCGCGATGTCGCGCTGGGCCATCGCCTGCGTCACGCCCGCCTGCGCCTGGCGCAGCGCGGCCAGCGTCTGGTCGCGTTCGCGCAAGGATACCGAACCTTCGTCGGCCAATTCATCGACCCGGCGCATATCTGCCTGCGCCTTGGCAAGCTGGGCGCGAGCATTGGCCACCGACGCCTCCTGTAACCTGACCTGCGCCTCGCTTGAACGCCGGTTTTGTCCCGCATTGTCCAGGCTGGCCGTTTGGGTGGCGATCCCGGCCTGTCCTTGCGCCACGCGCTGGCGATAAATGCGGTCGTCTATGCGGACCAGCGCCTGCCCGGCGGCCACCTGCGCGAAATCCTGCACCAGCACTTCGGTTACATAGCCTGTAACCTGCGGGCTGATGATCGTGGTCTGGCCGCGCACATAGGCGTTGTCCGTGGTCTGGCTGTCGGACCGGAAGGGCGGCAATTGCCAGGCATAGAGTGCGGCAAGCGCGCCCAGCACGATGGCAACCGCGAAGAAGATTGTCTTTTTGCGCGATCGTTCGGGCGCCCAGCCTTCCGGGTTTTCCTGCGTCGGCGCCGCGTCGGCAGCGCCGGTTTCAGCCGCAGGTCCGGCGGGTGTCGCGGTCGGTTCCCGGTCGGCGTTGTCGTCGTTCATTCTTTTGCTCCGCCCATGATCGATGCCAGCGCCTCAAGCTCTTTGGCCAGCGGGTTGATCCCCCGGCGGCGGTTGTAGATCCATTTTGCAAGGATCGCCGCGAATGCGAGGGAAGCGATGATGCCGATCAGAAAAAACATGTCATTGAAAGCCAGGATCGCCGCATCGCGCCCGGCTTGCTGCACCAGCTGCCCCGCGCCGCTTGCCTGCCGCAGCACCGGATCGGCGATAGTGCCATTATACGCGGCGGCGCGAAGTTGAATCGCCTGGGCTACAGCGGGGTCACTCAGCGTCAGTTCCCGGCCTATGTCCATCAGGTGGACCTTCGCCCGGATCGTCTGGAACGCCGCCAGCCCGGCAACCCCTGCAAGCCCGCCGAGCGTCTGTGACAGGGAGAAGACGGCAATGAAGCTGATGATGTATTGCATGCCCTGCGCCAATGCGCGCAGCAGCCCCTCCATCATTGCCGAGCCGATGAAATAGATCGCCGCAAAGGCCATCATCGCCTGCGTCCAATAAAAGTTTTCGGGCCGCGACAGCAGGCCCGCCTGCGTGTCGACAAACGCGGCCACCGCGATCAGCGCCAGTGCGACGAGCAAGGGCCGTTGCAGATCGCTGGTATCCAGCCGTGCGATCAGCACCACGAGCCCGATAAAGGTCGCGCCGGTGATGATCCAGTAATAGGTGACGAGCTGGTCGTTGATCATTCCGACGGTGGTCAGCAGGCCGCCAGCGCCAAAGCCCTGTTCCGACAGCAACACGCGCATCAGCGCGCCCGTCGACGCAAAGATCACGATGTCCTTGCTGGTCATCCAGCGGGTGTGGAGCATGGGATTGGCGCGATTGTGTTCGATCAGGAAAGCCGCGCCGATCAACAGGATCGCGCCCGCCAGCGCCCAGCCCAGCCATGGCGTTGTCCACCACTGGATCCTGCCCTGCACCAGAAACGCGCATAGCAGGCCCATGCCGATGGCCAGCAGCGGGAACGTCACGAGATCAAGTTTTTCGAATGCCTTTTCGATTTCGCCCGGCGGAAGCGGCAGGATGAAGACCATGCCGAACGCCATCAGCGACAGCGCGAATTGCAGATCGAACAGATGGGTGATGTCACCCCCCGCGATCAGAGCCGGGGAAATGGCACGCGCCAACGGCAAGGCGATCTGCGACAGGCCCAGCCCGATCAGCACGCCCGCGATCCGGGCCTTCGCCGGCAGGCCCTGCATAAGGTAATAGATGCCCAGCGTGGAAAGGCCGCTGGCCGCGATGCCGGAAATCCCGCGCGAGACAAGTTCGATCCGGTAGCCCGCGTCGAACAGCTGAACGAAATTGGCCAGCAGCAGCGTCGCCATCGCGATCCTGACGAAGCGCTGGATGCCGAATTGCTGGCGTAGCTTGAACAGCAAAATGCTCATGCACGCATTGGTCATGTTGTAGGCGACCGTGACCCAGCCCGCCTCGACCGATGTCAGTGCCAGATGGCCCTGAAGCCCCGGTAAATTGGCCAGCAGCAGCCCGTTCTGGAACCCGCCGAGGATGGCCAGATAGATCCCGATGAGCAGATAGCCCAGCTTGCGCCGCGCCGGATGATCCGGCGTTGCGGGGGACCCGGCCAGAAAAGGGCGCTCGTGCGGCTTGAACACATAGTCCCCGCCCTGGTGCGCTGGTCGCACTGCGTCAGCCACGGCGGAACAACGGTTCGACAAGCGTTTCCTGCAATGCGGCGCGAAAGCTGTCGTCGTCGAGGAATTCGGGCGAACTCTGGGCAAGCCGGTCACGCCGCAGGATGCCGACAGCCGTGCCGAACGCAAATTGCTGGAGGGCCAGTTCGGGGTGCGGGACGTGGGTGTAGCCGTCCGTCCGGGCCCTTTCAATGAGAGGCAGGAAATGGTCGAGCAGGCGGCGCGTCACGTTCTGGTAGAGCCACTGCGCCCGTTCAGGATCGTGGTCCATGTCGCGCATCATGAAGCGCGCCACCTCGGGCCGGGCGTCCATGAAGCCGATAAATGCACTCATCGATGCACGAAGGGCCGCACCTGAATCGCCAAAGCCGGTGGCCTGGGCGAGCGAAGCCTGTCGCTCTTCTATCCTGTGGCCGACGGCCTCGATGATCCGCTTCCACAATCCCAGCTTCGAACCGAAATTATAGGACACGAGTGCCATGTTGACGCCGGCCGCCTCCGCAATCTCGCGCAGATTGGCCGCATCGAAGCCCTTGTCGGCGAATATCGCAACCGCGCTGGTCATGATCGCCTTCGCCGCATCGATTTCGTTCGTTTGGGGCCGGCCACGTCCGCGTGCGGTTTGTGTCATGATCGATCCTTCTGCGCGCCATGGAGGAACCCGCCAAGTAGCCGCGCGGACTAATTAATCAAGTGATTAATTATTGTTTCGGATGCAAGGCCGGGTACGCCTCGCCTCGAGTGCGCGACCATTCTATCCCTCGGATCACGCTTGAACCCGGTGGCGCGGCTTGCCGGGCATTCAAAGGCGCGCCCAGCTAGACGGAACGAGCGGACCGCCGACCTCGATCGCCTTTTTCAGCCCGGCTTGCCGGTGCAGCCGGTCCCGATAGGACTGCAGCGCCGGATAGCTATCGAGCGCCCCGCCCATATTGGCCATTTCAAGCGTATAGACCATCTGCATGTCGGCCAGGGTCAGCTGCTCGCCCATCAGGAATGAGCCTTTGCCCACGCCCTCGGCGATATAGGTAAGCACGTCTTTGCCCCGCGCCGCAGCGAATTGCGCCATCGCATCGGGCAGCCCGCCCATCATCCGGCCCAGCAATGGCAGCAGCAGCGGGAAGCTGGCGGACCCTTCGGCCAGATCGAGCCACTGGTCATGCATCGCACCTTCGGCAGTGCCTGCCTGGGGGGAATGCCGCCCATTACCATAGCGCGCGTCGACATAGCGCAGGATCGCACTCGATTCCGCTAGCACCAGATCGCCATCGACGATGAAGGGTGCCTTGCCGAGCGGATGGATATGCTTGAGATTTTCAGGCGCTCGCCCATTGACCCGCGCATGGCGGTGCAGCTCGTATTCGATCCCCAGCTCTTCAAGCAGCCAGAGAATGCGCGTGGAACGCGATGTTTCAAGATGATGGACGATGATCATGCGGAAACCCTCTTCAAAATTGCAGGCGCGCGCGAAATGATCAGGCGGCGGGATGGCTGTCCCGTTCCGCCGCTTCGCCCAGCTGGCCGACAAGTGCGTGGGTCAGTTCGTGCAGGGCGACGATCCGGTCTTCCTCGATCCCGACCTTCTTCGCGAGCGTGCCCGGTATCTCCTGCGCTGCAGACTTCAGCGCCCGGCCCTCGGAAGTCGGGGTGACCAGCACACGGCGTTCGTCCTGCGGATCGCGCATGCGCGCGACCAGCCCGGCACGCTCCATGCGTTTCAGCATTGGGCTGAGCGTGCCGACATCGAGGTGCAGGCACGCCTGCAAGTCGCCCACCGTCACCGGCTCGCGCTCCCAAAGTACCAGCATCACCAGATATTGCGAATAGGTCAGGCCCAACGGTGCCAGCAACGGCCTGTACAGCCGCTGGATCAGATTGGTCGCTGCATATAGGGGGAAGCACAGCTGGCGATCGAGGCGCAGCAATTCGTCCCCCTCCTGCTTCGACGGATGGCGTTCCGTCGTCATGGGCGCGCCCTTAAGCCTCGGCTCGGACCGAGAGTTCGACATCGATATTTCCGCGCACCGCGTTGGAATAGGGGCAGACCTTGTGTGCCTGCGCAACGATCGTTTCCGCCGTATCCTGATCGACACCGGCAATCGCGACATCGAGTGCAACCGACAGGGCAAAACCGCCATCGGCATTCGGGGCCATCGAGACGGTGCCGACTACTGTAACGTCATCATCAGCGATCTTATGGGTAGTGCGGGTGACATGAATCACCGCATTGCCGAAACAGGCGGCATAGCCTGCCGCAAACAGCTGTTCGGGATTGGTCGCGCCGCCCTTGCCACCCAGCGCGGCAGGTACGGCGAGATCGAGTTCCAGCAGTCCGTCGTCGCTGGCGATGCGTCCGCTACGCCCGCCGGTGGCAGTGACCTTGGTAGAATACAGTGCGCTCATGATTGGAGTCCTTTTGCAAGATGAAGCCATCATATAGCTAGCCATCTAGCACTTCTGTGGTTGCCGTCCGTTGCGCAAGAGGCTTTCGGCTTGAATGAGTAAATGATCGAGTGCGGTCTTCTGTCAGGCCTTCGTATGCGGCGTTTCAGAGACCGCTGGCCGGTATGGTGATCCGCGGATCAGGTCCAAAACTACTTTCCGAGCATGGAAGCTCACGTGCTAGGGCTGGTTTTCCTGATCCGATCTGTTCGATCCTTTTCCCATTCAAATCATTGCCTTCCTGCTCCCCTTCACCGACGTCAGCCTATCGCGGTTTGATCAAGCCACGGTTGCTGCCATCGAATCCCGGAAGTTCTCCTGTCTGGTGAGCATGGCCCAGATCGCCCGCGCCATCTTGTTGGCCAAGGCAATCGCGACCAACATCCGCGGTTTGCGTGCACTCAGGTTCGCGAGCCAGGAGCCTGCTATGATAGATTTCCGACCCATCCAGTTCAGTCGGGACATTGCGCCAATTATCAGGAGGCGGCGAATATCAGCCTGCCCTGCTTTCGAAATGCGCCCATGGCGGGCCTTGCCACCGCTTGAATGCTGACGAGGCACCAATCCCAGCCAGGCTGCAAAATCGCGGCCGGACTTGAAGCTTTCCATTGGCGGAGCGAAGGCGTCGACAGCAAAAGCTGTCATAGGGCCGACACCGGGCATCGTCTGCAACCGGCGTGCGGTGTCGGTTTGAGCCGCCAAGGCTCTGATCCGCTCGTCGCTTCGTTTGATCCGCGCCGTCATCCCGGTAATTTGATCGAGGATTTCAAGGCATTCCGAGCGAACGATTTCCGGAAGGTCGCTGTTAACCTCCTCGACGATCGCTTCAATCCGCTGACATTGCTGAACCCCTTGGGGAACTGCATGACCGAATTCGTAAAGGAAGGCGCGGAGCATGTTGATCAACTCAGTACGCTGATGGACGAGCCGGGTTCGGGTACGAAACAGCATTGCCCGGCCTTGTTGGTCTTCTGACTTGGCAGCGACGAAGCGCATTTCCGGCCGCTGCGCGGCGATGACAATGGCCTCGGCATCCGCGGCATCGTTCTTCTGCCTTTTGACGAACGGGCGAACATAATGCGGCGCGATCAGCTTTACAGTATGACCAACGCGACTGAGTTCACGTGCCCAGTAATTTGCGCTGCCGCAAGCTTCCATCACCACCAGTGCGGGTGGTTGCTCGGCCATGAACCGGCGGAACTTTTCGCGCGACAGCTGCTTGCGATACTCGACCTCGCCAGTCATTCTTGCAGCGTGCAGTTGGATGAC
>CAUJJS010000211.1 GCA_963205415.1 Pseudomonadota bacterium
CCCATCGTTGCCACTTGGCAAAAACACCATGCAGGTGCGGCAGGTCGAGCTGCCAATCCGCAAAGGCGTAACCCGGACGTTCCACTTCCCGATTGGACCTGTCCTCGACGCGATAACGACGCCCCAGGCGCATCGGCACCAAGCCCGTACCAGGAATGTCGATATCGGTGACCCGGAACTCGGTGGCACCGGTATACAGGCCGGTTTCATCCCCGAACAGGCCGGTACCCGTCGTCTCAATGCCTTGCGCAGCCAGGATGAGCTTGCCGTACTCCTGCGGCACCGTCATGTCGGCGGCCTGCGCCGAACTGCCCAGCAACAAACAAATAATCCCCAGCACGAATCCTGGTCGCAGCGTCATCAAAATTCCTCAGGCGCTATTGTCTTCGGCCGCGAAACGACTGCCCAAACTTTGAGCAGCCAAAGCGGCGGTTTCAGCAAAGCCCCTGAACTTTGCGTGCCGCGCACGTTACAAACTGTGTCATGACAAAGCAAGCGGCGACAAGCAAGGTCGCCGGATCGCCATGATTGCCCAGCCCTTTGCTCATCCAGCACCTAAAAACTTGCCGATTGAGCCCTTGCCCGCACCAGCATGGATCTGGGACAAGATTGACACTCAGGGCCACCGGGTCGTAGTAGCTCCTCCGTCACGATGATGCGGGTTGCGCCCTTGCAATACATCACGGATTACATGGAGGAGAACTTCGAGGCGGTGCAGGCCAAATTCAAAACGGCAAGTCAGGAATACTTGTCATCGAAAGTCATTGAAAAGTATGGGGCGCTGACGTTCTGGCCAGCCGAATGGTGCAGAAGCTTCCAGTTTCATGTCATGCCATTGCGCTTTCTGCGCGCTTTTGTGGTGCCCAAGTGCCCGCCCGTTGCCGCGAAGATCTTGATCTTCCATGGAAAGGTCAACCTACCCGACGCCATCAAGGGCAAATGGCCCGGCACGTTTCCCTTTTGGAAGAAGTGGTACAAGCGCCTGCGGCTGGCTCAGCCGAGCTTCTGGCTGGCCCAGCGCGCGAGGGCTTCGCGGCCGATCTTGGCGTTGTGACGGATGTCGACGGGAAAACGCGGATGAAACAGGAGGGTGTCCAGGCCTCGGGTGTGTGCGTGGCGCTGCGCGAGTGCCAAAAGTTCGCCGCGAAGTGTGGCGTCGGCGCGGGCGTCCTGCACCAGTTCCACGCAAACGATGGGGCGCTGAGCGCCGCGTTCACCGACACCGACCAAGGCGCTTCGACGCACCTTGGGATGGGTGTTGAAGATCGGCTCGAATTGCTCGGTGTAGAGCGGCCCGCTGCGGGTTTCCACGCGCTGGCTCTTGCGCCCACAAAACCACAGTCGGCCTTGCTCATCGCGCCACGCCAAATCGCCCATGCGATGCAGCACGCGGGTGCTGCCATCGGGCAGGGTTTCGCTGATTTTGGCCAAGGCGGTGGCCTCGGGGCGGGCGAAGTAGCTGTCGGTGACGCTGGGGCCGGCGACCACGATTTCGCCAATGTCGCCTTCCGCCACCTGCAGTGAATCGTGCCATTGCGCGATGGCGCGGTCGTCGATGCGAATCAGCCGAACCCGGTTGGGTGCAACGACGCGCCCGATACAAGTGCCGGCACCCGATTCGGTGGCGGTGCGGGTGGTGCGCAGCTCGCGACCTTCGATCAGCGCGACCGGCAAACATTCCGTCGCGCCGTAGGGGGTGTAGATCGCGGCATCCGGGGCAAGCATGGCCTGCATGCGATCGACCACAGCCGGTGACACCGGCGCTCCGGCCGACATCACGCGCTTGAGGCTGGCCAGGCGCAGGCCTTGGGATTGGCCGTAGCGGCTGAGCTTGTCGATGAGTGCGGGTGAGCCGAACATCTGGGTGATGCCGAAGCGTTCGATGGCATCGATCAGTTTGCGCGGATCCGCCTGCGCGGGGCGTGTGGGGTCCATGTCGGGGATGATGCTGGTGAGCCCGAGTGCGGGATCGAACAAGGCGAACGGTGGAAAGGTGGGAAGGTCCACGCCGCCGGCTTCAATCGCCAGCATGGTGCGCAGCATCTCCACTTGCGCCACGAAATGTCTATGCCGATACACCACGCCCTTGGGCACGCCGGTGGAGCCGGAGGTGAACAGGATCGCGGCCACGTCATCGGCGGCAGTAGCAGCCATTTGGAAGCCATCGTCGCCACCTCGGGCCAACAGTGTGTCGAGGCTGAAACCGCCCCAGAACCAGCGCCGACCCACGGTCAAGCGGATCTTCACACTGCCTCGTGCCCAACCCAGCAGGATGCGCGCCGCGTGTGCCAGAGGGATGCCGATGAAGGCTTCCGGCGCGGCCTCGTTCAAGCATTGGCGCAAGGCGCGCTTGTCGATGCCTGGGTCGATCAGCACCGGCACCGCGCCCATCTTGAACAAGGCGAACATCAGCAGGAACAGCTCCGGCGATGGCCGCACCATCAACGCGGTGCGCGTGCCGCGCGCGATGCCGATGCGACTCAGCGCCGCCGCAATCGCGTCGGAGCGTGAATCCAGTTCGCGCCAGCTCAGGCAGGTGTCGTAACGCACGCGGCCTTGCGCATCGATGCCTGAAGGGCAGCGGATGGCAATGGCATCGGGTTGGCGTGCTGCCATTTCCGGCAAAGCGGCGGCGATATTGCAGGGGCGTGGGCTGGCGGGATCGTGCATCGCACAAGTTTAGCGGGCGAGTGCGATGCAGGTCTGGCAAAGTAGCCTGCACGTTTGATGAGCGGGAGGTCGGCATGTTGCGCATCCTGGTAGCCAGTGCCAAAGGCGGAGTCGGCAAAACCACGATTTCCACCAATCTGGCCGGTCACTACGCCACCCGTGGCAAGACGGTTGCTTTGGTGGATGTCGACCCGCAAGGCTCGGCCCTCAGTTGGTGTGCGCGTCGCGACGTACCGACGGCGCCGGTGCAGGGCGTGGATGGCACGCGACGCAACTGGGCGCGACAGCTCGATGCGCGGGTCAGTCATTGCGTGATCGATGCACCCGCCGGGGCGATGCCGAGGCAGTTGTCGGCCTTCATCGAATGGGCCGACGCCATCGTGGTTCCGATTCTGCCTTCGGTGCTGGACATGGAGGCCACCGTGCGTTTTCTCGATGCCTTGGCCGAAGTTCCGCGTGTGGCGCGAGGGCAGGCGGCAACGTGCCTCGTGGCCAATCGCCTGAAACCCTGGACTCACGCCTCGCAACAGGCGGTGGAACAGATCGCCGGTTGGCCCTGCCAGTTGCAAGGACAGCTGCGTGATAGCCAGGCCTATGTCCTCTTGGCGGGCCTCGGCAAAAGCCTCTTCGACTTCCACTCCGAGAATCTGCGCTCGCATCAGGCCGATTGGAAGCCGCTGTTGCGCTGGCTCGATCGGGCGACAAGCTGAACACGAAGCCCGCACCCGTGCGTCGACTCGTTCGGATTCAAAACCGATTAAGCGACAACTGATAGTTTGAGTGCGTCGTTCCCGACACTTCAGGAGTGCATCATGCGGACCCCTCGTTCCTTGTTGTTGGCTGGCATCGTGGCCATGATTTCCCACACGGCCAGCGCCTACGAGCCGGAGAGCGGCCTGTGGTGGAATCCGGCGGAGTCCGGCACCGGCTACCAGATCGAAATTCAGGACGACATGCTGGCGATTACCGTCTATGGCGGGGCGCCGGGTGGTGTCGCCAAATGGTATGGCGCGGCGGGTCGCCTGCAAGGCAATGCCTATTTCGAAGCCGACCTGCTGAGCGCATACAACGTACAGGTGATTGGGCAGCCGTATTTTGGCTTCCCGACGGCGGAGCCTAGCTATGGTCGGCTCAAAATCGTATTCGATCCCAACAACAACCGCCGCGCGACCTTGACCTGGCCGAATGGGCGCAGCATTCCGATCCAGCGCCAAGAGTTCTATTTTGTGCGGCCGGAAGATGATGCTGGGGTGCAGCCCAACACCACGCGCTTGCTGGGCGAGTGGCAAGTGAGCATCGACCTTTCCGACTCGGATGCCGACTATCCCTTCAGTGGTGATGTCCTGGTGTTCGATGATTACTACAAAGACAGCGGCGACTGGTACTACGAGGGTTGCCGCCCGGACGATGCCCAGGTCGGTGGCTGCAGCAACTACGCGCTGACCTACCACGATGCCGTCGGCTACTTTGAATCGCCCACCGGCCTGCATGTCAACGTGGTGAAGGATGGCATCTACAACGGGCAACAGTGGTATGCGCTGTATGTCATGCAGATGGGCACCAACGATGGTTCGGGCGAATTCACCCTGTATCCGCAGGGCGCCAATCCAGATAACTACGCGGCTCATCCCGCGCGTACCTTCCGCAGTGCCAGCCGCACCTTCGTGCAGGAAGGCGTGGGCCCGGCCAAACGCAACAAACGCGGCCCCGATGGTGGCTTGGCGGCGCAACTGGCCTCGCAAGGCGTGCTGAATGTGCGTGCCAAGTTGGCCTCGCGTTTTGATCGCGCCGCGTTGGCGCCGGTGATCGCCAAACTTGAGGCCAGGCTCGAACAACCTTGATCTGCCATTTCTGGCGGGCGTGAGGGCCGCAGGAAATTTGCGGCCCATCACGTTATCCTGAGGCACACACCTGCAGTCCTCGTGTCATCACTGTCGAGAACTCCGTCATGACTTCCGCCACGCCACTGAACCCCGATGCCCTTGCCTTGCTGCACACGCTCGATGAGAGCCAGCCCGGCAGCACCGCCAAGCTCATCCGCCTGTTTGCAGCAGACGCACCGGCGTTGTTGAGTCGTATCGAAGTGGGGCATGAGCGCGGCGATGGGGCCGAAGTCAATCAGGCCGCGCACTTTCTGCGATCCTCGGCCTTGGCCTTGGGCGTGACCGATCTGGCCAATGCCGCCCTGCAACTGGAACACCTGCCGCCCGCACAATTTGGTTCGCCCTTGGCGCTCGATCATCTGGCACAACTGCGCGCCAGCCTGCGTTTGGCGGTACTGGCCTTGTTGGATCTGGCCCCCGAGCCTTGATGCTCAGGCGCGTGCCCTTCGCCGAAGGCCATCGCCGCAACTCAGGTGGAGTTCAATACGCGCAATACGCGTGGCGTGGCGTGGCTCACTCGGTGACCTGTCGTGAGCCTCCATTCGAAGCTATGCCGCTCCTGCCAACAAACTGCGGTGGAAGCGGCGGGCATGGCGGGGCACCACCGCCAACGTGCATCGTGAACATGGGCGCATAGGCGACGCGGTGGTCGGTTGAGTCGCGGTCAACGCCACAAACGCGTGCGCGAGAACGGGCTGGGAGCCAAAAAAGAAAGACCCGCTTCGCGAACGAAGCGGGTCCCTCCCTCCCCAAATGCCGATTTCAGGCAATGTTACGAAATCGTTGTGCGGCGTTCACGCTGCACTGCACACAAGAT
>CAUJJS010000212.1 GCA_963205415.1 Pseudomonadota bacterium
CTCGAATATCTGGTCGAGCAGGGTGTCGGCGAGGCCCTGAGCGAGGATGAGGAGGTTTACCTCGTGCAATGCCGGAAGAGCTGGCTGGCGGCTCCGGAGTCGAAATGTTGAACCGGCTGAAACGAGCGGCTCACCAGCCGCTCGGCAGATTGATGTGGTGGAAGGTGCTGCCGGGAAATTGGCTGCGCTTCACGTAGGAGATGTTGCTGCCACCACCGCGGGCGGCTTCGAGGAAGAAGCCATTGGCGTTGCCGGTGCCCACGGTGCCACCGAAGCTGGTGTTGGAGTATTGCATCAATGCGGAGGGCTGGCTGGCGTAGAACATGAAGCGGATCAAGCTGAGGTTCGAGTCTTCGATGGTGTTGTTGCCCACATCTTCCGCGTCGCCACCGTTTTCGAACACGATGCCCCAATACGATTGGGTGACGGTGGCGCGAATGATGCGGTTGTTGCTGCCCATGTAGGGTGGCTTGGGCGCACCTTCGTCTTCCGTCGAGTCGGAAAACGAAACGAAATCGCAGGTGTTGATCATCTGCATGTCGATAAACTGATTGTCGCTGGCGCCATCGCGGATCGTGATGCCGTTGCCGCCATTGCAGGATTCAGCTTGACCGTCGAATGGGCCGTAGGCCGTGTTGTTGCGGAAGATATTGTCCTTGGCACCCCGGTGGCGCACGACATAGCCCTCGCCCATATAGACCGCGGTATTGTTTTCAAACAAATTGTGGGTGACGTCGATGGCAGGCCCGCCGGCTTCCTGATCGCGGTTGTCTTTGACCGTGTAGCCGTGACCGGAATGGGCCGAGCCGGGCTTTCGCCAGATGTAGGAATTGCGGACCTCGTTGTAGCTACCCATCACGGTGATGTAATAGTCCGTCGATGCGGCACCGCTGGCCTCGCTGCCATAGACGCGCACGTTGTCGGCGAGGTTGCCATCGCCAACGAACTTCAAACCTTCGGCCGCAGCGTTGATGATGAGACTGTTGCGCACCACGTTGCCGTTGGAAAAAACCGTGCTGATGGAACCGAACTGCAAAGCGTTACCGTCATAGGACAGGTTGGTGTTGCCGATGGTCGACACATTGACGTTGTCGAGCTGGTGGGCCTCGATGAAGCTGCGATCTCCGGCCTTGCCCGCGATGAGCCCTGTTCCGTAATTGCGGATGTTGAAATTGCGGATGGTGATGCCCTGGCGGCCCGTGAGCTTGATGCCAACACCCAGCGCGCGATTGCCGCCATCAAGCAGGGGCATGTCAGCTGCACTGAACGCCGGGAAGCTCGGGGTGCCGTTGCCCGGATTGATGGATGCATTGGCGAGGATCGGCGGCTGGTCGCCGGGGCTTTGCTTGTAGCCGATCAGGCGGATGCCGTCGCGGCTGAACACCACGTTCTCGGCGCCGTAATTGCCCGCTTTGACGTACACCGTTGCGCCACCCGGAGCGCCGTTGGCGGCGTTGACTGCGCGATTGATTGTCTTCCATGGTTGGTTCTGTGTGCCAGGGTTGCTGTCGCTACCCGTGGTTGCGACGTAAAACGCCTGAGAGCCCTCGAAGCCATCCTGGAGGAGTGGAGCCGACCCGGCCACGGCCAAGGTGGACACGAACGATGCAAGGCACCCGAGTAGAGCGAGCGCAGACACACGCGGCGAAAAATCGCTGGGCATCGAACACACCTCGGATTGGACGTGGGAGTGCCGGGTATGGAATTGGTTTCGACCCAGCGCGCGGCAAGCTTAAGTGGGTGGATGCGTGTTTACAATTACTTACAATCATTCATTCATGCCAAGACATCATGAGCCGGTGCGCGTCACTCACGGTGACGCTTCGCGCGATCCAGGTTGCTGCGATCAGCCACGTTGCAACAGGCGTTCGGCGCCTTGGGCCAGCAAGTCCTCGGCCACGTTCAGGCCAAGACGGTCGCGCGTCTGGGCATCGGCACGCGCCGTGGCGCGCAGGATTTCGCCGCTGCGCTCATCGCCCACCAAGGCATCGAGTTGCCACAGGCCGGCGTGCTCGGTGCAGTAGCCCGCGATGGGCACCTGGCAACTGCCGGCCAAACGCCGATTCATGGCGCGCTCGATCTCCACGCAGCGTCGTGTCGGCGCGTGGTCAAGTGCGGTGAACAGGGCGGCCGTCGACGCGTCGTCGCGGCGGCATTCCACCGCGATGGCGCCTTGTGCCACGGCGGGAAGAAACTCCGGTGCCGTCAAACGGGCGCGGATGCGTTGCTCGAAGCCCAGACGTTGCAAGCCGGCACAGGCCAGGATGATGGCGTCGTAGTCGCCGGCGTCGAGCTTGGCCAAACGGGTGTTGACGTTGCCGCGCAGGTCACGCAGGTCAAGGTCCGGGCGGCGTGCGCGCAACTGCACTTGGCGGCGCAACGACGAGGTGCCCACGCGCGCACCGTGTGGTAGGAGCCCCAAACGGGCGTAGTGAGTGGACACGAAGGCGTCGAAGGGATCGGCGCGTTCGAGGATCGCGGCCAGGGTGAATGGCGCATCCAAGTCCATCGGCACGTCCTTGAGCGAGTGCACGGCGCAGTCGGCGTGGCCTTGTTCGATGGCCACTTCCAGTTCCTTGAGGAAGAGGCCCTTTCCACCGAGGGTGGCGAGCGAACGGTCGAGGATTTCATCACCGCGTGTGGACAAGGGCACCAGTTCGATGCGTAGCTGCGGATGTTGCGCGCGCAGCAAGCGTGCAACGTGTTCGGTTTGCCACAGCGCGAGCGCGCTCTTGCGCGTGGCGATGCGCAGGGTGTGTTCTTGACTCATGGGCTCACAATAACTTGAGGCGTTGGCGCACGGCCGGCAGGCAGCGGCGGCTGACTTCGAGCAATGCCGAGGTGTGGCGCAGGGCGACGACTTCCTGGCCTTCGCTGTCGCGGGTGAGTTCGCGGATTTCATCGGCGGCCACCAGACAATTGCGGTGCACGCGGATGAACTGGTCACCGAACTCGGCTTCCAGCGATTTGAGGGAATCGTCGATCAGGTCTTCGCCGTGGGCATGGTGCACCACGACGTATTTTTCATCGGCCTGAAGGTAGCGGACTTCGCGCAGCGGAATCAGGCGCAGACTGCCGCGCATGCGTGCCGACAGGTGCGAGCGGCGAGCGCCCGCCGTCGGCAGCGTGATTGGCTCCAATCGCATCCGTTGCGCGCGATCCAGAGCTTGTGCGAGGCGTTCGATACGGATTGGCTTGACCAGATAATCCACCGCGTGCGCGTCGAAGGCCGCCAAGGCGTGTTCGTCATAGGCGGTGCAGAACACCACCGCCGGTGGCTGCGGCAACCTCGCCAGATGGCGGGCTGCCTCCAGACCATCCATTACCGGCATGGCGATGTCGAGGATGACCGCCTCGGGATGGAGTGTCGCCGCCAGTTCGCAGGTTTCGCGGCCGTCGCTGGCTTGGGCCAGAATCTCGTGGCCACCCAAGTCCTGGATCAGGTCGCACAAGCGCCGGCGGGCGAGCGGTTCATCGTCGGCGATCAGGAGTTTCATGCGTCGGTCAGCGGGACGAAGAGCGTCGCTTCATAGTAGCCGTCCTGCGCCGTGGCGACCATGCGGGCGCGGTGGCCATAGCGGTGCGCCAGGCGTTGGGCAATGTTGTCTTGCGCATGGCGATTGCCGTGGCTGGGGGCATGGGTGTCGGGCAGGGGATTGCGCACGCGGATTGCCAACTGCGCGCCTTCCGGCCGTACCTGGATGCTGAGCACGCCGCCCTCGGGGCGACGCGCGATGCCGTGGAGAATGGCGTTCTCGGCCAAGGGTTGAAGGATCAAACGCGGCAGCGGCAGCGACTGCGGCAGGGCGTCGTCGAGCTGCCATTCCACCTGCAGGCGTTCGCCGAGGCGCAGGGCTTCGATGGCCAGATAGCGTCGCGTGAGGTGCAGTTCGTCGGCCAAGCTCGATTCGCCGCCGCTACTGCCCAAAGCGGCACGGAACAATTCGGACAGGTCTTCCACCGCACGTTCGGCTGCCACCGGATCGTGTCGGATCAGGCTGGCGATGGTGTTCATGCTGTTGAACAGGAAATGCGGCCGGATGCGCGCCTGCAGGGCTTCCACCTGCGCTTGTGACGAGGCGGCCTGTTGCCGGCGCCACTGTTCGCTCACATAGGTATAACGCAAGACGGCTGCCGTCAGCAGCAAGGTCACCGCCATGCAGGTGAGCACGAAGCTGTTGGTCAGCTCGGGCGTGACGGTCAGCCCCATGTCCAGTCGCTGATCGAGCAGCACCACGATGCGCGTGGCCGAGCCCACGATGATGACCGGCAGCAGCAGCGCGACGGCCATGCTCATCGCCTGCGGAAGTCGTTCGATGGGCGCGCGCAATTTGCACAGCACGGTGACGCACAACAGGGCCAGCCACTGCGCCAAGAGGCTGGCCGTGGAGAGCGAACTCCAGACCGTGGCACCTGCCGGCAGGCGCAACAGCACCGCAGCCAAGACCACCAGTTCCACCACGGCCAATACACCCAGCACGACCGGCAGGCGGCACAGGTCCGGCATCCAAGCATGGGTTTGGCGGGTGCTCATCGGGGGCCGTTGGCGTGGGTCATGCGCGCAGCCTAACAGGCCGTTGGAGCGTGGCAATCCGTCGCCGAGGGGCGGTGAGGCCACTCAGGAAAGGTCGATGGGGTCCACATCCAGCGACCAGCGCACGCGACGGCTTTCCGGCAATTCCCCCAAAGCCGGGAAGAGCGTACGCAACACGGCTTGCAAGGCCGGGCGATGACGTGATTCCAGCAGCATCTGCGCACGCAGGCGACCGGCGCGGCGCGGCATGTGCGCTGGCATCGGCGGATGCGCCTGCACGGCATCGTGTCCCTCGGCCAGCGCGTGTGCTGCCTGCATGAAAGCATCGAGTGATTCGCTGTGGGGCGCCTCGGCGCGCAACAGGGCCAGATGCGAAAACGGTGGGAAGCCGGCGGCTGCACGCTCGGCCAGTTCGGCTTCGGCAAATACCGGATAGCCACGCGTGACCAGGGTCTGCAACAAGGGATGCTCGGGGTGATGGGTTTGCAGCCAGACCTCACCCGGACGATCGGCGCGTCCGGCGCGACCGGCAACTTGAATCAGCAGTTGCGCCAGCCTTTCGCCCGCGCGGAAATCGGCACTGAACAGGCCTTCGTCGACGCTGGCAATGGCCACCAGGCTGAGCTTGGGCAGGTCGTGGCCCTTGGCCAGCATCTGGGTGCCGACGAGGATGCCGGGCTGATCGCCCAGACGATCGAAGTGCTGGCCCAGTGCATCGCGGCCGCGGGTGGTTTCCCGATCGACGCGAATCAATGGCACCTCGGGAAAAGCCGACGCCAGCGCCTGTTCCAGACGTTCGGTGCCGGCGCCTTGTGGCGTCAGTGCAAGGCCCGCGCAATCCGGGCAGGCCATCGGCACGGGTCGACGTCGGCCGCAGTGGTGGCAAAGCAATCGCGCACGGCCGTGCAGCGTCATGGGGCGATCGCAGCGGGTGCATTGCGCGTGCCAGCCGCAGTCGTGGCATAGCAGCACCGGCGCAAAACCCCGCCGATTGCGAAACACCAAGGCCTGCTCGCCGCGCGCGAGGCACGCGCCGATGGCGTCGAGCAAGGGGCGCGACAGGCCATCCTTCAGGCGCTGGCCGCGCAGGTCGAGGACTAGCACCTGCGGCGGCCGCGCACCGCCGGCGCGCTCGCGCAGCTTCAGCCAGACGTAGCGGCCGCTGCGCGCGTGCTGCAAGGTTTCCAACGATGGCGTGGCGCTACCGAGGACCACCGCAATGCCCAAGCGATGCGCACGCACCAGCGCCAGATCACGGGCGTGGTAGCGGAAGCCCTCGTGTTGCTTGTAGGAGGCATCGTGCTCCTCGTCGATCACGATCAGGCCGGCATTTGGCAGAGGCGCGAACACGGCAGAACGGGTGCCGATCAAGACGCGCGCCTCGCCGCGTGCCATCAGCGCATGGGTGTGGGCGCGCTCGCCATCGCTCAGGCCCGAATGCAGCACATGTACCGGTACCGGCAGGCGTTCGCCGTAGCGGCGAATGGCCTGCGGCGTCAGGCCGATCTCGGGTACCAGCACCAGCGCCTGCTGACCGCGCGCAAGGCAGCCTTCGATGGCGGCCAGATAGACCTCGGTCTTGCCGCTGCCGGTGATGCCGTCGAGCAGGGCCACGCCGAAGTCTGTGTGCATCGCCGTAATGGCCGCGACGGCCGTGGCCTGCTCGTGCGAGCGTGTCGGGGTCGCGCTGCGTGTGGCCGCCAGGGTGAGCGCTGGCGGGCGTCTTTCGGTGGCGATGAAGCCGCGTTGATCGAGTGAGCGCAGGCTGCCGCGCCACTGCGCATCGAAATGCAGCAAGGCCGTCTCGTCGCGCGCCGCCTCCGCCAGAAACTGCGCCAAACGCTGCGGGCGCGATCCAGCACGCAGGCGAGCGAGGGCGGTGTGGCCGGCCTCACTCAGCGCGTACCACGGCACTTGGGTATCGGGCAGGGCGTCGCCTTGTCGCAGTGACACCGGCAGGGCGGTCGCCAGCGCTTCACCCAAGCTGCGCTGGTAGTAGCCAGCGGCCCAGTTGAGGCTGGCCCACAACTCCGGTGTGAACAAGCTTGTGCCGTGATCCAGCACCGCTTCCACCGCGCGCAGTGCGTGTGGCTCGGTCGAGGCAGGTCCGGCTGAAACGAAGTATCCGATCAGACTGCGCTTGCCGAACGGCACGCGCAGACGACAGCCAAGCGCCGGCGCGGGGCCGGGTGCTGGCAGGTAGTCGAACAATCGTGGCAGCGGCGTCGGTAATGCCAGTCGCCAGACCGTGGATGCGGGTTCACTCATGTCCTCAGTGTATGTCCTGCGAGACAAATCCCGTGTCCATGCGGTATGGCGGCGATTGGGGTCGAGTTGCAGCAAACTCTTGTCCGCACCCTGACAAAGTTGGCATAAGTTGCGGTCAGCAAAGACGAAAGTCGGGAAATCCACTGAACTTGTGGATAAGTGTGTGGACGGGAGGCTGATCCCGATGCGCACAGGGCGGTGTCACTGGCCTTTCAACAGCCTGACCAAAAAATAACCATATCGCACATGTCCTTTAAAATCAATCACTTGGAGATTGGCGGTCGACGTGAAGCGGACGCATTTCACGCTTGTTGACGATTTTGGCGGCCTGTACGTGCCGCTGTGCACAAACCTTTTCACGCAAGCCCTTGTGGGCTAAAGGGGGAGCGAGTTTCCGCAGGCTGTCAAGGCCCCACGATCGGGCATGTCCTGCCCCCGCATCCTGTCTCTGTGGCCACGCTGTTATGCTGAGCTGATAGCTCGCTGATCAATCCCGCATGTCGCCGCCGGTTACGCCCAAGACGCCGCCTTCCTTCCTCGCCATGCCCGAACTTCAGGCGCGGCGCCTATTGAATACGGCTCTGGGGCAGTTGTCGCCTTTGCAACGGCAACTTGTGATCACCCACCTGCGCACCGGCGACGATGCGGAGCGTCTGGCGGCACGATTGGGCTTGGCACGCGACAGCGCGCGCGCCTCGCTGTCGTTTGCAGTGGCGCAATTGCGCATGGCGCTGTCGGATGCACCCCTCGACAAGACGCGCGAGGACTGGTTGCAGCGCTGCCGGGCCTTGCTGGAAGCGGCACGCGCGGTACAAAAAACCCCGACGCATGAGGTCGACCTGCCGGCATCATGGGGCAGCGTCGAGCCGGTGCCGACGCCCCCGAGCCCGCCTCCGCCTCCGCCTGAAACCGATGCGGTTCCTGAAACGCATTTTTTGGTGGTGGAGACGCGAAACTCGGCGCCGGCGGCAGTCGCCGTGCCCGAAGCCGACACCGCCACGCCCGTGGTGCCGGTGCGAGTGGAACCTGAGAGGTCGGAGCCCGAACGCGTCGCGACCCCAAGGGTCGCGCCTGCAGCGCGGCCGGCCAAAGCAACGATCCCGCCACCGACGCGGCCCCGCGTCGAAGCGGCGCCACGGATCTGGCCTTGGGCTGTGGCGGGCTTGGTGGTGCTGGCCTTGGCCATCGGCGCTTGGCAATTCGTCAGCACACCCAAAGAGGTGGCGCCCCCGAAGCCGGCGCAGCCTCAACGCGTGCCGGCCCTGAGCGAACCTGCGGCGCCTCTGACCGCGGCCGACTTCCAGTTGGTGCTCTTGCGCCAGCAGCACGAGGGCGTGCTGGAGGACTTGGATTTCTATCTGTGGCTGTCCGAGCAGGAGGACGCGCGATGAAGCACGCCATTCGCGTCGTGGCGAGCATCCTCTTGGCGTCCAGCCTCGCAACACACGCACAAACCACGACGCCCGCGACGCCCACGGCCGACAGCCCCGAGCTTCGCGCCGCGCTTGCACCTTTCAAAACCATGATGGAGGGCTTGCCTGCGCCCTTGCGTGAGCGCTTGTTGCAGCAGGCGCGCAGTTGGATTGCGCTCAGCCCGGAGCAACAAGCGGCCCTGCGTGCCAACCTCATGGCCTGGGACAACAAGGCCCCGCAGGACAAGCTGCGTCTGCGCGAGCGTTTCGAGGCTTGGGAACAGCTCGATGCTGCCAGCCAAGCGGCAGCGCTGGCGGCGGCCGAGCACTATGCGCTGATGCCACTCGAACAGCGTCAAGCGTTGCGCCAACGCTTCGATGAACTCAGTCCCGATCAGCGCCAGCGTTTCCTGTTTGATCCGGCCAATCGCGTGGCCATGGATCTGGCCAACGAGCTCTTTCCCTTCATCCCTGCAGCCGAGCGTGCCGACTCGCTGGCGATGTTGCGTGCGCTCAGCCCGAGTGAGGTCAAGGCCTTGCGCGCTGAGCTCGGCCGCTTGCCGCTGGAGCGCCGCGATGCCGTCCGCCAGCGCCTGCTCGCACTCGATCCGGCGGCACGGGCCGAATTTCTGCAGAAGACGCCGTGAGCGGCCTTCGCGGGCAGATCCACCCATCGCCCTCGGCTACAATCAATCGCTTGCCGCGAGGCGGCCCCACTTTTCGCGCAACCGCGCCTTGACCTCGGAGCGTTTCATGAGCATCGAACATCTGGAAGACATCGCCCAAGCCATGGTGGCCCCGGGCAAGGGCATCATCGCCATCGACGAATCCACCACCACGATCAAGAAGCGCTTTGATTCGGTCGGCATCGAATGCACCGAAGACAACCGCCGCGCCTACCGCGAAATGCTGCTGACCACGCCGAATCTGGGGCAGTACATTTCCGGTGCCATTCTTTACGATGAAACCTTGCGCCAATCGACCAAGGCCGGCGTGCCCTTCACCAAGGTGATGGCCGATGCCGGCATCCTGCCGGGCATCAAGGTCGACAAGGGGCCGGTGCCCTTGGCGGGCTTTCCCGGCGACTCGGTGACCGAGGGCCTCGACGGCTTGCGTCCACGTTTGCAGGAATACGCCAAGCTGGGCGCCAAGTTCGCCAAGTGGCGTGCGGTGATCGCGATCAGCGACGACAACCCCAGCGGCACCTGCATCGAAGCCAACAGCCATGCGCTGGCGCGCTATGCCGCACTGTGCCAGGAGTCGGGCATCGTGCCGATGGTGGAGCCGGAAGTCTTGATGGACGGCGAGCACGACATCGAGGTCTGCTACGAAGTGACCGAAGCCGCGCTGCGTTCCTTGTTTTCCGCACTCTACGAACACAACGTGCTGATCGAAGGCACCATCCTCAAGCCCAGCATGGTGATCTCGGGCAAGGATTGCGACGAGCAGGCCGGCATCGAGGAAGTGGCTTCCGAAACCCTGCGCTGCCTCAAGGCCACCGTGCCGGCCCTGTTGCCGGGCATCGTGTTCCTGTCGGGTGGGCAGAGCGATGAACTGGCCACCGCGCATCTGAATGCGATGAACACACTGGCCGGCCGTCCGTGGCCGCTGTCGTTCTCCTATGGCCGTGCCATGCAGCAGGCCGCGCTCAAGCTCTGGGCCAAGGACATGGGCGGCAACCTCGCCAAGGCGCAGGAAACCGTGTTTGCCCGCGCCCGTGACAACGGCTTGGCGGCCTTGGGCAAGTGGAAATGAGGACGATTGCTTCGGAGTGAGCGCATGGCGCGCGCAAGGCAAGGTCACCCAGACGTCTGGATCAACACTGTCGTGGCCTGTGCGCCAAGGAGCCTCTGAATCTGTCGCATCTATCGCCCCCCATCCCAGCCTTCCCCCCGCAAGCGGGGGAAGGGGTTCGGGCATGGCGCGCGCCAGATGAATTCGTCGACACAGCGCCTACGAGCGCAGTAGAGCATCCACGACCGGGTGCTCAGGCCTTACGGATCGAGTTGGCGCCTCGTGCGTGAGCAAAAAACCCGCCGCGCGGCGGGGTTTTTGCTGGTGCCTTCGATGACTGGCGCTGCGGCGGTGCGACCGCGCATTTCGAAAATGTGCTGCATCGCACAATTCATGGCGCCAACGAGACGGTGGGTCATTCGCGCGCCGGAGGGACGCGTGCCGCGTAAGCCGTGGCGCGTCTGCGGTGCATCCGGTGTTTGTCTTGCGGGTCAATCTGCGCATTTTCTGGGGGCATGGCCCCCGCTTTCCGCCTTCATTGCTGGGTTCGACGGGGTCGGCTTGCGTTGTCATATTTTCCTGTGATATAGCTGAAATTGCTGCAATGCAGCGAGCTCATTCAATTCAGGGGAAATATCGATGGAGAGTGATCAAGGCGGCCTTTATGACCCACGCGAAGACCACGACAGCTGTGGCTTCGGCTTGATCGCACAACTCGATGATCGACCCTGCCGCAGCGTGGTGGATGCTGCGCTCGCAGCGCTGACGCGCATGACCCATCGCGGAGGCGTGGCTGCCGATGGCTTGAGTGGCGATGGCTGCGGACTTTTGTTCAAGCAACCCGAGCGATTCCTCAGGGTGTTGGCGGCTGAGGCTGGGATCACGCTGGGGACGAGTTTTGCCGCCGGCCTGATTTTTCTGCCGCAGGACGAGGATGCTGCCGCCCGCTGTCGCGTGTGTTTGGCGCAAGCACTGGAAGAAGTCGGCCTCGCGGTTGCCGGGTGGCGTGTGCCACCGCTGGATGAGGAGGCGTGTGGCGAGGCCGCGCGTGCCAACTTGCCACGGATCGAGCAGGTGTTCGTGGTGCCGCGCGACGAGGCTGTGGATGCGGTCGAATTTCGGCGTGCCTTGTTTCTGGCTCGCCGCCGTGCGACCCAGCGCCTGAGCGATGTGCCCGCCTTCTACGTGGTCAGCCTTTCGCCCGACAGCATAGGCTACAA
>CAUJJS010000213.1 GCA_963205415.1 Pseudomonadota bacterium
CCATGCGCTCCAACACCGCTCGCTGCTCCTCGCTCACTTCGATAGCCATCGCCGACTTCATACTGCATTCTCCTTCGAGGATGCAGATATGACCACGATGACCACCGTTGGTTCCGTTAATTCGAAAGCACTACACTAGGCACGGCTGACAATTCGTGTATGGACTCCCCCGTCAACGCCGCACGGCAGGCTTTTGTGAAGCGGCAGCGTCGCGGCATTTGATTCGGCCATCTCCTTGCTGACGCTAGGCTACAAGCTCGGCAAGGCGGGAGCGTTGCAATCGTTTGGAGCGGTGCTGCGTGAGGCGGCATTGCGATTGACGCGAAAGGGCATCAGCCGCCGTGTTTGCCCTGCTGGCTGACAGGCTGGGCGTCAAGGCGCGTGCCGTAATCCCTGTGTTGCATTGATGAAGAACGCCCGATTCTGCGCGTGATCGGCACGCCGCGCTGGCATACTGTTCAGCCCTCGCTGCCCTGCGCCCCGCCGTGATTGACGCTGCTACCTTCCAAGCTCTGGCCGATGCCGGCCACACCCGCATTCCAGTCGTGCGCGAAGTGCTGTCGGATCTGGACACGCCCTTGTCGGTGTATATGAAATTGGCGGATGGGCCGTACACGTACTTGTTCGAATCGGTCGAAGGCGGCGAGCGCTTCGGGCGCTATTCGATCATCGGCCTACCGGCGCGGCAGGTGTACACCTTCCACGCGAACACCCTGCGCGAGATCGAACATGGCGAGGTCACGCGTACCTACGAGGTGGCCGACCCCTTGGCCGAAGTGGAAGCCCTGCGTGCGGCGCACTCGGTACCGGTACTGGAAGGCTTGCCGGGTTTCACGGGCGGCCTCGTGGGCTGGTTCGGCTTCGAGTGCGTGGAATACATGGAGCCGCGCCTGGGCCGCAGCGACAAGCCGGATGAATTGGGCACGCCCGATATCCTGTTGATGCTGTCGGAAGAACTGGCGGTGTTCGACAACCTCAAGGGTCGCCTGTACCTGATCGTGCACGCCGACCCGTCGCAGCCACACGCCTATGCCCGGGCGCAGCGCCGACTCGGTGCGCTGGAGCATCGCTTGCGCCATGGTGGCGCGCCGTATCCGGAAACCCTGCACGGCAAGGCACTGGACGAAGCGGATTTCGTCAGCGGCTTCACCCGCGAGGGTTTTCTCGATGCGGTGCGGCACTGCAAGGAGCACATCCGTGCCGGCGATGCGTTCCAGATCGTGTTGAGCCAACGCCTGAGCATTCCCTTCCATGCGCGGCCGGTGGATGTCTATCGTGCGCTGCGCGCCTTGAATCCCTCGCCCTACATGTATTTTCTCGATACCGGCGCCACCCAGGTCGTGGGTTCTTCACCCGAGATTCTGGTTCGCCAGCAGGCCGGAATGGTGACCGTTCGACCCATCGCCGGCACCCGCCCACGTGGCCGAACACCCGACGAAGATCTGGCGCTGGAACAGGAATTGCTGGCCGATCCCAAGGAGCGCGCCGAACACTTGATGCTGATCGATCTGGGGCGCAACGATGTCGGTCGCGTGTCCAAGGCCGGCAGCGTCGAGGTTGGTGAGCGTTTCGTGATCGAACGCTACAGCCACGTGATGCACATCGTCAGCGAGGTCACCGGACAACTGAGCGATGGCTTGTCGTATGTCGATGTGTTGCGCGCCACTTTTCCGGCCGGCACCGTGTCTGGTGCACCCAAGGTGCGGGCGCTGGAAATCATCCGCGAGCTGGAGCCGGTCAAGCGCAACATCTATTCGGGCGCGGTGGGCTACATCGGCTGGCACGGCGATGCCGACACCGCCATCGCGATCCGCACGGCCGTGATTCAGGACGGACGCCTGCACGTGCAGGCCGGCGCTGGCATCGTGTTCGATTCCGATCCGGAAAAAGAATGGGACGAAACCATGAACAAGGGACGTGCCCTCTTTCGTGCCGTGGCGCAGGCAGCGCGCGGGCTGTAGCTCAGCGGTTGCGTCGCGGGGAAGCCGTCGATGCGCGCACCACCAGTTCGGGGCTGAAGCCCGCATTGCGCACGTCGGCGTCGTTGCCTTCGGGATTGAGTTGCGCCAGCAGCAAGCGTGCGGCGTGGCGGGCAATGGCCGTGGTGTCCTGGCGGGCGGTGGTCAAGGCTGGCGAGGACTGGCGCGAGAACGGGCTGTCCTCGAATCCGGCGATGGACAATTCGTACGGCACGTCCAGACCCAGCGTGCGCGCGGCCGCCAGCACGCCGGCGGCGATCTCGTCGTTGGAGCCGAAAATGGCCGTGGGCCGATCCGGCAGGGCCAGCAACTTTCGTGCGCCCCGGAAACCATCGTCGAAGGAGTAATCGCCTTCCACCACGAGCTGTTCATCGAGGGCGATGCCATAGTCAGCCAGTGCCTCGGCATAGCCATTGAAGCGCTCGGGACTGGAGCGATGCTGTTTTCCGCCCCACAGGAAACCAACGCGCGAATGGCCAAGCTGGATCAGGTGTTCGGTGATCTCGTAGGCCGCATCATGATCGTCGATGTAGACGCACGGGTGGCCATCGGCCGGATCGCGATTGGCCGACAGGATGCGTACGAAAGGCACCTCGGCTTGCGCCAAATGCGCGATCAAGGCCTCTTGCTCGGACATGGGCGGCGCCAGCACCAGGCCAGCGAGCCGAGCTTGCGCTACCAGGGTGCACAGTTCGTCGGCCAGGCGCGGTGCGGTGGAGTCACAGGGGTGGATCTGGAGGCCGTAGCCGCGTTCCCGACAGACGGACAGCACACCGTTCTGCACCGCGATGATGTAGTGCGGATTGGGGTTGTCATACACCAAACCAATCGCATACGAACGCGCACCGCGCAGGCTGCGCGCGGATTGATCAGGCCGGTAGGCCAGTTCTTCGATGACCTTGAGAACCCGCGCACGCGTGCTCGCCTTGACCGAAGCCTCGTCGTTGATCACGCGCGAAACGGTCTTGAGCGACACTTTGGCTAGTGCGGCAACGTCTTTGATGGTGGCGGGCACAACGACTCCGGGTGGCTAGTGCGGCGCACGGCATGCGCGAACGGGTGATGCAATGCCGTGCAAGAGTGCGAGCATCGCGTGACCTGCGCACCGTGGCTGCGTGCGCAGGCAGAATCGTTCGATTCTAGTGACTCGGCGTGTGGGTACCAACCCGATGCCCGCTCAGGCCGTAATAGAGGATGTACAGGTAGCAAGGGATCATCAGCACCGCGAACGCGGTCTGGAAGTGGATGACCTCGCTCAGGTGCGCATAGGCCGAGGGAATCAAGGCGCCGCCAGCAATGCCCATGATGAGAAAGGCCGAACCGACTTCGGTGTGCTTGCCCAGTCCGTGGATGGCCAGCGGGAAGATCGCTGGCCACATCATGGCGTTGGCGAAGCCGAGCGCGGCCACGAACATCACCGAGGTATAACCGGTGGTGGCATAGGCACCCACCACGAACAAGGCACCGAGGCTGGCCGAGAACGCGAGGTAGCGTTGCTGCGAGATGAATCGGGGAATCAGGATCAGGCCGGCGACATAGCCGACCAGCATCGCGCCCAAGGTGAAGGCGGTGAAGAACTTGGTTTGATCCAGCGGCAGACCGAAGCTGGCGCCATAGGTACCGATGGCGTCACCCGCCATCACTTCAGCACCGACGTACAAGAACAGACAAATCACTCCGAGCCACAGGTGCGGGAAGCTGCCGATGCCGCGACCTTGATGACCGATTGACTGCTCATCGTTGGCGCCGGCCGGCGCGATTTCCGGCAAGGGTGAACGCACCACCCACACCGCCAACAAGGCCAGCAGTCCGGCCATCACTAGATAGGGCATGTGAATCTTGGCAGCGAACGCGTCGAGCAAGGCTTCGCGGGTGGCCGGGTCAGCCTGCGCGACCTGTACCGACAGATCGCCGATGCCGTGCATCACCAGGGCACCCAGCACGATCGGGGCAATGATGCCGGCGCACTTGTTGCAGATGCCCATCACCGCAATACGCTGCGCTGCACTCTCGATCGGGCCCAGGATGCTGATGTAGGGATTGGCGGCCGTTTGCAGCAAGGACAAGCCGCCACCGATCACGAACAAGCCAAACAAGGCGCCGGCGAACTCGCGCATGGTGGCGAATTGCCCGAACAGAACGGCTCCGATTGCCATCACGAAAAGCCCCAGCGCCATGCCCTTCTTCATGCCGGTGCGCTTGAGGATGGCGGCCGAAGGCAGCGCCAACACGAAGTAGGAAATGTAGAACGCGAAGGTCACCAGAAAAGCGGACGTGGCAGAGACTTGGAAGGCGAGCTGAACAAAGGTGATGAGAGGCCCATTCAACCAAGTGACGAAGCCGAAGATGAAGAACAGCACGCCGATGATGAGGGTGGGGACGAGATAACTCGTGCGGGACGAGGCGAGGGTGCTGTCGGTCATGGCGGCTCCGGCGGAGGGTCGAATGATGGGCGTTCGGGTCGAAGGATCAACGTTGTCATGGTCGACGTCAAGCAGGACATAATTTGTCACGAATCGATGTTGTGCCGCAGCACAAGCGTTGTCGCGCCTTGGGTGAGGCGTGAAATCGAAGCGCAGCGCGGTACTGTCGACGTTGCGGTTCAAACTGGATGCGCCCGCCAAGCAAGTTTGTGTTGCATCGCAAGACCCCCCGCTCCTGCCTGTTAAAGATTAGTGTTGACAACGTTGTCACGCTAACGCAGACTCGGCCACGAAATCGCCTGAACCTCGCCTGATTGCCCTGAAAGGGCTGACGACTTTCTACCGAGAACACCCCGTGACCCTAGCCGCTGTCCAATCCGATGCATGCGCCCCCGACCTCAGCGACCAAGCCTTCGTGGCGGCTGACATTGGTGGCACCCATGCGCGTCTGGGTCTGGTGGCCGCTGAAAAGGGTGGCCTGGGGTTCAAGGTTCTGGCCTATCAGACATACAAGTGCGCGCAATGGGCCAGCCTGACGGCGATCCTGCAGGAGTTCATCAAGGCAGAAGTACGCGCTCCGGTGAGCCATTGCGTACTCGCCATTGCCGGCGTGCCGATCGATGGTCACCTCGTCACCGAGAACCTGCCCTGGCCGGTCTCGACGCACGAACTGCGGCGCGCGCTCGGCTTGCACGACATCGCCATCGTCAACGACTTCTTTGCCTTGGCCACCGCGGTGCGGTCCATTGGCGATGAGGTCGAAGCGACCCTGACCGAGGCGCGCAGCCCCACGCACGCCGGTCCACGGGTGGTGGTGGGTCCGGGCACCGGCCTGGGTGCGGCAGTCTTGGTGCCGCATGCGCCCAAACCCCTCGTGTTGAGTACCGAAGCCGGGCAAGTGGCGTTGGCACCGCGCACCGCCACCGAGCGCGAGGTTCTGGCCTTGCTCGCGCGTGGTGATCGGCATGTGTCGAGTGAGAGCATCCTCTCCGGCCCTGGCCTGTACACGCTCTATCGCAGCCTGGCGACCTTGCACGGGGTCACGCCGCGGCATGTGCGGCCCAACCAGATCACGGACGCAGCCCGCAGCGGCGAGGATCCGCTGGCGAGCGAAGCGGTGCACACATTCTGCGCTTGGCTCGGCAGCTATGTCGGTGATCTGGCGATGGTGTTCAACGCCGGTGGCGGGGTCTATCTCGCCGGCGGCGTGCTGGCACATCTGAGCGACATTCTTCCGCAGACCGCCTTCGTCGAGCGCTTCCTCGACAAGGGCAGCTTGCGGGCATTTCTCGAAAAGGTGCCTGTGCACCTGATTGATCACGGGCGGCTCGGTGTCATCGGGGCCGCTGATTGGTACTTCGGCCGAGGGGCATGACGTGAACAGCCTGCAACTCCCCGGGGCGAGCCGCGTTCGTGGGCCGCGATCCACGGCGTCATCGCGAGGTGTCTGGTCAACGAACCTTACCCCCGCTTTTTCACAGCAACACAC
>CAUJJS010000214.1 GCA_963205415.1 Pseudomonadota bacterium
GAAAGCCGGTAGGGGAGAAATCGGTCGAAGTCGAGGGCAAGTGACTTGGGCATGGTGCGCTGCGCATTGCATATGGTTTCAGATGAAACTATAAATACGCGCTTCTGGCGGAGCAACCGCCATGCGCACGGAGATCCGCAATGAACGCCATTCCTTCGGCCGGCATGACCCCCACCACTTTCGACAACCCGATGGGGATCGATGGTTTCGAGTTCGTCGAGTTCGCCGCGCCGCCAGCGCAGCAGGGCTACCTTCACGACTACGTGCGCAAGATGGGCTTCGTGCAGGTGGCACGCCACAAGACCCGCCCGATCCATACCTATCGCCAAGGCGATTGCACCTTTCTGATCAACGAAGACCCGGATTCGTTTGCCGCGCGCTTTGCCGCCGAACATGGGCCATCGGCCTGTGGTTTCGCCATTCGCTTCAACAAACTGGCCGAATGGGTGCGGGTGCAGGCGCTCAAGAACGGTGGTGAAGCCTTCGACGCGCGCGATGAATTGAGCAAGGCCGTGGCCGCGCCTGTGATCAAGGGCATCGGCGGTTGCATGCTGTATCTGGTGGATCGCTATGACAGCGTGGGCACCATCCACGATCCCGATTACGAATGGCTGCCCGGCGCGGAAAAGATGCCCAAGGGCTTTGGGCTGACGTTCATCGACCACCTCACCCACAACCTCTTTCAAGGCAACATGAGCAAGTGGTCGGACTACTACGAGCGCCTGTTCAACTTCCGCGAGATCCGCTATTTCGACATCAAGGGTGCCAAAACCGGCCTGTTGTCGCGCGCCATGACGGCGCCTGATGGCATGGTGCGGATTCCGCTCAATGAGTCGTCCGATCCCAAGAGCCAGATCAACGAGTATCTGGATCAGTACAAGGGCGAGGGCATCCAGCACATTGCCTGTTTCACGGACGACATCTACGACACGGTGGAGAGGATGAAGGCCGCCGGCATCGCCTTCCTTGACACGCCGGATGTGTATTTCGACTTCGTCGACAAGCGCATCCCCAATCACGGCGAGGACCTGCCACGTCTGCGCAAGAACTCAATCCTGATCGACGCCGATCCGGAAACCAAGCAACGACTGCTGCTGCAGATCTTCACCCAGAACGCGCTCGGCCCGATCTTCTTCGAGATCATCCAGCGCAAGGGCAACGAAGGCTTTGGCGAGGGCAATTTCCAAGCCCTGTTCGAATCGATCGAGCGTGATCAGATGCGGCGTGGGGTGTTGTGAGGCTTGGGAATCGAGATTCGGGATTGGCGCAAGCGCAAGTCGGGATTTGAAGTATGAGTAGCAATCACTACATGACGGGTTTTGGCAACGAGTTCGCCACCGAGGCGGTCGCTGGCAGTTTGCCGGTCGGACGCAACTCGCCGCAGCAGGTGGCGCATGGCCTTTACGCCGAGCAGCTCACTGGCACCGCGTTCACCGCGCCGCGTGCAAGCAATCGTCGCAGTTGGTTGTATCGCATTCGCCCGGCGGCGGTGCATGGCAAGTTCGAGCCGCATCCCAAGGGGCATTTCCACAACGACTTCGGTCCGGATCCCGTCACGCCGGAAAAGTTGCGTTGGAATCCCTTGCCGTTGCCGACCGCGCCGACCGATTTCATCGAAGGCATTTTCACCATGCTCGGCAATGGTGGCCCTGCCGGAGGCAGTGGTGCCGGCATCCACGTCTACGCGGCCAACCGCGACATGCAGGGGCGCTATTTCTACAACGCCGATGCCGAGATGTTGATTGCGCCCCAGCTCGGGCGATTGCGCATCGCCACGGAACTGGGCGTGCTGGAGGTTGAGCCGCAGGAGATCGCCGTCATTCCACGTGGCGTGCGCTTTCGCGTGAGCCTGCCGGACGGACAGGCGCGCGGCTATCTTTGTGAGAACTTCGGCGCCTTGCTGCGGCTGCCTGATCTGGGGCCGATCGGCAGCAACTGTTTGGCCAATCCGCGTGATTTTCTGTACCCGGTGGCGGCCTTCGAGGATGTCGATGGCGACTTCGAATTGCTGACCAAGTTCCAGGGCCACCTCTGGCGTGCGCCGATCGGGCATTCACCGCTCGATGTGGTGGCCTGGCACGGTAACTACGCGCCGTACAAATATGATCTCAGGCGCTTCAACACCATCGGCTCGATCAGTTACGACCATCCCGATCCGTCCATCTTTCTGGTACTGCATTCGCCCAGTGCCACGCCCGGCACCAGCAACCTTGACTTCGTGATCTTCCCGCCGCGCATCCTGGCGATGCAGGACACCTTCCGTCCGGCCTGGTTCCATCGCAATATCGCCTGCGAGTTCATGGGCCTGATCCACGGCGCCTACGACGCCAAGGCCGAAGGTTTCGCCCCCGGCGGCTGCTCGTTGCACAACTGCATGACCGGCCACGGGCCAGACGCGGCGACCTTCGAGAAGGCCAGTCGGATCGATACCTCCAAGCCCGACTACGTCACCGATACCATGGCCATCATGTTCGAAACTCCGACCGTGTTGCGGCCGGTGGCGCAGGCGCTGGACGCCGCGCACCGTCAACGCGACTATCCTGAGGTATGGCTGGGACTCCAGCGCCGTTTCAGCGGCGGCTGAGTTCGGATCCTTCTGCTCAATACGGGACTAACCGATGAAACTTGCTTCACTTCGCCGTGGTGGCCGCGACGGCACCTTGATCGTGGTTTCGCGTGATCTCACACGCGCCGTCGCCGTGCCGGACATCGCCCCGACTTTGCAGGCGGCGCTGGATGAGTGGGCCCAGATCGCGCCGCGCTTGGCGACGGTGGCGCAGGCGTTGGACGACTCGCAAGCGCGCAGCATCAACGGAATGGACGTGTTCGCGCTGGATCCCGAACAATTGGCCGCGCCTTTGCCGCGCGCCTACGAGTTCGTCGATGGCTCGGCCTACCTGCCTCACGTCGAACGCGTGCGGCGTGCGCGTGGGGCCGAGGTGCCGGCGAGTTTCTACACCGATCCCTTGATGTACCAGGCCACCAGTGGCGGCTTCATCGGACCGCGTGAGCCCGTGCGGGTGCCGAGCGTGGACATGGGCATCGACCTTGAAGCCGAAGTGATCGTGATTACCGATGACGTGCCGATGGCGGTTTCGGTGGAACAGGCCGCTGGCCACATCGTGTTGGTGGGCCTGGTGAACGATGTGTCGCTGCGCAACCTCATTCCGCCGGAATTGGCCAAGGGTTTTGGTTTTCTCCAGTCCAAGCCGCGCTCGGCCCTGTCGCCGGTGTTCGTCACGCCGGATGAATTGGGTGAGGACTGGCGCGACAGCAAGCTGCATCGGCCGCTGGTGACGCATTACAACGGCGAGTGGTTTGGCGCACCCGAGGCGGGTGTCGACATGCAGTTCAACTTCGCCCAACTCATCGCCCACGCCGCGCGCACCCGCCCGCTGACGGCAGGCACCCTCGTGGGTTCCGGCACCGTGGCCAATGAGGACACGCGGCTGGGTGCCTCATGCTTTGCCGAACGCCGAACCGTTGAAACCCTGGAGAGCGGGGCGCCGAAAACGGCTTTCATGAAGGCCGGCGACGTCGTGCGTATCGAGATGCTCGACCGTCATGGCGCCACGATTTTCGGTGCGATCGAGCAGAAGATGCTGATAAGCGGCTGAGCTCAGTCGCACGCCGCCCCGGATCGCGCTACGCTGTGGCAAACGCAAGCGAGGGCGGTTCCATGAACGGAAAGTTGCGTCTGCACAGCTACTGGCGGTCGAGTGCCTCCTACCGAGTCCGCATTGCGCTGAACCTCAAGGGTTTGGCCTATCAGTGTGTTCCGGTCCACCTCACCCGTGACGGCGGCGAGCAGCACACCGAAGAGTTTCTGGCGGTCAACCCCGCCGGCTTGGTGCCGGTGTTCCAGCACGGCGAACGGATCGTGCGGCAATCGCTGGCGATCATTGAATATCTGGACGAGGTTCATCCCTCGCCGCCGCTGTTGCCGGAAGTTGCCCGCGACCGTGCGCGTGTGCGCGGCTTGGCGCAATTGGTGGCCTGCGACATTCATCCCTTGGCCAATCTGCGCGTGATGCAGTATCTGGAGCACACCTTGGGAGTAGGCGAGGAAGCACGTCTGGCCTGGACGCAACACTGGATCGCCAGTGGTCTGGCGGCCTTCGAGGCATCGGTGTTCGATCACCCGTCGACCGGCGATTTTTGCGAAGGCGATATCCCGACCATGGCCGATTGTTGTCTCGTGCCGCAGCTCTACAACGCGCGTCGCTTCAATTTGGACCTGTCTCCCTAT
>CAUJJS010000215.1 GCA_963205415.1 Pseudomonadota bacterium
TCGAAACCGGCCATCGATGGCTTGGCGCCTTGCGCTGCGTTTTCCGGTACGTCGTTCGGATACACGTCGATCAACTTCACCACCCAATCGCTGTCCGTGCCGGTGGTGGAGGCGAACAGTTCAACACCCGGTGCGCCCATGATGTGCACCGCTTCGGTGAGCGGCTCACTGCTCCAGACTGCAACATCGGGGCGGCTGCTGGCAAAGCGCTGATCGTGGACCAGCCACGGCTTCCATTGGAACGGGTCGCCCATGTTGATCGGGCGCGGAATGAATGGCACGGGCTTGGCCGGATCACTGACATAGTCCTGATGGCCGGAGGCGGCGGGCTTGTGGAAGCTCGCCACACCGTCGGCGGCAAGGTAGATGGCCTTGTCGCTGCCCGCCGGCCAACGCTGTGAAACATTCCACTGGTTGGCGCCGGTGGCGTAGGTGAGAACTGGCGGGGTGTGCGGGTCGGGGCCGCCTTTGAGCCAATGATCGAAGAAGGGCTTGGCGTATTTGACGCGCCATTCGAGCGCGGTGTCGCCATTGAAGGTGAGATCGCCCAATTCATAGCCGTAATGATTGAAGCCGGAATGACGCCACGGGCCGATCACCAGCGATACGCGATCGTTGCGGGTGTCTTTGGGTTCCAGTGCGCGATAGACCGCAGGCGCGCCGTAGCTGTCTTCCTGATCCCACTGGCCGACCACCAACATGGTCGGCACGGTGTGCGGGCGCGCTGCCAGCCATTTGTCGACCGCTTGCAGGGACCAGAACTCGGTGTAGGCCGGGTTTTCGAGGAACTTGCGCACGCCCGGAACCTGCTCGGCACCCACGCTTTTCACGAAGTCCGCCACCGAGCCGGCTTGGAGATAGCGGCTGTAGTCGTCGCCCTCGCCAAGTGCGAAGTCGGCACCACCCAAGCCTTTGTTGTAGCCCAAGGCCAGAACATAGCCCAAGGAATTGGTGCGGAAGGCGCCGTTTTGGAACCAATCGTCGCCCATCCAGCCATCGACCATCGGGCTCTGGGCGATCACCGCCTTCAGCGCCGGATGCGGGTCGATCAAGCTCATCAGTGCGGTGAAACCGAGATAGCTCGAACCGATGACGCCGACCTTGCCATTGGATTCGGGGGTGTTCTTGACCAGCCAATCGATGGTGTCGTGTGCATCGGTGGATTCATCGATGCCGGTGTTGTTCAGTGGCCCGACGATGGGGCGGTTGAGTACCCACTGACCCTCGGATTTGTACAGGCCACGAATGTCCTGATAGACACGGATGTAGCCATCGTTGACGAACTCGGCGTCCATGATTTCGAGCACATCGACCATGCGCTGGCTCGATACGCGATGGGTCGAGCCGCTGGCGTTGTAGGGCGTGCGCGAGAGCAGGATCGGGGCGTTGCGGGTGCCTTTTTTCATCACGATGACGGTGAACAGCTTCACGCCATCACGCATCGGAATCATCACCTCGCGCCGCACGAAGTCGGCCTCCGGACGTACCGAATCGTAGTGTTCCACGACATCGGGCGTCATGGGCGTGACCGGTGTTTGGGTGGCTGCGCCGGCGCTGGTGACGAGCAGGCTGGTGCAAAGTAGAGAGGCGATGCGCTGCAGTACGTTCATCGTTGTGCCCCGATTGGAGAGTTGAAATGGTTTCGCCAGCTGCGGCCATGATGCGGTGGGCAACGGCTTTCCGCACTATAGACCCGGCCTGTCGTGGCGCAACTGCCAAGCGTCATGGGCCTGTGGTACTTGCGTCGGCCGGCTCGTGCTGGGCAATGGGCGAGCGGGCTGGCACCATGGCGCGATGGTGAGAGGGCGGCATTGGAGGAATGCATGATGCGACAGGCGATGGGTGTGTGCGTGTTGTTGCTGGCGGCTTGCAGCGGTGGCAATTCCACGTCGAGCCTGGCGGTGGACGGTCCGAGTCCGGTGGCGCAGCTCAATCGCGTCGCGGCGCACGCTGCGCCTGCGCCCGCCCAGGCCTCGCAGGTGGAAGTCGTCGAAGTCGCCACCGGCCTGCAAGTGCCGTGGGCGCTGGCCTTTCTTCCCGACGGCCGGATGCTGGTGACCGAGCGGCCGGGGCGATTGCGCTATGTCACTCGCGAAGGTGTGTTGTCGGAGCCCATCGCCGGCGTGCCTGAGGTTTACACCGAGGGACAGGGCGGTCTGCTGGATGTGGCCTTGTCGCCCGATTTCGCCAACGACCCTTGGATCTACCTCAGCTACGCCGAGGCGGGCTCGGATGGCCAGGCCGGCACGGCCTTGGGGCGCGGGCGATTGGTTGGCGACCACATCGAGGATTGGCAAGTCATCTTCCGTCAGGAACCCAAGCTTTCCACGGGCCATCACTTTGGTTCGCGCATCGTGTTCGATCGCAGTGGGCATCTGTTTCTGGTGCTGGGCGAAAACAACCAACGCGCCACCGCGCAGCAACTCGACCACCTGCAGGGCAAGATCGTGCGCCTGTTTCCGGATGGCAGCATCCCGCCGGACAACCCTTTCGTGGGCAAGGAAGGCGCACGGCCGGAAATTTGGTCTTACGGCCACCGCAATCAACAGGGTGCGGCCTTGAATCCGGTGAGCGGGCAGTTGTGGACCAGCGAACACGGGCCGCGTGGTGGCGATGAAGTGAATATCCCGCAGGCCGGCAAGAACTACGGCTGGCCGCTGGCGACCTATGGCATCAATTATTCCGGCCAGGCCATTCCGGAAGCGCAGGGCACGACCGCGCCCGATACCGAGCCGCCGATCTATTGGTTCGAACGTTCACCGGCCTTGAGTGGCATGGCGTTCTACACCGCGCAGCGTTTTCCCGCATGGCGTGGCAGCCTGTTTCTGGGTGGCTTGGCCACGCGCGATTTGATCCGCCTGCAATTGGATGGCGATACCGTCGTGGCCGAGGAGCGTTTGCTTGCTGATCGCCCCACACGCCTGCGCGATGTGCGACAAGGGCCAGATGGTTATCTGTACGTGCTTTCGGAATTGGATGGCACGATCCTTCGCATCGGATTGCAAAGCGAGGCTCGGTAAACGGGTTCAAAGGCTGCGTTGCAGCGTGCGGCCCCAGTCGTCGAGCTGATCGAGGATGCGATGGGCCTCAGCATCATCGGAGGCACGCAGGCTTTGGATTTCGGCAAAGTAGGTGTCGAAATCGTATTCGGACAAGTCACTGCCGGGTGCCAGTCGTTGACAACGATAGTCCTGCCATTGATCGCGTTCATCGCCACGGAGTGAGTTCGGATAATTGCGTGCGCGATAGCGCAGGGCGAGTGGTTCGAAACGCGCGTCGCGGAAACCGAATCCGCCCGTGGTTTTATCCGCTTCACGCCGAACCCGGGTGAAGAGGCTTTTGTCGTAGGGGCTGGCAAAGCCCTGATAGATCGCCAACTCCGGATCGAGCGGTGCGTTGTCGAAGGTGTTCTTCGCGAACACGGCGCGCACTTTCTCTGCCAGCCCGTCGGTTTGGCGCAGACGCTGGGCGTGTTCGAGTTGTGGCGCCAGTTCGATGCCAAAGCGCGCCAACTGCGCGGCCGACAAGTGCTGCAAGGCCACCAGCATCGGCGACTTGTTGAGGTGGATCTGCTTGAGCCCGATGCGTGCCACATCATCGGGCAGATCGGCGCGGGCGGTGTAGAGGCGATCGAGGATGTCGTCGATCGGCAGTTCGATCAGCGCGGTGGGATCATCGGCGAGGTCGCAGACGATGATGCCGTTGGCATTGCTCGGGTGCGCGCAGATCGGCAACACCAGCGCGGCGCAGGCCTGTGCCGCGGGATAGCGCTGGGAAATGTGCAGCACCGGCGTCATGGTCGCGTAATCGATCATCGCGGCCGCGCGTTTTTTGTCGCGCAAGGCGAGGGCGTAGTCGAACAGGCGCGGTTGGGCTTGGCGCAGCAACGCTGCAAGGCCGATGGTGGCTTCGACATCGGACTTGGCATCGTGGGCACGGGCTTGCTTGAGCTGGTTGGCCGTGGCCAGGTGTTCGAGTTTGAAGCTGCTTGCCCCGTCCTCGCGCTTGGGCCAGTGGATGCCGTCGGGCCGCAAGGCGTGCGCAAGGCGAATCGGATCGATCAGATCCCAGCGCGAATTGCCGTTGCGCCATTCGCGCTCGTACGGGTCATAGAAATTGCGGTAGAACAGATTGCGGATGAACTCGTCATCGAAGCGGATGCTGTTGAAGCCGGCCACGCAGGTGTCCGGGCGGCTCATTTCCTCGTGGATGCGTGCGGCAAATTCGGCTTCCGGCACGCCCTTGTCACGCGCCAGTTGTGGCGTGATGCCGGTGATCAGGCAGGCGGTGGGTGAGGGCAGGAGGTCGTCGGAGGGTTGGCAATACCAGACCCGCGCCGGCTCGACCGCTTGCAACTGGGCATCGGTGCGAATGGCGGCAAACTGCGCGATGCGGCTGCGACGGCTGTCGCGGCCAAAGGTTTCAAGGTCGTACCACAGGAACTGCGACATCAACGACGGGCTGCGCTCGGATCAACTTGCGCGGGTGTGACGTTGACGGCCGGCGAACCCCACAGTGGCGTGGCGGCGAGTGGGTCGGACTTGCGTGCGGGCATGCGTGGCAACAATTGCAGGCGCGGATGGCCGACGACAAAGCCTTGGGCATAGTCCACGCCGCACTCGTGCAGCACGCGCAGGGTTTCGAGGTTCTCGGCCCATTCGGCCACGGTGCGTTTGCCGGTGACTTCGGCGATGCTGGCCAGTGCGGCGATCACGGTGCGATCGAGTTTGTCGTCGGGCAAGCCCTGCACGATCGAGCCGTCGATCTTGAGGTAGTCGGCGTCGAGTTGGCGCAGGTAATCGAAGGTGGAAAAACCGGTGCCGAAATCGTCGATGGCGATATGACAGCCGAGCAGGCGCAGGCGTTTGAGCAGGGCGCGCACACCCACGATGTCATCGAGCGTGCCCGATTCGGTGACTTCGAAAATCAGCGAGGTCGGATCGACGTTGTAACGCACGAGGCAATCGGTGACGAAATCGGGCAGGGTGCTGTCGCCCAAGCTCTCGGCCGAGAGATTGATCGATAGTGCGACCGGACGGTGTGAGCTGCGCACTTCCTGCAGGCTGCGGATCGAACGCTCGATCACCCAATGGTCGATGTAACCCATCAGGCCGAAGCGCTCGGCGGCGGGCAGGAACAGGCGTGGCAGGATCAGTTCGCCTTCCTCGCCACGCAGGCGCAGCAAGGCCTCGAAGATCATGCGTTCGTCCGGATTGCGCATGAACTGGCGTTGCCAGAGTTCGGCGGCGGGTTGATTGCCGGTTTCGTTTTCGATGCCGTTCAAGGGCACGATGGGCTGGAACAGCAGTTCGAAACGGTCCTGCACTAGGGCTTCCTGCAGGCGCGTGGACCAGCCCAGTTCCTCGCTCATCGTGGCCAGAGAATCCTGCTCGGCGTTGTACACATGGCTGCGTGCACGACCGGCACTCTTGGATTGATAGCAGGCGAGGTCCGCCTGTGCCATCGCCACTTCCGACGAAGGCGTGAATCGGTCGATCGCGGTGGCACCAATCGAGAGGGTGATGCGATAGGACTTGCCGGCGTGGCGGAAAGGCGAGTTGCTGACTGCGGTGCGGATGCCTTCGGCAAGGCCTGCGATGCCATCGGGTGGCACGTTGCGCAGCAGGACCGCGTATTCATCGCCACCCATGCGTGCCACTTGATCGCCCGGGCGCAGTTGATTCTTGATGCGCCGACTGACTTCGACCAGCAGTTGATCGCCCGCGCTGTGGCCGGCGGTGTCGTTGATGTACTTGAATCGGTCCAGATCGACGAACAGCAGTGCACCCTGCTCGTTGGCGTGGCGCAGGCGCTGCAATTCCAGGTCGAGCTCGCGCTCGAACCAAGCGCGGTTGTGGAGTTGGGTGAGGCTGTCGTGTTCGGCCTGCCAGCGCAGTTGTTCTTCCAGCTTGCGCTGTGCCGAAACATCGCGGAAGGCCACGACCGAACCACGGCGCGTGCCATCGACATGCAGGGGATAAACCGTGCATTCCACCGGAATCGGAAGCCGTGCCGCAGTCCAGAAAATCGATTGGAACGCCGGCAAGGCCTCGCCCATGCGATAGGCCGAAGTGAGCGTGCCAGGCTTGTCCGGATGCCACTCGCCACTGGCACCGGGGTGGATCACTTCGGCGGCCATGCGACCGATCAGGTCGCGCGCGTCCTGATGGCCGAGAATGCCAACGGCGGCGGGATTGACGAACTGGATCGTGCCATCGGTTTCGACCCCGAACACACCATCGCCGACCGCCGACAGGATGCCTTCGAGGCGGCGACGCTCGGTGTCGATGACCTTGCGGTCGTGCACGGTGCGCGCCATGGAGCCCAGACGCGCCACGAACAGGTCCTTGGCCTCGCTCTTGAACAGGCATTCGGTGGCGCCTGATGCGAGCGACTCGACGATGACTTCATCCGAATAGGTGCCGGTGATGATGGCCGACAGGATGTGGCGGGTTTGCGGGTGTTCGCGCAGTTCGGCAATCAGCGCGGTGCCGTTCTTGCCCGGCATGTAGTAGTCCACGATCGCCAGATCGAAGTTGCGCGACAGTGCCAACTTGAGCGCCGCATCGACACCATCGGCGGTTTCCACTTCGTAGCCGTGCGACTGGATCAGGCGTTTGAAACCTGCGCGAACGGTGGGCGAATCGTCCACCAGCAAGACGCGTTGCGCGCTCTTGGGTCGCGCCAAGGATGGTGCTGCCAGAATCTGCTGGGTGCCGGTGTGTTCGATCTGGTGTGCGACCTGGGTGTACTCGCTCCACATCAAGAGCGAGGTACGGGGACGTGACATGCGCCACTGGGCGATGGCTTCGGTGCTTTCATCGGCGAAGATCACCACCGGCACATGCAGCAGGTGCTCGGCGTGCAGCAGCTCGCGCAGGCGGTGATCGGCGGCGTCGACATTCTCGGGCCAACCCACGACGACGGCTTCGATCTGGATGCCGCGCGCACCCATGTTTTCCAGAACGTCGCAACTGGCCTCGGCACTGGCAGGCGTAATCAGGTCCCAACCACGCTGGCTGAGCAAGGCGCAGACTGCCCGTCGCCGTGTCGGCGAGTTCTCGGACACCAGTACTGATTTCATGCCATGCGCCTCCGGAATGCCCCTTCTGGATTGCAACGGAATGGCTCCCGTTTGCATTCCAGCCCCGCCTTCACGTCAGAACAACTGCTTGAGTATGCCCCATCCAGCGAGGTAGATGCCTGCGACGGTTCCCAAATTTGTGAGAAAAAAGTTTACAAGCACCCGCGCAACGCGGTTGTGCCACCAGCCTTTGAGACTGCCCACGTCATCGCGCAAGCGCGAAAAATCTTCGACCTGCGGCTTGCGCAGGCTGGCTTCGATCCAGGCACTGACCATGCCCGAGGACAGCGCCGGGTGGAAGGGTGTGAGCGGCGATGCAACGAAGGCGCCCAGCAGGCTGAGCGGGTGGCCTCCGGCCGCCAGACAGCCGAGCGCGCCGCCGATGCCGGTCATCAGCACCCAGCGCAGCACCAAATCCGTGCCGATGTCTGCGCCTTGATAAAAGCCCCAGGCAAAGCCGCCCAACACGAACACCGTGATGGCGATGCCGATCCAGGTGCCCCAGGGTTTGGGCGGGGGAATCTGGTTCAGTTCGAGGATTTCGGTCCTCGGATCACGCGCGTCCTCGGCGAGATAACGCGCCAGACCGGCGAGGTGACCGGCGCCCACCACGGCCAGCACGCGGCTGCCGGCCGACGCCGACTTTTCACGCAGACTGGCGGCCATGAAGCGGTCGCGTTCGTCGATCAGGCTGCGGAACAAGGATTCATCGCGCTGGGCAAACTCGTGGAAGCTGCTCTCGAGGATGTCGCCCTGTTTCAGGCGCTCGATCTCCTGTTCGTCGACTTCGTCCTTCACCACCAGGCTTGCGGCCAAGCCGCTCATCATCGTCAGCTTGCGCCAGAAGCCGAGTGCGGCGTGCGTGCGCCGCAAGGTCGTGCCGATGTCGCGGTCGATGCACCACAGCGGCACGTCGCGTTGGCCGGCGGCATCAATGGCCGCACGCATTTCGGCACCGGGTTCGATGCCCAATTGCTCGGCCAGGCGACGTTGATAGGCCGACAGCGCCAGATTCGCCGCGACCATGCCGATCTTGCCGTCGCGGATGACCTTGAAGATGTCCCAGCGTGCGAAGTCATCGGGTTTTGTCATGGCCTGATGACGGGTGGCACACAGCTCCACCGCCACGACATCGAATGCGCGCTGCGCCATGAGCGCCTCCACGGCATCGACACTGGCACGCGAGACATGCGCTGTGCCCAGCAGGGTGTAGTGCACGCCGTCGCGCTCGACTTCGACGATCGGTTGGCCCTTCAGTGCATCGTCCATCGTCGGCTCAGCTGCGTCGACAGACGCCTCGGTGGGCAGGATCTCAGACACGCCAGAGCCTCAATCGCGGTAGCGGCGCAGCAAGTCGCCGTAGGCATCGATGCGCCGATCACGCAGGAACGGCCAGATGCGACGCACGTGTTCGCTGCGGCCAAGGTCGATGTCGCAGCGCAACAGGGTGGCCTCGGTGCCGGCCTGTGCCAAGAGTTCACCCTGCGGCCCGAGCACATGGCTGTGGCCCCAGAAGTCGATGCCGGACGCGCCCAGCGGCGAGGTTTCGTGTCCGACGCGATTGCAGGACAAGACCGGCAAGCCGTTCGCCACGGCGTGACCACGATGGCTCAGGAGCCAGGCATCACGTTGGCGGGTTTTCTCGTCGGGCGCGTCGTCCGGGTCCCAGCCGATGGCGGTGGGATAGAGCAGGAGTTCCGCGCCGGCCAGAGCCATCAGGCGTGCGGCTTCCGGATACCACTGGTCCCAGCACACCAGCACGCCGAGGCGACCGACCGAGGTGTCGATCGGCTCGAAACCCAGATCACCCGGGGTGAAATAAAACTTCTCGTAGAAGCCCGGATCATCCGGAATGTGCATCTTGCGATAGCGCCCCACGAGGCGTCCGTCGGCTTCCAGCACCACGGCGGTGTTGTGGTAGAGGCCTGCAGCGCGACGCTCGAACAGCGAGGCCACGATCACCACGCCGACACGTTTGGCCAGTGCACCCAGTCGCTCGGTGCTGGGGCCGGGAATCGGCTCGGCATGATCGAATTCCTCGACCGATTCGTGCTGACAGAAATACGGCCCGTTGTGCAACTCCTGCAGCAGGATCAGGCGCGCACCGTCCTTCGCCGCGGCAGCGACCTTGTCTTCGATCAAGGCCAGATTGGCTTCGCGGTCACCCTGATGGGCTGCTTGCAGCAGCGCGACAGACAGGCGGCGGGACTCAGACATCGAACACGGCTCCCTTGGGAATCTGCATGGTGACACAGTGCAGGCTGCCGTTCTGCCAGATCAGGGCGCGACAAGGCACCGACACGATTTCATGGTCGGGGAATGCCTGCGACAGGACGGCGGCCGCCGCGGCATCGGCCGCGTCACCATAGGCGGGCATCAATACCGCGCCGTTGATGATGAGGAAGTTGGCGTAGGACGCCGCCAGTCGACGACCACCATCGAGGATGGGTTTGGGCCAGGGCAGTGGATGCAGGCGATAGGCCTCGCCCGAACGCGTGCGCAAGGCGGCCAGTTCGCTGGCCATCGCGGCCAGTTCGCCATGATGCGAGTCAGCCGCGTCGTCGCAGGCTTGATACACGATGGCGTTGTTCGGTGCAAAGCGCGCGAGCGTGTCGATATGGGCATCGGTGTCATCGCCCTCCAGATAGCCATGCTCCAGCCACAGCACACGATCCTGATGCAGGGCGCGGCTCAAGGTCGTCGTCACCATCTCACGCGCCGATTCGCCGTGGCGTTCAACCAAGCAGCGCCAGGTGCTCAGGAGGCTGCCGCGGCCGTCGGTTTCGATGGCACCACCCTCCAGCGCGAAGTCGATGCGCTGCACCGCGTCGGCACGCAGCACACCGCGCTCGGCCAATCCCGCGATCAAGGCATCGTCATCGGCGGCCTCGTATTTGCCGCCCCAGCCGGTGAAGCGGAAGTCCAGAAAACGCGCCGTGCCGAGTGCGTCGAGCAGGGTGATCGGGCCGGAATCGCGCAGCCAAGTGTCGTTGTAGGGGATCTGAATCACGTGCAGCTTGAACACATCCACGTGAGCCGCTGCCAGCAACTGACGCGCACGGTGGGCGACCGCATCATCGGCCACGCACAGCAGCACTTTCTGGAAGCGCGTGATGGCGGCAATCAGGGCGACATAGGTTTGCTCGACCTCGGCCAAGCGTTCGGCCCAGTCGGTGCCCGCGTGTGGCCAGGCCAGAAGGATGGCGTCCTGTGGTTCCCATTCGGCCGGAAAGCGCCATTGGGTCATGTGAATCTCCAAATGCGAACGGCCACGTGCGGGGTGCGATCGTGGCCGGTTGGGTTACAGGAAACCTGCTTCAGGTGCGCAAATTCGTCAGCCTGCGCATGGCTGGTCGCACATTGCAGTGGAAAGCATTTGACTCGTGAACGCGAGTGTTGGGCGCTTTTTCCTTACTTGGTCGGCTTGGGACCGATTTCACCCGGCGAAGCTTTTTGCGCAACCACATCGACGACGTGATTGTTCTCGAAGTACACCACGAAGTTCGGATACACCCAGCGCGTGATAGCCGGCCACTGCGGCTGCTGTCCACCGCGCGGCTCCATCTTCTGACTGGGCTCGCCAAATTGCGCTTGGACCTGATTCATCAAGGCGCCGCGCTTGGGGCCGTCAAGCGACTGACTGGCGGCAGCGCGATCGACCAAGAGGATGTCGCCTTGCTGGGCGAGCGCAGTCGTGGCCGGCAGGGCCATGGCAAAGGCGAATGCAACGGCAAGGCAACGATTCATCGGCGGCTCCTGAAACACCAAGGTGAGGTCACACTGCGTAACATTATGCCACTGCTGCGCGTTCGGGTGCGCACAGAGGATCAGGGCTTGGGGAACAATCGAATCGGTATCAGCCGTAGAGATGAAAAGAGCCGCGTTGGCGGCTCTCTTTCCACACCCGACTCGACAGCGATCAGCGCTGACGGGCCTTGAAGCGGGGGTTGCTCTTGCAGATCACGAAGACCTTGCCACGGCGACGGACCACTTTGCAGTCGCGGTGCCGGGACTTGGCCGACTTCAGCGAAGACAGCACTTTCATGGCAGAAATCCTATGGATTGGGAAACAAAGACGGCGAAGTATACAGGGCGTAGTGCTGCACTGCAATGTGTCAATGCAATTTAGAAATGTCCCCTGGTTGTGCCAGTTAGAGATGTCCCCTGTGATCTGAGCTGGGCACCGCCGAGGAAGTAATGGACATGTTCCTCCATGGGTGGTTCTGGGCTGGCTTGGTGGCTTTGGCTGGC
>CAUJJS010000216.1 GCA_963205415.1 Pseudomonadota bacterium
AACCGCGTGCCTTGTTCATGCCTTCATCCTGTTTGCGCCGGCCTGCACCGACCCAAACGCGCCTTACTCGTTGGTGATGTCGGCATCCACGCCGGTGCCGCCGGGCTTCTTGTCGGCGCCATAGCTGGTGATCGTGAAGGCGCGTCCCGACTGGCTGTACTCAAAGGGCGAGTTCCACGGATCCTTCAGTTCGGCTTCCTTCGAATACGGCCCAAGCCAGCCCTTGGCGTTGCTGGACGCGGCCACCAGTTCATCCAGTTGCTGCGGCAAGGAACCGGTGTCGTTTTCGAACGAGGAAATCTTGCCGGACAGTGCCGCAATCTGGCTTTGCGCCATCTTGACCTTGGCACGGTCCTGGCCACCAAAGACTTGGTTGGCGACCATGCCGGCAATCAAGGCGATCAAGGCCACCACGATCAGAATCTCGATCAGGCTGAAGCCTGCTTGCGCGGTGCGCGTGCCACGGTTCGAAAATGTTCGGTTCATCGTCATTGTTTCCATATACTTTGAAAGATCAGCCCACCGCATTGGTCAGGCTGAAGATCGGGATCAGGATCGCCATCATGATCATCGCCACGATGATCGCCATGAACACCGTCACCGCCGGCACCAAGGCCGCCAGCAAGCGGTCGATGGTATTGCGTACCTCGATGTCGAATGTATCGGCCACCTTGTTCAACATGGTATCCAACTCACCCGACTCCTCGCCCACGGCGATCATCTGCAGCGCCAGACGCGGGAACAGTTTGCTGCGCCCGAGTGCCAAGGACAAACCACCGCCCGTCTTGACTTCCGCCGTTGCGGCCTCGACCGCATCCGACAGTGCGAGGTTGCCCATGACGTTGCGCGCAATCGAAAGCGCGGTGAGCAATGGAACGCCGTTGTGCACCAAAGTTCCCAGAGTGCGCGTCAAACGCGCGGTTTCCAAGCGCGCCATCAGACCACCGACCAGACCGCGCCGCAGTACCCAGGCGTCAAAACCACGGCGCTTGTCCGGGTCGCGCAGGTGCTGTCGCAACAGCACAAGGGCGCCAATGCCCAGCGCCAACAACAACCACCAATAACCACTGACGACATTGCCCGTTGCCATCACCACCTGCGTGAGCAGGGGCATTTCCACGTCCATGTCCTCGAACAAGGGCAGGAACTGCGGCACCACGTAGCCCAAGAGCAACAAGAGCGCACCGAACACCATCAAAACCAGGATCGAGGGATAGATCAGTGCATTGATCACCGACTCGCGCAGAGCTTTGCTGCGCTCGAGATAATCGGCCAAGCGCTTGAGGGTGTCGTGTAGGGAGCCACCCACCTCGCCCGCTCGCACCATGTTGATGTACAGGCGCGTGAATACGTTCTCCTGCTGTTCCAAGGCCTGCGACAGCGGCGTGCCACCCCGCACTGCATCGCGGATGCGCTCGATCACCCGCCGCGCTTCGGCCGATTCAGGCAGGTCCAGCAAAATCTGCAAGGCGCGATCCAAGGGCTGACCAGCACCCAGCAAGGTGGACAGTTGCTGGGTGAACTGCAGCACCTGCGCCGAGTTCATCGGTGCACGTCGAAACAGATTCGCCAGCCCACCTTGATCTGCTCCATCGGCCGGACGCGCCTCAAGCGGCAGGTTGCCGCCATCTTGCAGACGCGCTACCACTTCGTCGGCACTGGCCGCTTCCATGACACCGTCGATGGGTTCGCCGGCGGAACTGAGCGCTTTGTAGCGGAATTGAGGCATGAGAGCAGGGATTGGGGATTGGGGATTGGGGATTGGGGATTGGGGATTGGGGATTGGGGATTGGGGATTGGGGATTGGGGATTGGGGATTGGGGATTGGGGCGCGTCCTGAATCGTACTGGCGAAGCGCACTCGGCTCTTACGAATCCCAAATCCCGAATTTCCAATCCCGGCTCCGGCCTCACCCCTCCTGCGTCACACGCAGCACTTCTTCGATCGTGGTGATGCCCTGCAGGGCCTTGCTCAGGCCATCCTCATACATGGTTTGCATGCCGAGCTTGCGGGCTTCTTCTTCGATCAGGTTGGTATCGGCGTGTTTCATGATCATGCGGCGGATCGGCTCGCTCACCACCAAAAATTCCATGATGGTGGTCCGCCCCAAGTAGCCGGTAGGCGTCAGAGCGGATGGCATCGGACGGTACAGGTAGATGGTGCCTTCGGGCTGAAAACGACGCAGGCCAAACTCTTCGATCACCTCGGGCGATGGCTCGTAACGCTCGGCGTGCGTCGGCTCCAGCCTGCGCACCAAGCGCTGCGCCAAGATGCCGTTGACGGTCGAGGTGAGCAGGTAATCCTCGACGCCCATGTCGAGCATGCGGGTGACGCCGCCGGCTGCGTTGTTGGTGTGCAAGGTTGACAGCACCAAGTGGCCGGTGAGCGCGGACTGAATCGCGATCTTGGCGGTTTCCAAGTCGCGCATTTCGCCGATCATGATGATGTCCGGGTCTTGACGCACGATCGAGCGCAGTGCGTGCGAGAAGTCCAGGCCGATCTGTGGCTTGGCTTGAATCTGGTTGACGCCTTCGAGCTGATACTCGATCGGGTCCTCGACCGTGATGATCTTGACGTCCGGCGTGTTGAGCTGGCTGAGTGCGGTGTAGAGCGTGGTGGTCTTGCCCGAGCCGGTCGGGCCGGTCACCAGCAAGATGCCGTGCGGCAATTCCAGCACTTTGAGGAAGTCGGCCAAGAACTGATCGGTAAAGCCGAGTTTCTTGAAGTCAAACACGATCGACTCGCGATCGAGAATACGCATCACCACCGATTCACCGTGCGCGGTCGGAACGGTGGACACGCGCAGATCCAGTTCCTTGCCCTGCACCCGGATCATGATGCGGCCATCCTGCGGCAGACGGCGCTCGGCGATGTTGAGCTTGGCCATGATCTTGATGCGGGAAATCACTGCCGCAGTGAGATTGGCCGGTGGCGACTCCGCTTCTTCCAACACGCCATCGATGCGATAACGCACCTTGAGTCGATTCTCGAAAGGCTCGATGTGGATGTCGGAAGCGTTTTCCTTCACCGCCTGCGTCAGCAGCGCATTGATCAGGCGGATGACGATGGCGTCGTCGTCGCTTTCCATCAGGTCTTCGGGTTCGGGCAGCTCTTCCGCGAGAGAACCGAGATCGACGCGACCATCCATGTCCGCGACCATCTGCCGCGCATCATCGCCGCCCTGCTCGTACAGATCGCGCAGCAAACGCTCGAACGCGGTCGCGTCCAGTTCCTGCAATGCGATCGGCGCGTCGCAATAGCGCCGCATTTCGGCCAGCGCCTCGACACGCACGTCCGGCCGGTGCGCAATTACAGCGGCATCGTCACGCCATTCCAGGATCGTCACGCCATGACGTTTCGCGAACGCGAAGGGCGGGCGTGGCACGCGAGCAATTGCGGTCATGGCGAGTCCAGCCAGTTTTCGATCAAGAGGCCGGGATATCGTTCGAAGTCCCGGACGTTGTTGGTCACCAGCACGAGCTTCATCGACACGGCATGCGCGGCGATGAGTTTGTCGAGTTGATCCTTTCGGCTGTCGCGGGTCGCGGCACGAATCGGACCATAGGCAATCCCCGCTTCCGCACCGAACGCCGCCACCGGAATGTCCGCGACCAGATGACTCAGCGTCGCTCGGTCACGCGCCGGGTTCGCGGATACCGAAACGCCGTATTCCAGTTCCGCAAACGTCACTGCCGACATCACGACATCACCGACCTGACAGGCCGCGAATCGTTGAGCCACGACCGCAGGTTGATCGCGCATCAGGTGGATGCAGATATTGGTATCGAGCATGTAGCGCGCCATCAGAACGGTTCGCGCTCCGCCTGTTCCTGATCGCCGCGCCCTTCAGCCATGAAGTCCGGAGAAAAGCTGGCGAAGGTCTTCAGCACCCCGGCCAATGAGCGCCGCACCGGTCGAATGCGCAACTCGACGCCCACGCGCTCGATCTCCAACTCGACATCGGTGTTCTCGAATGCCAGATCGGCCGGGATGCGCACCGCCTGCGAGTTCCCGTTCTTGAATGCACGTGTGGTTTGCATGACGACCTCCCCGCGTTCCGGCCCGGTTTCGACACGGACTCTAGTCCCGGAATGCATCGATGTAAACACTTGCGTGTGTACGCTCCCGTATCACGATTGCCGGCGATCAATCGTTCAACGGCGCGGTCGGCTCGGACTGCAACACCGGCTGTTCGCGCTCCGGGGTCAGGTTGCCGGGCAGGGCGTTGACACGCAGCTGTTCGGCGCGCAGGAAGTTGTATTTCTCCTGCGAGATCACCGATTCCTGATGGGCGTCGCGGAGAATGCGCGGGCGCAGGAAGATCATCAGGTTGCGCTTGACCATGTTGGTCTTGCGGTACTTGAACAAATTGCCGAGCAGCGGGATGTCGCCAAGCGCCGGCACTTTGGAAATGCTTTCGCTGGTTTCGTGCGTGGTCAGACCGCCGAGCACGAGCATGCCGCCGTCCTTGACCAGCACCGAGGTGCTGATCTCGCGCTTGTTGGTCACGAGATCCGACGCGCCATCGACCGACGGCGCCAGCGACGACACTTCCTGATGCAGGTCGAGCGCGACTTCGTCGCCTTCGTTGATGTGCGGCGTGACCTTGAGCATCAGGCCGACGTCCTTGCGTTCGATGGTCTGGAACGGATTGGTCGGCTGATTGGCACCGCCGCCGTTGCTGCCGGTGTTGGTGTACTGCCCGGTCAGGAAGGGCACTTCCTGGCCGACCTTGATCGTCGCTTCCTTGTTGTCGAGCGTGACGATGCTGGGTTCGCTGAGAATGTTGGTGCGGCTGTCGCCGCGCAGAAGTTTTGCGAGCGCGCCGACTTCGTAGACGTTGATCGTGCCTTCGCCGCTCGGATTCGGCATGGTGGTCGTGCCGGTGATGTAGCCGAGGTTGAGTCCGGCACCGAGCGCACCGAGCGGATTCTGGATCGCTCCGACGATGCCGGTGTTGCCGGTGGTGGGGAAATTGGTGCCGCCGACCAAACCTTCCTGCGTCAGCCCGTCCGTACCCTGCCACTGGATGCCGATCTCGCGCGCGGTCTCGTCGCTGACTTCGGCAATCACGGCTTCGATCAGTACCTGCGCGCGGCGCACATCGAGATTGCGGATCACGCCCTGCAGCGAGCGGAACACCGCAGGCGCCGCGGTGATGACCAGCGCATTGGTTTCCTTGTCGGCCTGGATCGTGGCGGGGCGCGCCGCGTCCTTGGCCGTGCTCGCGCCGGTGAGCGTGGATGCGACGCTGTCCAGCACCGGCACCAACTGTTCGGCGTCGGCATAACGCAGATAGACCACCTGGGTGCTTTCGCCGGCGTCCAGCGGCGTGTCCAGATGCGTGATCATGGCGCGCGCCTTCAGCCGCGCGCTGCTTTCGCCGGACAGCAGGATCGAATTGGTGCGCGCATCGGCCACCACCATCGCCGGCTTGGCACCGTTGCTTTCGCCGCCGCCGAGCTTGTTCAGCGTGCTCGCCACTTCCTGTGCATTCGCATGCTGCAACGGGATGGCTTCGACCGCGCTGTCGCTGGCGGTATCGATGCGACCGATGATGCTTTCGATACGACCGACGTTGCCGGCACGGTCGGTGACGATGATGGCGTTGCCGGACGGACTGGCGACGATCTGGCCGCTCTGCGGAATGAGCGGCCGCAGCACCGCCAGCAAGGCATTCGG
>CAUJJS010000217.1 GCA_963205415.1 Pseudomonadota bacterium
GGGCCATCAGGTCCGCGGCAGCAGAGTAGCCAGCGCTGCTCACATCGCGGAGCGTCTGGCCGCGTTCGAAGCGGAGGTCGCCATGGGGAAACGAGACACACGAACCCTGGGGGCCATCCCGGCAGAACTCGCGCGGGCCGCGAGCCTCTTCTTCCCAGAAGAGCCCTTCGGCCCCGTCAAGCCCTGGTAAGCCCTCAGGCCGCGCGGCGCTTGCCGAAGTCGCCCCGGACCAGATTGCCGACGGTGTCGACCGGCTCCCCGGTCGATGCAGCGGCCTCCTTCTGCGCGTGCATCACCTTGACCACGTCGGCGGCCTTGACGTTCACGTAGCGTTCGACCTGGGACATCGTTTTGTGCCCAGTAAGTGCCTTGACGATGAAGACGTTGCCCGTCTTCAGTGCCATCCGCGTCGCAGACGTGTGCCGAAGGTCGTGCAGGTGCAGGTCGGTGATGCCCGCCCGGTCGCAGGCACGACGCCAAGCCGCCGCCAGGGCTTCATAGCTCATCTGGACGATGCGCTCCTCCGGCTGTGGCGGATTCAGCTCGGCGAGCTGTTGCAGTGCCTCGATGGCCTTGGGCGACAGCGGCACGTCGCGCCGGTCGTTCTTCGAGTCGGGCAGGCGCAGGATGCACTGCTGCCAGTCGACATCCTTCCAGCGCGCGTACTCCAGCGGCTCCGAGCTGCGCATCGCCGTCTCGGTGAGCAGCGTGAGCGTCGGGCCGACGAGGTGGTTGCGGCAGTCCTGGATGGCCTCGTCCAGGCGCCGCTGCTCGTCCTCGGACATCACTCGCTCCCGGTTGTTGTCGACCTTGGGCATCTTGAGCCCGACTGCCGGGTTCGAGACCGGATGGCTCCAGCACCAGACCTTGTGCGCGTGGTTGAAGAACCCTCGCAGCAATGCACGTTCCAGCTGTACCGTGGCCGCTTTGCGCCGGCCACGCAGCTGGTCCATCAGTTCCTGCACGTGATAGGCCTGGACGTCGGCGACGCACATGCGCGCGAGCCCTTCGCGCTCGGTGTCAGCGAGGAGCGACTCCTTGGCCTGCGCCGCGCGATGAGCGCCCAGACCTTGCGGAATCCGGCGTTCGGCCTGTGGGGGTTCCAGCTCGACGTCGAAGAGCTTGTGCTTCTTCTCCGTTTCGCCGCTCGCCGGCTGGTCTTGTGCGCCGGCTTCCGGCACATGCTTCTTCAGTGCCAGCGTGGCCAGTCCCGCGGCACGCAGATAGCGGTTGATGCGGCGCACCTCCTGCTGCGCGCCCTTCAAAAAAGGCAGCCGCTCGACCCCCATGTCCTGCAGGGCCTGCGCGACCGTGGTCTTGAACGGACCCAGGCCCTTGGGCTTGCCGCGTTGCGCAAGTGGCTCGACAAGAGCCTTCATCGCCCTTTCGGCTTCGGACTTGGTCTTCTTGCCGCACACGTAGAGGTCCTGACCGAACACGCGCCGGCGCATCGACCACTTGCCCGCTTCCTCATATGGCTTCGCCGGCTTAGCCATGGCGCACCTCCCCGAGGCCGGCCGAGCCGCAGACGAGGGCCGAGAAAGCGCCACGCTCGGCGGCGCGGCGAACAACAACAGAATCAATCTTCACAAGCAACTCCAAAGTAGTGGAGCTGCGTGTAGGCAGGCTTTTGGGGTCCCCCCGGCTTAAAGCGTTTAGGGTCCCACGGCCCGGCGAGCGTGCCCGACTTTCTCCAGCCGGTGCCCCGCCGAAGGCTCGAGCCGAGGCTCGAACCCGAGACGCGCACCGCCGCGATGCCGACCCAGGACCGCAACGCAGCGCAGTCGTTCACGCTGCTGCGCAGTGGGGGCCCGTCGTGACTGCCAGAAGACTGCCAGAAACGACCCCCGAAACGCAAAACGGCGGCTCTTGCGGAGCCGCCGTCGTTGTCCAAGTGCTTGTCACGCTTGGAGAATTTCTGGTGGCCTGGGGCGGAATCGAACCACCGACACGCGGATTTTCAATTCTCCCGCGATAGTGTTTGCCTGTGTTGATGGCTGTAGCTAGAATCTATACAGATCAACACGTTACGCGACTTTGACAGGCAACTGCCGCCGCCTGAGTGTTGATCGGAGTACGGCTAAACGGGGGTTTTGCCCCTACACAGCCCCTACACAGCCCCTACATGGAACCGGAGGGCATCCGATGGCACGACCCAGAAAGAGCGAAGCGCCCGACCTGGCGCAGCCCGTCAACCTGACTGCCGGCGTGATCGAACGGCTGATCTGCCCGCCCGACAAGGCGCAGGCGTTTCTGCGGGACGCGGAGGGCAACGGGCTTCGCGTGCGCGTGACGCGAACGGGGGCAAAGGCATTCGTATTCGAGCAGAGCCTGGACAATCGGACGATCCGCCGCACGCTGGGCGACGTGACCGCGCACACGATCGAGCAGGCCCGAAGCTGGGCCAAGGTGCAGAGCACCCTGATCGACAAGGGCACCGACCCCCGCGAGCTTGAGCGCGAGGCCGCCGAAACGAAGGCCGCCGAGGCGGCCGCCAAGGCAGCACAGGAAGCCGCAGGCGCCGCGCAGCGGGCCGCAGATGCACAGACCGTGGCCGAGGTGTGGACAAGGTACATGGCAGAGCGCCGGGCGCATTGGAGCGAACGCACCTACTCCGACCATCTGAAGCTGACCCAGGCAGGCGGGAAGGACCGCCAGCGCGGCGACGGCAAGACCAAGCCCGGCCCGCTGGCGCCGCTGCTGCAGATGCGGCTGGTTGACCTGACACCCGCGGCTGTGGAGGCCTGGGCCGCGAGGGAAGCGCCGGCCCGGCCCGCCCGCGTGCGGCTGGCGCTGCGGCTGCTGAAGGCGTTTCTTCGCTGGGCCGATGCCGAGCCCGACCTGAAGGGCCGCGCCGATCCGGCCGCCGCCAGCGCCCGGAAGGCACGCGAAGCCGCAGGCAAGCCGAAGCGCAAAGACGACTACCTGCAGCGCGAGCAACTGGCCGCATGGTTCAAGCATGTACGGCAGATCGGCAACCCGGTGATCTCTGCCTATCTGCAGTGTCTGCTGCTGACCGGAGCCCGCCGCGAGGAACTGGCCGGGCTGAAGTGGGCCGACGTGAACACGCAGTGGCGCGGGCTGCACATCGCGGACAAGATCGACACCGAGGGCCGCGCCGTGCCGCTGACACCCTACGTGGCGCACCTACTGGCGGGACTGCCCCGCCGCAATGAATGGGTGTTCTCAAGCGCCCGCGCGCTGGATCAGAGCGACAAGAGCAAGGCCCGCCGCGAGCGATACCACGCACGCAAGGGCACGCAGGCGCCGGCCGGTCCCGTGGCGATTGGCAGCGAGTCGGGCCGGCTGATAGACCCGAGCATTGCCCACCGAAAGGCGTGCGCTGCTGCTGGCCTGGAAGGGCTGACCCTGCACGGGCTGCGCCGATCGTTCGCCAGCCTGACCGAGTGGCTAGAGGTGCCTGTCGGAGTAGTGGCGCAGATTCAAGGCCACAAGCCGAGCGCGACCGCAGAGCGACACTACAAGCGGCGCCCGCTGGACCTGCTGCGCGTACACCACGAGCGGATCGAGGCGTGGGTGCTGGCCCAGGCCGGAATCGACTTCAAGCCACAGGCTGAGGCGAAACCAACACTGAGCGTGGTCCCTGCCGCCTGAGTTTCGCCCCCGGCTAGGCTGGCCGGCTGACAAGCGGGGCACCTTCACCCGCTGCCGGGGGCACCCGATGAAGGGCACCACGAAGGGGGTGCGATGCTGACATCGTTCAATCTGGCAGAAGCGCTGGCATGGCTGACCCAGCACAGCGGGCACACCTGGACAGAATCCGAGCTGTTCAGCATGTGCACGCGGAGAGGCATCCCACTGCATGCTGCCCCGCCGCTGGAGGCGCGCTGCGCGGTACTGGAGATGGCCCCGGGCGCACCTGGAGGCATTCGCATAGCGGAGCGCCTGAGCTGGCGAAAGGCGATCCTTCACCCGTTCAGAGTGGGTCAACTGTGGCAAGTGGGGGAGACCGAACCCGCGCCCGTGTGGGAGCCCATGCACGACGCCGATGCGGGCCGCTGGGCCGTGTTCGATCCGCCCGTGCGCGTGACCCGTGAGCACTTGGCGATCAAGCGAGACACGCTCCGGAAGGTGTTGGGTGCTTGGCGCAATCCTTCGCCGGTCGAGACGCGGTGGCGCGCCGAAGACGCCGGCGTTGATGAGGGCCGTCCCGCCCAGCACGTTGCACCGGCCGTAGTCGACCTCGCCAGCAGGCCACTTCCTGCAGAGCCCGATACGCAGCACTGGAAGATGCGCATTCAGGCCGAGGCGACAGCCTACTGGCTACGTCTGAGGAAGGTCGGCGCGAACCCCACCCGGGCCAGCATCCGGCCGCACCTGCTGGAATGGTGCAGAGAGAACAACGTCTACACCCCCAGAAACATCAATCCGTCTGATGGCTACTTGCGAACTCACGTCCTGAGCGCGAAGCACTGGACGCCACCGACTTAGGCCAGCGCACAAGTCGCACAAAGTGCACAAGTGGCGGCCGCACAGACAGTGTGCGGCAAGGCACGGCCCGAAAAGCACTGTATCCATGCGGGTTTCGGGACTGTTGATCGGCTGGCATCGATGCATGTTGATCACAGTTTGTGCGTTCAAGGATTCGTTTCCATCCCCGGCCTGTGCCGCCGGGTTCTGGAAACCGAATGAACGCCACTGGAACGCATCACAGTGCGGAAGTGAGGAAGGGCGCAAGCGGCCCGGCCTTCGTTTCCCTGGCCTGTGAGACTCGCGCCGCCGTCGATACAGCGGCCGCTGCCTACCACCTGAACCGGCAGCCTCAGAC
>CAUJJS010000218.1 GCA_963205415.1 Pseudomonadota bacterium
GCCGGCCCCGTGGTGATGGGCGCAGACGAAGGCCGTCACGCTGATGTTCGCCCGCATCCGCATATCGGCCTGTCCACGGTCAGCTATCTGTTCGGTGGCGCGGTGCGGCATCGCGACAATCTTGGGTTCGACCAAGTAATCAAGCCGGGTGATATCAACTGGATGACGGCTGGGCGCGGCATCGTGCATTCCGAGCGTTTCGATACGCCGGGAGCCTTTGCCGGTCGCGGCCTGGAGTTGCTTCAAACCTGGATCGCATTGCCCGAGGACAAGGAAGAAATCGAGCCCTGTTTCTCGCACCACGACAAGGCGAACCTGCCGGAGATTTCCGAATCGGGCGTCCAGATGCGCGTGCTGTTGGGTGAGGCCTTTGGCGCGCAAAGCCCGGTGCCGGTTCACTCGCCCATGTTCTACGTGCATGCCGAGCTCGAAGCTGGTCGCCGCATCGCATTGCCGGATGGCTACAGCGAGCGTGGCGCCTATGTGGTGCGCGGCACGGTGAGTGATGCCTCGGGCACGCGCTACGGTCGGCAGCAACTGCTGGCCTTCGACGCTGGCGCGGGCGCTTGGCTCCGAGCTGAGAGCGATGCCAGCGTGATGCTCCTGGGCGGCGAGCCACTCGGCCCACGCTTCATGTGGTGGAACCTCGTGTCATCCAGCAAGGAACGCATTCGCCAGGCCGCCGAGGATTGGAAGCTCGGGCGCTTTCCACTGCCCACGAATGATGATCAGGAATTCATTCCGCTGCCGGACAAGCCGATTTCCTGAGGTGGTGCGGTTGGGGTTAGGCGCTGTTCGATGAACTCAGTCGGCGCCTGGGGTTTTGTGCTTCCAAGCGCAGAGGTCGCGGATGACGCACTCGGGGCATTTGGGTTTGCGTGCGGTGCAGACATAGCGGCCGTGCAGGATCAGCCAGTGGTGGGCGTCTTGGCGATAGGGCTCGGGAACGTTGCGCAGGAGCTCTTTCTCAATCTCCAGCACGGTTTTTCCGGGAGCCAGGCCGGTGCGGTTGGCCACGCGAAAAATGTGCGTGTCCACGGCGATGGTGGGTTCGCCGAAGGCGGTGTTGAGCACCACGTTGGCGGTCTTGCGACCGACGCCGGGTAGGGCTTCGAGTGCAGCGCGATCCTGCGGAACTTCGCCACCGTGGTGCGCGATCAACAACGAACAAGTGGCGATGATGTTTTTGGCCTTGGTGTTGAACAGGCCGATGCTGGCGATATGGCGCTTGAGGCCTTCCTCGCCCAGATCGAGCAAGGCCCGCGGCGTATTGGCAACAGGAAACAGCCGGCGCGTGGCCTTGTTCACACCCACATCGGTGGCTTGGGCTGACAGGATCACGGCCACCAGAAGTTCGAACGGCGTGCGGTATTCCAACTCGGTAGTCGGATGCGGGTTGAGCTCGGCCAGTCGCCGGAACAGTTCGATGCGTGCGGCGGGCTTCACACTGAGCCACCCTTGACGCGGTGCTGAGCGAGACTGCGCCGTTCGATCCACGGCGAAAGCCCGTACACGCCCAGTGCGGCAAAGGCACTGGCCAAGGGCGGCGCCCCGGCAAACCAAAGGAGCGCAGTGGCAAGGCCGGCCAGCGCGGCCAGCGCGGTTTGCCCTGTGGCGTTGGCTGGAAGATAACAACGTTCGCTGACGACTTGGCTGGCGAGGATGGCCGCCAGCACCAGGCTGGTGGATGCGATGCCGCCGCTGGCAAAGGCAATGCCCGTGGGCAGGATGAAGGCAAGCAAGGCGCGGAAGGCGTTGAGCTTGAGCCAAGCCAGAATCACGCCGCCCGCCAACCATGCGCCGGTAACCCAGAGCGCATCGAGCAGCGAGATCAAGGGGGGTTCGAAGCCCTTACCCGAATGGATACGCACCAGCATCATGCTCAGGCACAGCGCCAACAGAATCGGCGGGAATGGATTGACGCTCGAACCACCGAGGCCAATGGCAATGATCCAAGCCGCGGGCAGGCCGATCATCAGTGGCCACCAAGCGAGTGTCGCTGGCCAAAGGGCGGCCAACACTGCGGCGGTATGCGCGATCCAGAATAGGCGCGTGGACAAGGGTTGTCTGTGCGCAGATCGGGTCGCGACATGGGTGATGCACGCAACGATCAGGCCTGCCAGCAGAAGCGCGCCGCAACGCCACGGCAGTTCTGGATCCAGCCAGACGCTTTGAGCCGCGAGGCCCGGGAGCAGTGTCGCCGTCGCAGTTGCCCATCGGCGAGCGGGGCTGCGTCGCCAGGGTGGCAAGTTCAGTGCGTTCATGTCGGCTCGTCGTGCTGTTGGCGACCTTGTTTTTTTCGTGCCAGTGCGGCAGCCACGGCCGAGGCTGCGGCATGGTTGGCGCGTTTGCTGGCGCGCTCGTTGGCCTGCTCCTGATGCTCGCGTTGCAAGCGCGCTTGATGCGCGCGATAGCGTTCGCGGGAAGCCAGCGCAAAGGCCTGTTTGGCCTGTTGCGCCTGATGCTCGGCAAGCGCCAAGGCGAAGCGTGTGCTCAGCGGAATCTGACTGGGGCAGACCTCATCGCAGCGTCCGCAGGCCATGCAATCCTCCAAGCCGGAGGCCAGTGCGTCCGTAATGTCATCGCGCCGCAGCGCGGCCAGCACCCGTTGCGGATGGATGCCGGCAGGGCAGGGTGTCGAGCACTCGCCGCAGCGGATGCAGGCTTGTTCGATCATCACTTGCCGGCAAAAACCGCCTTGCGACGTTCGAGGAAGGCGCGGGTGCCCTCGCGCATGTCCTCGGTAGCGGCACAGGTGGCGAAGGCTTGCGCTTCGTAGTCGAGGCCGGTGACGAGATCCGCCTCGCCGCCCAGCACCACCGCATCGAGAATGCCGCGCAGCCCTTCAGGTGCGGAGGCGGCCAGTTGTTCGGCCAAGGCGAGGGTAACCTGCTCCAGTTCTTCCGGTGCGACCACGCGATTGACCAAGTTCAGTTCATACGCGCGCGTGGCATCCACTTGCGCACCGGTCAGGCACAGTTCCAAGGCCACGCCACGGCCGGTCACGCGCAACAGGCGCTGGGTGCCGCCAAAGCCGGGCAGCACGCCGAGATTGATTTCCGGCTGACCTAGGCGCGCCTTGCTGCTGGCGATGCGCAAATGGCAGGCCAGCGCCAGTTCCATGCCGCCGCCCAGGGCATAGCCATTGATCTGCGCGATCACGGGCTTGCCGAGGGTTTCCACCACGCGCATGGTGTGCTGCCCGTGTCGGGCAAAGTCGCGCGCCTCAACCGGTGTGACCACGGCCAGTTCGGAGATATCGGCACCGGCCACGAAAGCTTTTTCGCCGGCACCCCGCAAGATGAGCACGCGCACCGATGGATCACGCCCGGCGGCACTGAAGGCCTCGGCCAGTTCGCCCAAGGTTTGTGCATTGAGCGCATTGAGTTTGTCAGGGCGATTGACCGTGATGCGGCGTACCGCGCCGAGGTTTTCGATCAAGAGGTTTTCAAAGGCCATGGCGATCTCGATTCAGGGTTCGGGAAAGCTCCAAAGTGTAGCTGCAGCGCACTCAGGCGGGCGGATCAAGGCCGATGCAATGACTTCGATGTGTAGGATCGTCCGTCCAGCAAGTGGCGATTCATCTTCCTCGGCGCTATCCTTGCGCGCTGTTTGCGCCGGCCCATTCGGGCCTTTGATGATCCACCATTCGGGAGATGAAGCATGATGTTGCGCTGGACTGTCGCGCTGTTGGCGACCCTGACGATGAGCGCCGCCGTGGCGCAGGACACCACGTCCGAAAAAGGCAAGTTGAGCTACGCCGTGGGTTACCAGATCGGCCACGATTTCAACGAGCGCAAGCTGGATATCGACCTGAACACGGTGATCCGTGCGATTCAGGACGGCTACGCCAAGCGTGACCCGTCGGTGCCGGCGGACCAGATGGCAGCCTCGCTCGATGCGATGCAGAAGAAGTTGCTGGAGCAGGCCAAGGCCGAGTTCGACCGCGTGGCCGGCGAAAACAAGCGCAAGAGTGATGCCTTCCTTGCCGCCAATCGCGCCAAGACCGGCGTGCAGACCTTGTCCTCGGGTATCCAGTACCGCGTGATCGAGACCGGCACCGGTCCGAAGCCGACGGCCAACTCCGAGGTACAGATCCACTTCCGTGGCTCGCTCTCGACCGGCCAGGAATTTGCCAGCACCTACCAAGGCACCGAGCCGATGACGATGAAGGTCAGCGAATCGCCGCTGCCGGGCCTGCGTCAGGTTCTGCCGATGATGACGCAAGGCTCGCGCTGGGAAGTGTTCCTGCCTTCCGATCAGGCCTATGGCGACAACCCGCGCTCCCCGATTGGGCCGAGCCAGGCGGTGGTGTTCGACGTCAAGCTGGTGTCGGTGAAGTAAGCGATGTGGCGACCCTCCAGCGCGTACGGCGCGGAGGGTCGCAACGAGATCGACGGTGCCGAGTTGCGGGATAATGCGAGCATGGCAACACCGGCACCGTTTCGATTGACCATGGATCTTCTGGATGACGCTGCCAGCTTGCAGCGTGCGCTCCTGCCACTGAGCCGCGAACCGAGCGGCCCGGTCTGGAACCTGGATGAACTGTCCGACATCATCGATCCAGCAAGCTTGGTCGGTGCGGCGGTACTGGTCGGATTGGTTTCGCGTCCGCAGGGCACGCAGGTCTTGCTGACCCGGCGCAACGATTCCCTGCAGCACCATGCGGGGCAGGTGAGTTTTCCGGGCGGTCGCATCGATCCGGGTGATCGTTGCGCGCTGGATGCGGCCTTGCGCGAAGCCTTCGAAGAAGTTGCGCTGTCGCCTGACAGCGTGGCGCCGATGGGTTTTCTCGATCCCTACGCGACGATCACGGGTTTCCGCGTACTGCCGGTCGTTGCGCGCTTGCCCGCCGATTATCGTGTCGAGCCCAATCCGGACGAGGTGGCCGAGGCCTTCGAAGTGCCCTTGGCACCCCTGCTCAACGGCGAGCAATTGGTGATGCGCAGCGGTGAGTACCGCGGACGCACGCGTGGCTACTGGGAATACCACGTCGGCCCGCATCGCATCTGGGGTGCGACCGCGGCCATGCTGGTGAATCTGGCGCGGCGACTCGGTACCGACATCTGAGCACCGCGTACACTGGCCACTGCAATCCGGAGGGGTGTAGTGATGTCGTGGCAAACCTTGATTGATGCAGACGCCTTGCGTCGGGCACTTGGCGACCCGCGCTGGGTCGTACTCGACTGTCGATTCGACTTGGCCGATCCCGACAGCGGCGAACGCGCTTGGCTCGCAGGCCATGTGCCGGGAGCGCAGTACGCGCATTTGGATCGGGACTTGTCGGATCTGAGTCGGCGCGGGCAGGGGCGGCATCCCTTGCCCGATGCTGCGGTGTTTTGCGCGAGCTTGGCGCTATGGGGTGTCACGTCGGAACATCAGGTGATTGCCTACGACGCCGGCAACGGCATGTTTGCGGCGCGGTTGTGGTGGCTGTTGCGTTTGCTCGGCCACCGCGACGTGGCGGTGCTCGATGGTGGTCTTGCCGCATGGCAGGCTGCCGGTGGTGCGCTTTCGGTCGCGCAGGATGCCGCGAATCCTGGGCACTACGCAGGCGAGTTCGACGCCGAGCAGATTGTCGGTGTGGATGACGTGAGTCGGGCACTGCCTGCGGGCGAAATCACCCTGCTGGATGCGCGTGCCGCCGAGCGTTTTCGCGGCGAGGTCGAGCCATTGGATCCGCGTGCAGGCCATGTGCCCGGTGCGCACAATCGGCCCTTTGCCCGCAATCTGGCGACGGACGGACGCTTTCTTCCCAAAGCGGAGTTGGCAGCACAGTTCGGCACTCTGCTCGGTAAGCGGCCTGCGCGCGAACTGGTGCACATGTGCGGCTCGGGTGTCACCGCCTGCCACAACCTTCTGGCCATGGAGCACGCCGGGATACAGGGCGCGCGCCTCTACGCCGGGTCGTGGAGCCAGTGGTGCGGTGATCCGAACCGCGCCGTAGCAACGGGCGAGGCCTGATCGCCGCATTCACCGAACACGGACTGATCGCCAGCATGAGCGCCCGCGGCAACTGCTGCGACAACGCCGCCATGGAGAGCTGGAACCACAGCCTGAAGGTCGAGGCGATCCACGGCGAGCGATTCCACACGCGTGAACAGTCACGTGCGCACGTGTTCGAGTACATCGATTTGACTACAATCGAAACCGCCTTCACTCGACGCTGGACTATCTCAGCCCAGTTGCGTTCGAGTAGGCCAATGTTGCTTAACCGGGTGTCCGAAATTCGGGGGCAAGATCAGCTTGTGCTGCCGAGGTGTCGCGCAGCACATCGCTGAGCGTGGTGAACTCGCCCGCCAGTTCCGCCAGTTGCTCGCCAGTGAGCTGCCCCGATTGCTCGATCTCCGCAAACGCCTTGACAAACGCATCGGCATTTTCGACACCGAGCGATTCCAGCTTGATGCGGATGACTTCCTCGAACGTCCCTTTCATGTCAGTATCTCCCCGGGAGAGCGCCGAGTTGAATGCACGTCACATCCCAGGCGCAGGGAGGTCAAGCATCGTATGAACAGGAAGAACTTCATTCGCGGGTTTTGGGCGTACTGCACGGTGGCGGTCATCGGATGCGGCCTGCACGGCTCGGAATGGGCTGCCCAGCATCCGGGAATCGCACCTTGGTTTGTGCTTCCCTGGGCGTTGTTCATGCTGGTTGCGGCCGTGCTCACCCTTGGGCTGGTGCTACTGATGGTGTTTGCGCTGATTTCGCCGCGCCCACGACCTCGGTGAGAGCATTGAGGGCTGGCACTACCTTTTCTGCTAGATACCCGGCGTTGCACTCCAGCGCCGCGACGAATACCTTAGTCTCAACTTCCAAGTGCAACGCCCTCGATCAGGTAGGGTGTCGGGATGGGAAAACATTACACTGTGGGCGTTGCGCGACTTATTTCCCGAGGCGGGCCAACACCGCACGCAACACCGATTGGGTTTCGGGTGTCTGCCAGGCAGCAAGAAATCGCGGTAGATCCATGCGTGCCGGATCGTCGATGGCATCGAGCAGGTCGCGGCGGGCCAGTCGTCGGGTTTCGCGTTGTGCTTCCTGCGGCAGCGCCAGCATGCTTTGAAGCCAGGTCAGAGCGCGTGCGCTCACTTCCGGC
>CAUJJS010000219.1 GCA_963205415.1 Pseudomonadota bacterium
TGGCCGCCGAGCAGGGTGAGCGCTGCACCGTCGCCCCGCCGATACGCATGTAGATCCGCATTAGGGAACATCTGATCAAGTCCGAACGTCGTCATTGCGAGCGAAGCGAAGCAATCCATGTCTTTGATTTGTCGAATATCCGTGGATTGCCACGTCGCTACGCTCCTCGCAATGACGGAATATTCAGAGGTTACTTAGATCGTGGCCGACTCCCTGCTTGAACAAACGCTTGCGGCTCTCGATGTGGAAGGCGCGCTCGACCAAGCCACCGAGGGCTTCGTCCCGCGTCAGGCGCAGCTGCGCATGGCCGAAGCGGTGGTGGCTGCCATCCAATCGCAGGGTGAACTGATTGCCGAGGCCGGCACCGGCACCGGCAAGACCTACGCCTACCTCGTGCCGGCACTGTTGTCGAACCAACGCACCATCATTTCCACCGGCACCAAGGCTTTGCAGGATCAGCTCTTTCACCGCGATCTGCCGCGCGTGCGACAAGCCTTGGGGGCGCGTCTGCGGACTGCGCTACTCAAGGGCCGCGCCAACTACCTGTGTTGGTATCGACTCGAACGCGCGCGCAGCGAAGGCCTGTTCGACTCGCGTGAAACCGTGGCGCAACTGCACGCCTTGCACACCTGGGCCAGCGCCAGCGACAGCGGCGATCTGTCGGAAGCCAGCTTCCTCCCCGAAGGCTCGCCGCTCTGGCCACAGGTGACCTCCACCGCCGAGAACTGCCTCGGCACCGACTGCCCGTTCTATCAGGATTGCTTCGTCGTCAAGGCACGCCAGCGCGCACAAGAGGCCGATCTGGTGGTGGTCAACCATCATCTGCTGTTTGCCGATCAGGCCTTGAAACAGGAAGGCTTTGGCGAAATCCTGCCCGGCGCCCACACCTTCATTCTGGACGAAGCCCATCAAGTGCCCGAGCTGGCCGCACAGTTCTTCGGTCGCATGTTGTCGGCACGCCAGTTGCAGGATCTGGCGCGCGATGCCCAAACCGAAGCGGTCGCCGTCAGCGGCGCGCAGGCCGTGGTACAGGCACCCGCTCGGGCACTGGATGAGGCCGTGCGCGATCTTCGTTTGGCGTTGGATGCCGTGCCCGCACGCGGCAATCTCGCCCTGTGGAGCCGCACGCCAGGCCTTGATGAGGTACTCGGCAAAGCCCGTGGCGCATTGGCAGAATTGCACGCGGTACTGGCCCCGCTCGATGAGCGCAGTGTCGGCCTCAAGAGTTGCGCCGAGCGTGCCGAGCAATTGACCGGCGACGCCGAGGCCGTATTCGGCCCGCACGACGACGGGCTGGTGCGGTGGTACGAGCTCAGCGCCCGCGGCTTTCAGGTGCATTGCACACCCTTGGACGTTTCCGCCACCCTGCGCGACTTCCGTGCCCGATCACAGGCCTCGTGGATCCACACCTCGGCCACACTCGCAGTCGATGGCCATTTCGAACACTTCGCCAGCCAAATGGGTCTGGTTTCACCGCAAACGCTGTTGCAAGCCTCGCCTTTCGATTATCACAACCAGGCTCTGCTCTACCTGCCGCAGGCCATGCCCGAGCCTGGCACGCCGCACCACGTCGAAGCCCTGATCGAGGCGACGCTGCCATTGCTGGATGCTTCCAATGGTCGCGCCTTCCTGCTATTCACCTCGCACCGCGCCTTGCGTCAGGCCGCTGAACTGTTGGCCGAGCGTCGCGAGTTTCCCTTGTTCGTCCAAGGCACCCAATCGCGCCACCTGCTGCTCGAAAGCTTTCGCGCCTCGGGCAATGGCGTCTTGTTGGGCGCGGCCAGTTTCTGGGAAGGCGTGGATGTGGCCGGTGACGCCCTGCAATTGGTGGTGATCGACAAGCTGCCCTTCGCCGCACCCGATGATCCGGTACTGGAAGCGCGTCTGGATTCGATCCGACGCCGAGGCGGCCAGCCCTTCCGCGACTGGCAACTGCCGCAGGCCGTGATCGCCCTCAAGCAAGGTGCCGGTCGATTGATCCGCACCCACGAGGACCACGGCGTACTGGTGTTGTGCGACCCGCGCTTGGTGAGCAAATCCTACGGCGCGCTCTTCCTCGCCAGCCTGCCGCCCTTTGCCCGTACCCGCGATGCCGAGCGTGTGCTCGGCTTCCTGCGTCAACAACGATTGCGTGGTTGAACGCAGCTGAGGGACAGCGGAACACGTCGAAATGGCCTCATTGCGCCGCGACGCAGTCCTGCTTTTGATTCATCCAAGACTTCACGAGGACACGCCGCATGCTGCGGCATGCCGACCTTCTTGCTGCCACATCGCTTTGCCCCTCTCGATGATGGCTTGCAGCCCCCTTGGAACAAAAAGGGCGCCCTAGGGCGCCCTTTTTGGTGTCGCTATGCAGCAGTCAATCAGTGGCTGCGACGCAAGCCCAAGATCAGCATGCCGAGCGCGCCGAACAGGCCGAACAGAGCAAGCTTGGACCACAGCGAGGAAGCTGGCACGTTGGTCGGCGGCGGTGCCAAGGAACCAGCCGGAATTTCGACCACATAACGAAATTGCACGTTACCAGTCCCGTCTGCTCCGCCGCAGTCCAAGCCAGAACCGATCGGGAAGCTCTGTGGGGCATTGGTGGTGGTGGCACAAACTTGGACCGTCTGAGGCGTACTACCCGGCAGGAAACTCATCGCACCAGCGGGGGTGACGGTCAGGCCAGCACCTGCGGTGCAGGTCAAGTTCGCCGGTGTGACACCCACGCCACCCGTCGGGGTGATGGTGACCGTCGCGCACGACTGTCCGCCTAAAGGTGCTGCTGCGCCGTTCAACGTGCTGCCGCCAACCGGGCTCGCGCCCAAGGTCGGCATGGTCTGCGTACCGGCCGGGCATTCCACGGCGAACGTCACCGGAGTAGTGGCGCCACCCGTGCGGGCACAGCTCACATTGCCCGTAACCACGGCCGCACCACGCGTACAGGACACGGAGATGTCCGTCGGATCCGGAGCGCCATTGCTGAAGGGGCCGCCCGAGGCCGGTGCGAAGCTGAACGGTGCACTGGTGCCGGTGCCGGTGCAGGTGTAGCTGGCCGTGCCTGCGCCCGAAAGGCTGGTCAAGGTAACCGGAACAGCCGTAGCACTGGTGGCAGAACCGAAGGTGCCCGCACCGCCCGCGAGAACCACCGGATTGCCTGGCGGGGCGATGTTGACGGTGGGCGGGCCAACGTTGACGATGTTGATG
>CAUJJS010000220.1 GCA_963205415.1 Pseudomonadota bacterium
CCACCTGCGGCAGCATGAACCACTCGTCGTGATCCACCGGCTGGCCGAGCTTGGCGAGATTGCGGCGGTATTCGAACTGGCTGGCGCGCTCGATGTTGCCGAGCGCATCGTCACGACGGACTTCCAAGGCGCCGTAGTCGCACCAGCGCTCGGGATAACCCAGACTCACCTTCAAGCCTTGCAGCTTGGCGCGGGCGCGATCCTTGGTGGTCGCCGTCATCCATTCGAGCTTGTCGATGCGCTGGCCGAAGGCGCGGATCACGTTGTCGACCATCGCTTGCGCCCGCGCCTTGGTGGCAGCCGGGAAATGGCGTTCGACATAGATCCGGCCCACGGCTTCGCCCAAGGCCTGATTGAGTTCGGCCACGCCGCGCTTCCAGCGGTCTTGTTGCTGTGGCGTGCCCGACAGCGCGGTGCCATGAAAGGCGAACTGGGCGTCGGCAAAGGCCTTGGGCAGATAGGGCGCGGCGCCATCCAAGGCATGCGCGCTCAGCCAGTCTTTCCAGGTTTCCAGCGGCTGACTGGCGACCAAGCCTGCGATGCCGGAGACGGCTTGCGGCTGCCAGACGATGAAGTGGGTTTGCTGACCAAGACCGGCCGCTTCGAAGAACACACCCCAGTCCATGCCCGGTGCGCGTTGGGCGAATTCTGAAGTCGGCCATTCGTTCGCGCCTTTCTGCACGTCATTGGTGTCGAGCTGGCTGGCGTGTGTGCGGGCGATGGCGGTTTCCAAGGTCAACACGCGCGTGGCGCGGCCTTGGGCATCATCGAGGCCAGCCAGTTCGAACAGTGTGCTGAGATAGGCCAAGTACTGGGCGCGCAATTCGGCCATGCGGCCACCTTCGAGATAAAAATCCCGATCCGGCATGCCAAGGCCACCTTGCACCAGATACGGCGCGTACTCGCCGGGACGCAGCAGGTTCACCGACACCCACAGGCCCAACAGATTGGGCGTGTAGTAGTCGGTGGAATTGAGCAGATCCACGTCGGCGCGCAGGCTGGCACCGAGCGCGCGCGTCAGACTTTCCCGATCCGTGATGGCGGCAATGGCATCCAGTTGCAGCTTGAGTGGCGCAAGGCCGGCCTGCTCGATGCCGACGTCATCCATGAAGGCCGCGTAGAAATTGCCGATGCGCGCCAGATCGCCGCTGGCATCGGACTTGGCCGCCGCCTCCTCGGCGATGGCACGGGTGTCGGCCAGCGCTTGCTCGGCCAACACACTGAAACCGCTCCAGGAAGAGCGATCAGCCGGGATTTCGGTCGTGCGCAGCCAGTTGCCGTTGACGTAGCCAAAAAAGTCATCGCCGGCTACCACGGTCTTGTCCATGCCGGCCTCGTCGAAACCAAAGCTGCCCAGCACGGGCTTGGCGGGTGCGGCGGGGGCTTCGGGTTTTGGCGGCGCAGGCGGCGCGGTGTCGGGTGCCGGCGCCGGCGCACAAGCACCAAGCAGGATCAGCGCCAAAGCGGCGGGGAGAAAACGATAGGAACTGGCCATGATGAACTCGCGCAAGAAACCAGAAGCGAGCGTACGACCAGTGTGCGCGCCGTGCAAAACCCGCGTGACGCGGGCTTTGCACGGTGCGGCTCGATCACGGCCCGATCGAGGTCAACCACTCGTCGTCGGAACCTTCGTTCACACCCTCGAACAGCGGAGTGGAGAGGTAACGCTCGCCGGTGTCGGGCAGCATGGCCAGAATCACCGAACCCTGCGGGGCCGACTCGGCGACCTTGAGTGCCGCTGCCGCCGTACCGCCCGCCGAAATGCCGACGAAAATGCCTTCCTCGGCCGCGAGGCGACGCGAGGTGGCGATGGCATCGGCATCGTTGACCTGTTCGGCACTGTCATGGAGTTCGCGCGCCAGCACGTCCGGCAGGAAGTCGGGAGTCCAGCCTTGGATCTTGTGCGAGGCCCATTGGCCGGTGCTGAGCAAGGGGGCAGCGGCCGGTTCGGCGACGACCAGTTTCACTTCGGGGCGCGCCAGACGCAGCATCTCGCCGGCGCCGGTGAAGGTGCCGCCGGTGCCCCAGCCGCTGACGAAGTAGTCCAAACGCTTGCCGGCAAAATCCTGCAGGATTTCCGCACCCGTGGTGTTGCGGTGATAGGACGGATTGGCCGGGTTGGCGAACTGGCTGCCGAGGAACCAACCGTGCTTGGCGGCCAGTTCCTTGGCCTTCTCCACCATGCCCACGCCGCGTGCCGCCGCGGGGGTCAGGATGACCTTGCCGCCGTAGGCGCGGATCAGCTTGCGCCGCTCGATCGAGAAGGTTTCAGTCATCACCGCCACGAACTTGTAGCCGCGCGCCGCGGCGACCATGGCCATCGCGACACCGGTATTGCCACTGGTGGCTTCGACGATGGTGTCGCCGGGCTTGAGCAGGCCACGTTGCTCGGCATCAAGCACAATACCCAAGGCCAAACGATCCTTGACCGAGCCGCCGGGATTGAAGGATTCCACCTTGACGTAGAACTTGACGTGGGCCGGGGCGACGCGGTGCAAGCGCACGATCGGGGTGCGGCCAACGGTATCGAGGATGGATTCGTAAAGTGCCATGGGTGCAGTCCGTGTGAGAAACGAGGTCGCCATGGTGCGCCGCGCCTCCTCATGAAAAAAATGACGGGTCCACGTTTGCTTATGCCTTTACGGAATATGATGTCGGCGTAGCGTTCTTGGACGAAAGTCCATGCGCAGCCTTAGCGTGTCGCCCATCTTGCCGGATTGATTCCCATGACCCTGACCCAACTGCGCTACCTCGTCGCCATCGCTGATACCGGGCTCAACATCACCTTGGCGGCCGAGCGCGTGCATGCGACCCAACCAGGGCTTTCCAAGCAGCTCAAACAGCTGGAGGACGAGCTGGGCTTCCAGTTATTCCTGCGCCGTGGCCGTAGCCTGGCGGCCATCACTACGCCCGGCGTCGAAGTCATCGCGCGCGCTCGTCAGGTGCTGCTGGAAGCCGGCAATATCCGAGCCTTGGCGGCAAATCTGCGGGGCGAAGTGCAAGGCGAATTGGCCATTGCCACCACCCATACTCAGGCGCGCTACGTCTTGCCGCCGGCGATTGCGCCGTTGGGTCGCCAGTATCCCGACGTGAGCATCCACATCGTCCCCACCGGCGAAGGCGATGCCTTGGCCGAACTCGGCCACGGCGCCGATCTGGCCTTGGTGAGCAGTTCCGGCCGTCCGCCACCGAGCGGCATCGCGGTGCCGCTGTACGCCTGGCGCCGCGTGGTGCTGGTGCCTGCAGGCCACCCCTTGGCGAGCCTGCAGCGCAGCCCGACGCTGGCGGAACTGGCACGCGAGCCGATCGTCAGTTACGAGTCATCACTGCGTCCCGAATCCTCGTTGCGCACGGCCTTTACCGAGGCCGGGCTGGAGCCGCGCATTGCCTTCACCGCGCGCGATGCCGATCTGATCAAGACCTATGTGCGTGCCGGCATGGGCATCGGCATCTTGGCCGAGATGGCCATTTCACCCACCCTCGACACCGATCTGGTGCAGCTACCGGCGGACGAACATTTCGCGACGTGCATGGCCTGGGGCGTCTTGCCACGCGAGCGGGTACCGCGCAACTACACCTTGAGCCTGCTGTCCTTGCTGGCGCCACAACTGGACGTGCGCGATCTGCGCCGTGCGTTTGAAGGCACGTTCGATGGGCAATGGCCCACGGCGCCGAACTGGTCGGAGCGCGAAACCCTGATTGCTTCGCCTGCGGCGCACGGCAAGGCCACATCGAGCCGTCGCCGCTAGACGCTCGCACCCATCACGACGCCGCGTATCCGGGGGTCTGGCTTCAGCCCGACAATCAGTGCTCACAAACCTCGACACACAGATCAAATGCCAGTCGGGATGAATTCCGACCTACGAAGTCGTAGTAACTCAGGGAATATCTGAACAAGTCGACATTTGCTTGTCACTCCCGCGAAGGCGGGAGTCCAGTACCTTGATTTCAATGAGTTGAAGTCGCTGAATGCCCACCTTCGCGGGCATGACTGGCGTGTTCAAGCCTTCCTCAGGCGATGGCGCGTCGCAGCGCTGCCGCCACCCGTTCGAACTCGGCGCTCAAAGCCGCCGCGCGTGCCGGCGCGGCGCGCAGGCTGTTCTGACGCGCGTCCATTTCCAGCGCTTTGGCTTGTCCGGAGAGGATCATCGCGCCAAGGTTGGCACTGGTGGATTTGAGCGTATGTGCGGGCGCTGCGATGGCGGCCAGATCCTGCCCGGCGGAGAGGCTGCGGATGCGTTCCAGCGCCACGGGTGCATCGGCCAAGAACACCTGCACCAGGGAAACGAACTCGGGGCCCATGATTTCCCGCAATTCGCCCAGGATTTCCATGTCCAGCGGCGGTTCGGTGGTGGTGACCACCAGCGGCTGCGATGTGGCCGGTGTGGCTGCGGCCTGCGGTGCGGCCACGACGGGCGTAGCCACGGCAACGGCCGAAGGCGCCGACGGCACCGGGCTGGCGTCGAGCCAGGTGCGCAAGGTGGATTCGAGCAGCGCACGACTCAGCGGCTTGGACATGTAATCGTCCATGCCGGCCTCGATGCACTTTTCCCGATCGCCGAGCATGGCGTTGGCGGTCATGGCAATGATCGGGGTGCGCACCAAGGCGTGTTCGGACTCGAACTGCCGGCGTTTGCGGGTGGCGGTGTAGCCGTCCATGATCGGCATCTGGCAATCCATCAGCACCGCCACATAGGCACCGGCATTCATCTTGTCGAGCGCTTCCTTGCCGTTTTCGGCACAGTCGAACTCGATGTTGGCCAAGCTCAACAGGCGCTGGGCCACCTGACGATTGACCGGATTGTCTTCGACCAGCAACACGCGCGCGCCGCTCGCAGGCGCTGCGCTGGGTGCCGCGGGCGTGATGGCGGAGGACGCCGGTTTCCCCAACACCACCGGCCGTTCTCCGCTTACGCGGGCAGCCGTCTTGGCAGGGTCAGGCGCAGGGGTTTCAGTCGCGGCAGGCGGCGCAGGCATGGCCTCCGCAGCGGGAATCTCGATCTCCTCGGGGGCCGACGCAGGATCGGGCACAGTCAGTGCAGAGGGTGCCGACTCGCTTTCCGTTGAGGCCGCTGGGCTGCGCACCTTGGCCCTGACGCGGACGGCCGCGAGCGGGTGGCTTGCCTTGGCGCCTGCGGATGGCTCCGCCGTCACGGACGCCGACGCGGCTGCAGGGGCAGGTTTCGGCGCTGCCTTCGGCGCCGATTTTGTTGCAGTTTTCGTGACGGGCTTTGGCGCGACTTTCGGTTCAGGTGGCGGCGCAGGTGTCGGCGCAGCCTTCTCAGATGGTGGTTCAGGCGCGGCACCCACGCCGGCGCGTTCGTCTTCCGGCGTATCCAACAAGGCTTGCAGACGCGCATGCAATTCGCTGTCGGCCATGTCACGCGGCAGGACATGAAACCCCGGGGTCGAAGCCAGTTCGGCGGGCAGACTGCTGTCACCGCGCAGGTAAACGCGCACGGTGTTTTCGGGGCGGGTTTCCCGTACCAGGGCGCGGTGCAGCGCCAATGCCGTGGTCGGGATCGAGCCCACATCCACCAGCACCACATCCAGAAGCGATTGCCCAGGCCGCTGCGCCGTGCGCAAACGCGATACGGCTTCCTGGGTGTTGGAGGCCAGCGCATAGGCCATGCCCCATTGCTTCAAGGCCGTTTCGAAACGGCGCTGCTGCGCCGCATTGGCACTGACCAGCAAGACCCGCTGCTCGGTGCTCTCGCTGGGAATGCGTCCTTCGATGTCGCCCAGTGCCTTGTCCAGGGCCACCTCGAACCAGAAGTTGGAACCCTTGCCCGGGGCCGAGTCCACGCCGATCTTGCCACCCATCAGGGTGACGATGCGTTTGCAGATCGCAAGCCCCAGGCCGGTGCCGCCGAAGGTTCGGGTGGTGGAAGTATCGGCCTGCACAAAGGCCTGAAAGAGGTTCGCTGCGGCTTCTGGCGCGATGCCGATGCCGGTATCGCGCACCTCGAAGCGCAACTGGTTGCGCGTGCGGGTTTCGCCCAGGCGTTTGATCTGCAGGCTGACGCTGCCACGCTCGGTGAACTTGATCGCGTTGCTGATGAGATTGGTCAGCACCTGACGCAGGCGCACCGGATCGCCACGCACCGCGAGACGAACGCTCGGGTCGATCGCCAACTCCAGGCGCAGGCCCTTGGCTTCGGCGTTCTTCTCCATCAGGCGCATTACGGCGGTTGTGACTTCGCGCAGATTGAGGCCGACGTTCTCCAGTTGCAGCTTCTGGGCGTCGAGCTTGGAGTAATCGAGGATGTCGTCGACGATGCGCAGCAATTCCTTGGCCGAGCCGAACGCGGTCGTCAGGTAATCGCGCTGATCCGCACTGAGGTCGGTCGACAGCAACAGATCCAGCAAGGGGATGATGCCGTTGAGCGGGGTGCGAATCTCGTGACTCATGGTGGCTAGGAACTCGCCCTTGGCCATGGTCGCGGCCTCGGCTTCCTGCTTGGCCAAGAGCAACTGGTTTTCAAGGGCTTTGTGGCGTTCCAGCTCGTCCAGCAACTCCTTGTTCGCGGATGCGCCGGCCGCTTCGGGCGCGGCAGCAAGTGGCGCTGGCTTGGCGGCATCCGGCTCGGCGGTGGTCGTGGTGTCGCGATGGAACAGGCTTGCCAGAAGTGCAACGCCGGCGGCACTGGCACCCACCAGCGACAGGACCTTCAGGTAAGCCGGCTCGGCCATGGCCAACAGCGCTGCCGCCACGGCGATGGCGCATCCGAGCACGCTGAGAAACCGCAGGCTACTCATCACAGCACCGCCGAGCTGAAGTCGAAGTCCAAGGAGCGCCCGGCCAACTGCACCAGGTTGCCCTGGATGAAGTCGATGCCGGACATCCACAACACCGCCGCTGTGCGCGTGTCTTCCACGCGCGGGGCGATCACGCCGATGCTGCGCTCGTGCAATTGCTCGACCAGCGCACCAAACTCGGCACGACGCTCGGTGCTACCCAGTTTGGCTACCAGATCGGGAGCCACCTTGACCAGATCCACCGGCAGTACGTGCAACACACTGGACTGATCCTCGCTGGCGCCGAAACGGCTCAAGCAAAAGCGCACGCCATGCGCCAAGAGGCTCGAACACATGGCCTGCACCGTCGCCAGCTCCAGTTGAATTTCGTCCGCACTGATCTCGATCACCAGCGAGGCGCCGATACGACCGGCACCTTGGAGTTGCTCGGCCAGCCATTCGGCGTAGTCCGGCTGGCATAAGGTCGCCACGGCCTGACTGACGAACAAGGTGACCGGCTTGGCGATGGCCAAGCGCGTAGACACCACTTCCATGGCACGTTGCAGCACCCAACGATCCAACTCGGCGACGCGACCCTGAGCGCGCAGGATCGGCAGGATTTCGCCCGCGGTAATGTCGTTGCCATCGGCCTGACGCAGACGCACGAGGGTTTGATACTGCGCCTGTGCATCGCTCTGCAGGGCGATGATGGGTTGGTAGTCGAGATCCAAACGCCCCTGTTCGATCGCGCCGGCCAGCAAGGCGGCCAACTGCGCACTGCGCGCCGAATCCTTGGGCGGCGCTGGTGTCGGCGCAACGGCGATGGGTTCGGGCTCGGCGGTGCCGCGCGAGGCGTGTTCGGCGGCGTTGAGCACCGCGGCCGCGTCGGCGAAGGGCTCGCGCAATTCCGCCACGCCGACCACCGCTTTCAAGGTCACCGTTTCCTTAGGTGTATCGAAGGGATGGAAGGCAATGGTGTCGCGAATCTGTTCGGCGTTGATCTGCAATTGGGCCGAATCGGAGTGCGGATCAAACAGCAGGAAACAGGCATCGCCGTACCGGCAGGCCAAAGTACCGGCACCCATGTGCGCGACGATGAACTGGGCGACGTCTTCGAGCAGCTCCTCGACCGCGGTCAGCCCCAGGCGCTGACGCAAGGCCGGCACCTCTTCGATGCCGACGAACAGCAAACCACCCTGGCGTTGCGCCGGCTCGGCTTCGAGCAAGGCCCGCTCCAGCTTCTCCAGCATGGCTGCACGAAAATGCAGTCCGGTACCGCTGTCGAAAGTCTTCTGCACCACGACCGGCGCCGCGCGTGCGCGCACGGCACGCGCACGACGAATGCGGTTGTTGACGGTGGCAATCAGATATTTGGGGCGTATCGGTTTCGACAAGAAGTCGTCGGCGCCGGCGCTGAGGGCTTCGTACGTCTTGTCCTGATCACTCTCGCCCGACAGAAATACGATCGGCGTGTTGACGAACTCGTCGTCTTCACGAATCAGCGCGGTCAACTCCGCGCCGTTGCAATCGGGCATGTACAGGTCCATCAGCACCAGATCCGGCTGGAAGCGCCGCAGGGCTTCCATCACCTTGAGGCCATCCTCGACCACCTCGGCTTCCATGCCAGCGTTGCGCAGGATCGACTCGGCAAACAGGCCCTGAGCACGATCATCTTCGACCACCAGAACGCGATAGCGATCGACTTCGACCTCGTGCAGCACCTGCTCGATGCGTGCGATGACCGCATCGCTGGACTGTGGGTCAACGACCAGGCCGTCCGCACCGGCACGCCGTGCTGCCAAGCGCGCCTCCATGGTGTCGGCCTCGCATACGACCAAGAGCCGAATCGGCTCCGAGCTGCGTTGGCGCGCCACACGCAGGGCACTGCCGATGTCCGCCATGTCCTGCCGGAAGGGTGCATCCACCAGCACCAGGTTGGGTGTGAGTGCGCCCAGCACTTCCTGCAGTTCTTCCGCGCTCTCCAGCAGTTCCAGCTCGTAGTCGAGCTGTTCGAGGCGCTGATCCAGCTCGCAGGCGAGGTCATTGCTGTCGGTGAGGTGATAGATGCGCTGCCCTGCACCCGATCGTGACGCGGCCGGCGCGGGCAGAGGAGCTGGCGCGGGCGCCGGTGGTTTTATCGGTGCCTTGACTGCGGCCGGCTGGATGGCCGAAACGGGCTGTGCCGTCGCCGAGGTGACGGCCTTGGGTGCAGGCGCGGCACTCACCACCGGGGGTGGTGCGGCCGTGACGGGTGCGGGCGGCGTAACCGGAGCCGCAGGTTTCGGCGGCGATGTGGCAAGCGTCGCGCCGGACACGGACGCCGAAGTCGCCGGTGTTGCGGCAATTGTCGGCGGTCGTGTGGCAACTGCCGCTGGCGGGACCTGCGCTGGGGGCGCTGTGGCGGTGCGCGAAACCGCAGGCGGCGCCGCTGCGGCAGGAGCCGCCATCACCGACTGCTGGGGTGTTGCGGGACTTGTCGTCACCTCTGGCGTCACGGGTGGCGCCGCAGGCGAGGGCGGTCCGGGCGTAGTGGCCTCCCAGAATGCATCCAAGGACTGATCCTTGCTGGCGGTCGTTGAATCGAGGCCCCAGTCGTAGTCGCTGTCGTGACGATTGGCGTCGGTGCTGGCGACGATGAAGTCATCGGTCGCGGTCTTGGCAGCGACGGGTGGCGGCTCGGGGTTGGCAGCGATGCGCTCCTGCACGATCGTCAGCGAGGGCGTCCCAATCTTGCCCGCGGCGATGATGGCGTCGATATCGGCGTGTTCGAGATCGAGGGTTTGTACCGGCTCGATACGAGATGACTCCTCATTAGCGGCTTCGGAGTAGCTCGCCGGCCCCGCGTCGTGCGTCCAACGTCGCCAAAAGGCGGGCGGCGGAACTTCGACGCGTCCGTTCTCGATGATGCGCACGCTGGGCTGGCGCGTTTCGGGAATGGCGGTGGCGACATCGATTCGCCGGAAGGCCGTCAGAATACCGTCCCGTACTTCGCTGGATGGCAGGGCGGACAAGGCCAGCGCCTCATCCAGATGCGTTCCCAATGCTTGCCAAGCGAAAAGTGGGGCATCGGAATGATCGCGCAACAGCTGTTGCATGATGCGGCTGACATCATGCCGCAGCAACCAAGCCGCATTGGCATCCCAAGCGGTGCGGCACAGGTAGGTCACTCGCACACGCAGTTCGTGCAAGCGCTGTGTGTAATAAGCGGCAAACCCGGGCGAACGAAACGCCTGGCCTGCCGGATCGACCTGCGGCTGCATCACGCGGCGTCACCTCTCCCCAGTGGCAGGCTCACTATAACCGCGCCGGCTTGGGACTGTCAGGCGGTATTGCCCGTTTGGGTCGGCGCGTCCAATGCCAGACGCGTCGCGCAAGCCAGGTCACGATCACGGCGGCAGCGAGGCTGATGGCCAGAACCAAGACCAAGGCCAGCCATGGATGGGCGAACACCAGCGCCAGCGTGCCCACGGCTAGGCCGTCTTCGGCCACGGAGGTCACCACGTTGCTGATGGGCTCGGGCGAGGTGTTGATCGCGCCGCGCGTGCCACTCTTGAGTAAGTGACTCAAAAGCGCCGCCCCGCCGCCAGCCACGGCCCAGCCCACGCTCATTTCGCCATCTGGCCCAGCCAGAGCGGCGCTGGCCAGAAATGCGCCGACCGGCACGCGCAATACCGTCTGCAGCAAATCCCAGACCGAATCCACTCCGGGAATCTTGTCGGTGGCAAATTCGACGACCGCCAATACGCCGGACACACCCAAGACCCAAGGTGATTCACACAAGGACAAAGAGCCCGGCAGATCCAGCCAGCCAAACCAACCGGCGATGCCCAGGCCGAATACCGTCAAATAAGCCCGAATGCCGGCCAGCCAAGCCAAGGTGATGCCCAACGCAAAAACCTGTGCCTCACTCATGCCCGTCTCCTGTCGATGAGCCTTGCATCTTGCGGTGAACAAGGTGGCTGGAAGTATATCGAGCGTGCCGAGTCGACGCGACGCGGGTTTGGGCCCACAATCGGCCGACGCTTGCTCAGTGTCTGGGGACGGACGCCATGTCGATTGCCGATCGGTTTCGTTCGCACGAAATCTCCAACCAGCCGCAGCCTTTGATCGATTACGACAGCTGGGCCAGCGATCCGGCCTTGCGACAGGCGGTGGCCCGCGAAGGCGGCGCCTGGGGTGAAGCGTCGCTTGCTGCCTTTGGGCCGATTGCCGGCGGTGAGGCCATGCGCCTGGGCTTTGAAGCCAATCAGCACCTGCCGGTGTTCAAGCCGTTCGACGCACGCGGCGAGCGCATCAACGCGGTGACCTTCCATCCGGCCTATCACCGCCTGATGCAGATCGGCATCGAACACGGCGTGTCCAACTTCGATTATCGCCACGCTGACACGCCTGGCGCGGGCGTGGTGCGTGCGGCGCTGGCCTATTTGCACATGCAGCCCGAGCAGGGACACAACTGCCCACTGACCATGACCCACGCGGCGGTGCCGGCCTTGCGCCATCAAGCGTCATTGGCGCGCGATTGGCTGCCACGCATCATCGCCCCGCACTACGACGGACGGGACGTCCCGGCGCAGCAGAAACTCGGCAACACCATCGGCATGGGCATGACCGAAAAACAGGGTGGCACCGACGTGCGCGCCAATACCACCCTTGCGGTGCCTGTCGGCGGCGCGGGACCGGGCGAAGCCTACGCGCTGGTCGGGCACAAGTTCTTTTTCTCGGCGCCGATGTGCGATGCCTTTCTGGTCTTGGCACAGGCCGCCGGCGGGCTGTCGTGCCTCCTGATGCCACGCTTTTTGCCGGACGGCACGCGCAATCACTTCCGTATCGAGCGGCTCAAGGACAAACAGGGCGATCGCAGCAATGCCAGTTCCGAAGTCGAGTTCACCGGCGCCATCGCTTGGTTGATCGGCGAGGAAGGCCGTGGCGTGGCCAACATCCTGGAAATGGTGGCGATGACGCGACTGGATTGCCTGATCGGCTCGGCCGGCATCATGCGTCAGGCGCTGGTGCAGGCCATCCACCATTGCCGTCAGCGCCACGTGTTCGGCAAGCGCCTGATCGAGCAGCCGCTGATGAGTAATGTGCTGGCCGATCTGGCGCTGGAATCGGAAGCCGCCATGGTGCTGGCGTTGCGCGTGGCGCGTGCGATCGATGCCGGCGCGCGCGATCCTCAGGAAGCGGCCCTGGCGCGGATCGCCACCGCGATCGGCAAGTACCACGTCTGCAAGCGTTGCCCGCCGATGGTGACCGAGGCGCAGGAATGCCTCGGTGGCCCGGGTTACATCGAAGACTCGATCATGCCGCGACTCTACCGGCAGGCGCCGGTCAACTCGATCTGGGAAGGCAGCGGCAACGTGCAGTGTCTGGACATGCTGCGTGCCTTGCGGCGCGATCCTGCCACGCGCGAAGCCTTGCTGGCCGAGTTGCAGGGTGTGCGGGGCGAAAGCCCGGTGCTGGATGCCGAAGTGCGGCGCATCGAACAAAGCCTGCGCGACGAGGCCACGCTCGAAGTGCGCGCGCGTCGGATCATCGAACGCACGGCCTTGGCGCTGCAGGCGGTGCAGCTGCTGCGCAGCGGCCGCAGCGCGGTGAGCGGGGCGTTTGTCGCCTCACGCCTGGGAGGGCATTGGGGCCAGAATCTGGGCACCTTGGAGGGCGATGTGCCCTTCCAGGATGTGATCGACGCAAGCTTTCCGTCACACTGAACAGGTTTCCTGAAGCCCTGCGACGATCCGATGACTCAAGCTGCTTTCGATGGCGTGGAACACGCAACCGGCCCCGACCCACGCTGGGCGGTGATCTGGCTGCACGGCCTGGGCGCCGATGGCCACGACTTTGCGCCCATCGTGCCAGAATTGGTGCGTCCGCACTGGCCGACGCTGCGTTTCGTGTTTCCGCACGCGCCGGTGGCGCCGGTCACCATCAACGGTGGCATGCGGATGCGTTCGTGGTACGACATCCTCGGTTTCGATCCACAAATCCCGCAGGATGAGGCCGGCATTCGCGCCTCGATCCAGCGCGTGGAGCAGCTCATTGCACGCGAAGTGGCGCGTGGCATTCCCAGCCAGCGCATCGTGTTGGCCGGGTTTTCCCAAGGCGGGGCGATCGTGCTCAATGCCGGTGTGCGTCACGCCGCGCCGTTGGCGGGCATCGTGGCCTTGTCCACCTATTTGCCGCTGGCGGAAACACTGACCGATGAAGCCAGTCCGGCCAACCGCGCCACGCCGATCTTCATGGCCCACGGCGATCTGGACCCGGTGATCGCTCTGGCGCGCGCCGATGCCAGCCGGCAGTACCTGGAACACGCGGGTTACGCCCTGCACTGGCGGCGCTATCGTATGCAGCATGCCGTGTGTGCCGAGGAGATCGCGGACCTGTCGGCATGGTTCGAAGATCGCTTCAAGGCTGTCACGGAAGAGTCACGTTGAAACCTTCACACAAGGACCTTGCCATGTCGGTTTTCTTTCGCCTGACCTGCGCGCTCGTGCTCGTGGCCATGCTCGGCGCCTGCGGGGTGGGCTCCAAGCAGCAACTGCGCGACAGCACCCTGTTCAGTTATGCCGGAGCGATCCGCTGGGGGCATATCGACGATGCCGTGGGCATGATTGATCCGGACTATCTGAGCAAACATCCCATCACCAGTCTGGAGCGCGAGCGTTTTTCGCAAGTGGAATGTACCGGTTATCTGGTCAAGGGCATTCAGCCGATTTCGGACACTGAGTTGATGCAGATGGTGGAAATTCGTCTGGTCAATCGGCACACCCTGGTGGAACGCACGGTGCTGGCACGCGAGCACTGGCGTTGGGATGAAGACGCCAAGCGGTGGTGGCTGATGAACGGCCTGCCGGACATCAGCCCGGCGCAGAACTGATACCCAAGCCATGAACCTCGCCGGGCGTTTGCCGGGTCGCGCATTCGAACCCAAGCTGGTGTCGGTGCTGCGCCATGGCTATCACCTGAACGATATGCGCGCCGACGCCATCGCCGGCCTGACGGTGGCGGTGGTGGCGCTGCCCTTGGCCATGGCGCTGGCCATCGCTTCGGGCACTACGCCCGACAAAGGCCTGCACACCGCCATCATCGCGGGCTTTCTGATTTCGGCCCTGGGCGGCTCCAAGGTGCAGGTCGGCGGGCCGACGGCAGCCTTCATCCCGGTGGTGTTCAACGTCATCGAGCGTTACGGCTACGACGGCCTGTTGCTGGCCACCTTGATGGCGGGGGTGTTGCTGGTGCTGGCGGGCGTGTTGCGTTTGGGCAACCTGATGAAGTTCATGCCGCAGCCGGTAGTCACCGGCTTCACCGCCGGCATCGCAGTGACGATTTTCGTCAGCCAGATCAAGGATGCGCTGGGCCTGTCGATCGACAAGCTTCCGGGTGAATTCTTCGAACGCCTGCACAGTTACTTCAGCCACATGGACAGCCTGCAGCCGGCGGCGCTGCTTATGACTCTGGCGTGTCTGGCGGTGCTGCTGGGCCTGAGGCGCTGGCGACCCAACTGGCCGGCGTTCCTGATCGTGGTGATTCTGGGAGCCTTGGCCGGCACACTGGTGTCGGTGGCCACCATCGGCAGCACCTTTGGTGCCCTTCCGACCCGCCTGCCGCAGATCCATTTTCCCGAGTTTTCAATGGCGCGCATGGCCGAGCTCTTGCCTTCGGCTTTCACCATCGCCTTTCTGGCCGGGGTGGAATCGCTGTTGTCGGCGGTCGTGGCCGACGGCATGACCGATGGCCACCACCGTTCCAATGCCGAACTGGTGGCACAAGGCGTGGCCAATGTCGGCTCGGCCATGATCGGTGGACTGCCCGCCACCGGCGCCATCGCGCGCACCGCCACCAGCATCCGCGCCGGAGCACGTTCGCCGGTGGCGGGCATGGCCCACGCCCTGTTCCTGCTGGTGTTCATGTTGCTGGGCGCGGAACTGATGGCCTATGTGCCCTTGCCGGCGCTGGCGGCGGTGCTGTTGCTTGTGGCTTGGAACATGAGCGAGGTGCATCGCTTCCGCCACCTGATGCGCTCCTCGCGTGGGGATCGATTGGTGCTGCTGGCCACCTTCATCCTGACCGTGGTCTTTGATCTGACCGTGGCGATTGAGGTGGGCGTGGTGCTGGCTGCGTTTGTCTTCATGCAGCGCATGAGCGCCGCGGTGGACATCCAGGCCGACCTCAATCCCGATACCGATGCGACCGAACGCGCCGGTTTCGAACAGCGTGAGGCCCTGCCGCAGGGTGTGGAGGCCTGTCGCGTGTCGGGACCGCTGTTCTTTGCCGCCGTCAATCGGCTCGATGACGTGTTCAACCAGATTCCGAGGGGCACGCGCGTGTTCATCCTGCGCATGCGTGAGGTGCCGATGATCGACGCCTCGGGCGAAGCAGCACTGCGTTCGCTTCTGAATCGCTGTCAGAAACAGGGGATCGCGGCGATCTTCTCTGGTATGCAGGGCCAGCCGCAGCGCACCATGAGCTTGATGGGCTTGGATCGCCATCCGGCACTGTTGGCCAATGCGCCTGATTTCGTGGCTGCCTTGGCCAGCGCGCGTGCGCACTTGGGTGAACCGGCCGCGGCCGTGAGCTGATTCCGCGCTGGCACTGTTACACTGCGCGCGCTTCAGGTGCTCGGGAAGCCGGTGCAAGTCCGGCGCTGCCCCCGCAACGGTAAGCAGGTGAAGAAGTCATGCGGCCGGTGCGAGCACCCGTCGCGGCCACTGGCCCACGGCCGGGAAGGCGATTTCGTTTGGCGTCACACGCCCCTGCGAGTCCGGAGACCGGCCTGTCGCACAGACCATCGCCTTGGTGCGGTGGTCAGAACTGGCGTTGCGGTGGGCGACGTGGGTGAACGTTCCGGTAGCCGCCTGACGTGCGCGGTGTGTTGCGTTCCTCCGCCGATCATCGCGACTCATATCGCGAATCTTCCGGAGAATCCCTTCCATGTTGCGTTCCCTGTCCCTGCTCGCCCTTGCCATGGCGGCTACCCCGGTGCTGGCCCAGCACCGCACCGAAACCGTCGTGGTGACGGCTTCGCGCATTGCGGAGAATCAGGGCGATGCCCTGACCGCCATCGATGTGATTGACCGACAGGCGATTGAACGCGCCGGCAGCATGGATGTCGTTGAGCTGTTGCGCACCGTGGCCGGCATCGACATCGTGCGCGGCGGTGGTTTGGGTCAGCAGGCCAGCGTGTTCATTCGAGGCACCAATTCCAATCACGCCCTGGTGTTGATCGATGGCGTGCGCGTGAGCGCTCTGGGAACGGGCGCCTATGCCTGGGAGCATCTGCCGATTGCCCAGATCGAGCGGATCGAAATCGTGCGTGGGCCGCGTGCCGCGCTCTGGGGCGCCGATGCCTTGGGGGGCGTGCTGCAGATCTTTACCCGCCGTGCCGAGGGCAGTGAGGGCAGCGTGCAGATTGGCAATCACGACACCTACGGCGTGGATGCGGGCTTTGGGCATCGTGGCGAGCGCGGCGGCTTTTCCGCGCAGCTCGGCTGGCTGGAAAGTCGTGGCCAGAACGCCACCCGCCCGAGCAACTTCAGCTTTGACCCCGACCGTGACGGTGCACAGCTGCGAAATGCCAGCCTGGCCGCCGATCTGATGCTGGGCCAGCAGAAGCTGGCGTTGAGTGCGCTGCACACCGACGATGTGATCGACTTCGACCAAGGACAATCGCGCACCCGTCAGGACGTGCAATCGCTTTCGCTCAGCGGCGCACTGGCCGATCACTGGCAGCATCAGCTCGTGCTGGGTGCAGGGCGCGATCGTTTGGACACACCGGCGTTCACGACGGCCTATCGTTCGCGTCGCCAGCAGGCCGACTGGTTGCACACCCTTGATCGTGGCGCAAGCACCACCACCCTCGGTTTGGCTTGGCTGCACGAGCGCGGCGCGCAGTTCGACACCTATGGGGCCGGCAGTACCGTCTATCAGCAATCGCGCCACACCGCCTCGGGCTTTGCGCGCTGGCAGTACCGCGTCGCCCAGCACACCGTGGAAGCGTCCGGGCGCTATGACGACAACAGTGTTTATGGCGGCGAATCCAGCTTGGCGGCGGCCTGGGCCTGGGATGTTTCCTCGGCATGGCGCGTGTCGGCGAGCTGGGGCGAAGGTTTCCGTGCGCCCACCATGAACGAGCTGTATTCCCCCGGCTGGGGCGGTTGGTATGCGGGCAATCCCGAACTCAAGGCCGAGCGTGCCCGCAATGCCGAACTGGCCGCGCGCCTGAGCACGGACGCGGCCGGTGCCTTCGAGCTGCGGGCGTTTCGCAACAACATCGACCAGTTGATCGACTTCAGTGGCCCCCAAGCGCAGGCCATCAACATCGCCCGCGCCCACATCGAGGGTGCCGAACTCGGCTGGCGCTGGCAGGCCGGCGCCTGGAGTGTGGATGCCAACGCCACCTGGCAACAGCCCCGCAATCGCGACACCGGCGAGGCCTTGCTGCGGCGTCCGGCGCGCAAGGCCAATGTGCTGATCGAGCGCGGATTCGACTCGGGCCTGCGCGTGGGAATCGAAGCGATGGCGTCGTCCGCCCGACCGGATTACGCCGGTAGCACGCTGGGCGGCTATGGCTTGCTTGCTTTGCGCTCGCACCTGCCGCTGAACGCGACTTGGAGCCTGGACGCACGCGTGGACAATCTTGCCAACCGCGATTACGCCTTGGTGGAGGGTTACCACACCCCGGGTACCACGGCACTGGTGAGTTTGCGTTGGCGCGGCGATTGATCGCGCCCACGCGATAAACCCGAAGCACGGCCAGTGGCCCACGTCCGTGGGGGCTTGGCGTGCGGCCATGATTTCCCTCTGGTCACGGTGTGATCCCTGTCATAAGATCGAGCGTCTGGATCAGCTCGGATGGATAGGCATCATGCAAGGCCCGGTCTCAGCTTCGGGGAATGTTGTGGCACGGCTTCATGAGCAGCTCGCTTCGCGTGGCTTCGCGCCACGACAGATGGCGCTGTTGGAAGGCCTTTATGGTTATTGCGCCGACGAGTTCGGTCGGCGCCTTGAAATGGTGCTCGATGAGCTCGAGCGCCAACTGTTTCGTACCGCAGAGCAGGCGCGCAGCAACGAGGTCCAGGCGGCCTTGCTGGCCGCGCAACGTCGGATCCATGAGCGCCGCCATCAGCTCACCCCGGCCTTCATCACCGGTCTGCAGCATGCAATCGCCACGCTGACGGACCCACCGGTCACGGCACCGGCGCAGAACGCAAATCTGCATTTCAGTGATTTCAGTCTGGTTGAAACCAGCGCCATGGATGAAACCGTGACGCTGAAGGAAATGGCCACCCGCTGCGAGTCGCGCAACAACCTTGCGCTGTTCCTGCTGGGTCAACGTCTTGGCGTGGTGGGGCGGGTGCCGGCCTTTGACATCGAACATTTGCCGCTGGGGCCGCGACGCATTTGCCGGGTCCTGCGCGACGCGGTGTCGTGCTTTGATTTCGATCTCGAACAGCGGGGCTTGGTCTACCAGCAGTTCGACCACATGGTGTTGCAAAACCTGACACCGCTGATCGACATGCTCAACGGCTATCTGGTCGAACAAGGTGTCTTGCCGCACCTGACCTATGTTGCGCCGCGTGCGCCGCAGCAGCGACGCGCGGCGCCTGCCGGTGGTGCGGCGGGATCGGTGGCCAATAACGAACCCTCGTTGCACGCTCTGCCAGCCGATGCGCCGGACCTGCGCGGCATGCCGCTGCGCGGTGGTGGTATGCCGCCCAAAGCGCCGTCCGCCCCATCAGTCGGTGCCGGCCATGCCGGCTTGTTTCCGCCACCGCGTCCGCAGTCGCCACGCACACCCAACGCCATAACCACCGGCGAGTCGGCCGCGTTTACCGAGACCTTTGAGCCTGACGGCGAAGGCCACGCCGTTCTTCCGTGGGGGTATACCGTAACCCCGCGTGCCGATGCCGGTAGCGAAGTGGATCTGTTCGACACCTTGCGGCGCCTCCTGTCCGCGCGGCGCGGCTTGCTGGATCGACTCAAGCCGACCTTATCCAACGCCCCTACCGCGAATGCGGCGCAAGTCCAGAAAGGCCTGGATCATCTGCAGGAGCGTCTGAATTCCCACCACGAGGAAGGCGCGGCCCTTTCGTTTGGTGCAATCAAACGCGACCTGATGGCGCATCTGCGCCAGCAGTCGCCGGAAGGTAATGCCCCCCAACTGTCTGCCGAGCTGGGAGACACGGTGGACTTGGTCGGGATGCTGTTCGAGCAGATCGGGCAGGATGTGCGACCGCAGAGCACGGGTGGCCACCTGCTGTCACGCCTGCAACTGCCTCTGCTGCGGGTGGCAATCAAGGATCAGGCGTTCTTCACGGATCACGCGCATCCCGCGAGGCGGCTGTTGGAAGTGGTGGCCGAAACCAGCAGCTACTGGGGCAATGAGGACGAGATCGATCGCGACTTGCTGCAGAAGATGGCGTCACTGGTACGTCGCGCCAATGAAGAAACGGTGCAGGAGCCGGAGTTCTTCGATGATCTGGTAACGAACCTCACCTCTCATCTGCAGACTCAACAGCGCAAGGCTGAGATCAGCGAGCGCCGCCAGATCGAAGCGGCGCGGGGGCGTGAGAAACTCGAAATCGCACGCCTCAAAGCCGAAGAAGCCGTCGCGGCCATCCTGGCGGACAAGGCCGTGCCGAGCTTCCTGCGCACCCTGCTGGAAGAGGCCTGGATCGACGTGCTGTCCTTGGCCTTGCTGCGTGGCGGTGAACAGGCGCCGGCCTATCGGCAGCACTTGAGCCTTGCCGAGAAACTGGTTGCAACCAGCCTCCATCAAGGCCAAGGGACGACGCTGCCCGAGGCGGAAGCCAAGGCCATGAGCGCGGAGATCGGTAGCGCGCTGACGCGGGTGGGTTACAACCAAGCCGACGCCACCGACATCGGAAGCCGTTTGCTGGCCGTGGTCCAGGCGTCGGCCAACAGCCCCGAGGACGAGTCGGCGCAAACCGATGCGGCAGCCGATGCGACTGGCGCTGCTGCAGAGTCACAGGCTCCGGTTGCGGTCCTCACCGAAAAGCTGCGTGGTCGTGACCGTCTTGGACAGGATGTCAAATCCGGCGAGCGCGCTTCCGCGCGCAAGATGGGCGAGCGGGCAGCCCCCCTGTCCGACGCCGAACAGACTTGGCACGAGCGCATCAAGCGCCTGCCGTTCGGCACTTGGTTCGAATTCACGGTCAACCAGCAGGGCGAAAAGGCCAAACGCCGCATGTCCTGGTTCAGTACCGTGACCGACCGTTGCGTGTTCGTGAACTTCAAAGGCCAGCGTGCCGGCGACTACACCCTGACCTGGCTGGCGCGCGAGCTCAATCGCGGCAATGTCACCATCGTGGAAAGCGAAGGCGGATCGATTGTGGACCGCGCCTGGAAGTCGATCGTGTCGACCCTGCGCTCCTTCTCTCGTGGCGGCTCCGAGGCCGCTGCCTCCGCTTGAGGACAAGGCCATGAATCAGGAATATCGTCGCGCCAAGCGCAAGCACGTCACCGAGCCGGTCCATGTCACCGATGCCATGCTTGAAACCGTGGTCGGTCTGATCGGCAACATTTCCGACACCGGCATGATGCTGCTGACCAATCGCCCCATGACCGATGACGCCCTGTATCAGTTGCGTTTCACCGTGTCGGACGTGGCCGGCAACCTGCGCGAGCTGAGCGTGGGCGCGCACCAACTGTGGTCGGAGCCGGCCAACTCACCCGGTCACCATTGGGCCGGTTTCCGCTTCATCGATCTGGGCCAGGATGATCGCACGGTGTTGCGCATCTGGATCGACCAACCGGGTAGCCAATACGTTTGAACGGTCGCGTCGTGTTTGCGACGCGATTCATTTGCCTCAGGAAAACCCATGACAGACGACACCATCCACGCGGCCTCGGCCGAATTTTGCGCCAAGGCCAACATCTCGACGGCCGAATACGAACGCCTGTATCAGGAATCGGTCGAGCAGCCCGAAGCCTTCTGGCGCAAGATCGCCGAACGTGTGGACTGGATTCGTTTTCCCACCAAGATCAAGGACACCTCGTTCGCACCCGACGATGTGCACATCCGTTGGTTCGAAGATGGCCAGTTGAATCTTTCGGTCAATTGCCTGGACCGGCATCTGGCCACGCGTGGCGACAAGACTGCGATCATCTGGGAGGGCGATGATCCTTCCAAATCCGAGTACATCAGCTATCGCGAACTGCATGCGCGCGTATGCCGACTGGCCAATGCGCTGCGCAACCTCGGCATCGGCAAGGGCGATCGGGTGGCGATCTATCTGCCGATGATTCCCGAAGCCGCCGTGGCGCTTTTGGCCTGCGCACGCATCGGTGCCATCCACATCGTGGTGTTCGGCGGCTTCTCACCGGACTCCTTGGCGACGCGTGTGGCCGATGCCGGCGCGCGGGTGATTATCACCGCCGACGAGGGTCTGCGCGGTGGCAAGTCGGTGGCCTTGAAGGTCAACGTCGATGAGTGCCTCAAGCGCGCCGATACGGCAAGCGTCGAGACCGTGATCGTGGTGCGTCATGCCGGCAATCCGGTACAGATGCAGGCCCCGCGCGACCGCTGGTACGACGTGCTGGTCGAAGGTCAGCCGCCGACGTGCACGCCGGAAGTGATGGATGCCGAGGACCCCCTCTTCATCCTCCACACCTCCGGTTCCACCGGCAAGCCCAAGGGCGTGGTGCACACCAGCGGCGGCTATCTGGTCCACGTCAGCTACACCCACGAGCTGGTGTTCGATCTCAAGGAAGACGACATCTACTGGTGCACCGCCGACATCGGCTGGGTCACCGGCCACAGTTACATCGTCTATGGCCCACTCGCCAATGGCGCCACCACGGTGATGTTCGAAGGCGTGCCGAACTACCCCAGCTTTTCGCGCTTCTGGGAAGTGATCGACAAGCACAAGGTCACGATCTTCTACACCGCACCCACCGCGATTCGCGCCTTGCGCCGTGAAGGTGAGGAGCCGGTCAAGCGCACCTCGCGCGCCAGCCTGCGTTTGCTGGGCAGCGTTGGTGAGCCGATCAATCCGGAAGCCTGGGAGTGGTATTACCGCGTGGTGGGTGATGGGCGCTGCCCGATCGTGGATACCTGGTGGCAAACCGAGAACGGCGGCATCCTGATTGCGCCATTGCCGGGTGCTACACCGCAAAAGCCGGGTTCGGCAACGCGACCCTTCTTCGGCGTGCGCCCGGCCCTGGTCGATGCCGAGGGCAAGCAACTGGAAGGCGAGACCCAAGGCAATCTGGTGATTCTCGACTCCTGGCCCGGCCAGTTCCGCACCTTGTGGGGCGATCACGAACGTTACGTGGCCAACTATTTCAAACCCTATCCGGGCACCTACTTCAGCGGCGATGGCTGTCGCCGTGATGTCGATGGCTACTACTGGATCACCGGGCGCGTGGATGACGTGATCAACGTCTCCGGCCACCGCATCGGCACCGCCGAAATCGAAAGCGCTCTGGTGCTGCACCCCAAGGTGGCGGAAGCCGCAGCCGTGGGCTTTCCGCACGACATCAAAGGGCAGGGCCTTTACGTCTACGTCACCCTCAACGCTGACGAAACGCCGAGCGACGAGCTGCGCCGTGAACTGGTGGCGTGGGTACGCAAGGAAATCGGCCCGATCGCGGCACCCGATCACCTGCAATGGGCCGCGGGCCTGCCAAAAACGCGCTCGGGCAAAATCATGCGCCGCATCCTGCGCAAGATCGCCGAGAACGCACCTGATCAACTGGGCGACACCACCACCTTGGCCGATCCGTCGGTCGTGGAAAAGCTGGTCAGCGAACGCTTGATTCGCTGAAACGCACCAAGTGCCCGTCCTCCGCCGCAGCAGGCGACGAAGGGCGGCGTTTGGTTTGTCAAAGCCTTGTGCACCCCCTGTTTGCGGGGTATCCCGACTTCGTTCGGCGACCTAAATTGGCGCGTGACCAGCACCCCGTTGGCCACCCACCGATTTGCACCCAATTACAGGAAATACAGGAAATCAACCCGATGCCTCTTCTCCCTCGCACCCCCAACGCCTTGCGTATTGCATTGGCCGCGATTCTCGTCGGCGTGACCGTGCCGGCGCTCGCCATCTTCCAAAACGGTGGTTTCGAGGCGGGCAGTTTTGCCAGTTGGACACTCGGCGGTGGCACCAACCCCGGCCTGAGTCCCATCACCCCGCCGTTCACCGGCGCCAACGTCGTCATCAACCCGGGGGCTGCGGGCCCCGCAACCATTGTCGGTAACGCCCCCGATCCACGTGCACCGGACCTGACACTGCCGCGGGTTGGGTCACAGACGGCCAAGATCAACGATGAGTCAGGCGGTTCGCTGGTCACGACCCTGACCCAGGTCGACACCGTGTCTAATGCCGACATCGACCCCATCGATGGCGTGCCCCACATTCGCTTTTCGTTTGCGCCAGTCGTGGAAGATCCGGGTCATTCGCCACACGAACAACCGTACTTCTATGTCGCCCTGAAGAACACCACCACCAATACCGTGGTATTCGAACAGTTTGCCTATTCTGGCCAGCCTGGCGTGACCTACAAGACTGCTGGCAGCTGGAAATATCTAGACTTCCAGACGGTGGACGTGCCTCTGCCCATGTCCGCCATTGGTCAGCAAATCGAGTTGACGGTGATTGCTGCCGACTGCTCACTGGGCGGACATGGCGGTTATGTGTATGTCGATGGCTTTGGCTCGGCCAACGTGCCACCACCGGCGGGCGCCCTCACTGACCCACCCAAGCTCGTACCGGCACTGAGTACCGGCTTGTTGGTTCTGCTGGGGGGCTTTCTGGGGCTGATGGCTTGGGGCAGTCGCCGCCAGATGGTTTGACAGCGAAAAATGACTGAACACGCAGTGGCCGCGCCGGTTGGTGCGGCCACGTGTTTTTTGACTTCAATGCACGTACCCACCAACAGTGCTCACGCTGCCAGCAAGTCGTTGAGTCTGGTGGAGGCCAGCTTCGTCGAGGTGCATAAAATGGGGCTCGTACGCACCATGGCCAAGGTGGCAACCATTGAGCGCAATGTGCAGGTAGGGCGTCGTCGCTGGCGATGCGATTGAGATGAGAGGCAGAGCCACGCACACAGAGTCACGCAGATGCACGAAGAGGCTGAGGGTGAGGCTGAGGCTTGACAGTGGGCGGATCCGGTCTAAACTGCGCGGCCCGCTAACGACATGCCCATTGTGGTCGGCGGCACTTGAGACGAGAGGCTGAACATTCTTCGAAACAAGTGTTGACGAACGGAAAAAGTGGTGTATAGTGAGCGGCTCGCTTGGACGAAATGCCCAAGTTGAAGAAACCGAGGTGACACGTCAGTGTTGACACGCAAGTGTCGTAGGTTTCGACCGGATCTTTGACAGTGTACGCA
>CAUJJS010000221.1 GCA_963205415.1 Pseudomonadota bacterium
GCATTGCTGGCTCCGGCCGCGCCGATGGCGAAGGTGGCGACCGGCACGCCCGCCGGCATCTGCACAATTGACAGCAATGAATCCAGACCATTGAGCGCCCGCGACTGCACCGGCACACCCAACACCGGCAGCGGCGTCATCGACGCCAACATGCCGGGCAAATGCGCCGCACCGCCGGCACCGGCAATGATGAGTCGCAGGCCGCGATCACGCGCCGATCGCGCATAGTCGAACAAGCGCTCAGGCGTGCGGTGGGCCGAAACGACTTCCTGTTCAAAAGCGATTTCCAAGGCCTCCAGACGCGCGGCGGCATGGCGCATCGTCTCCCAATCCGAGCGCGAACCCATGACCAACCCAACCACGACCTTCCGACTCAAATCCATGTTCCATACCTTTTTGCGACTTTGCCCATTGTAGTCACGCGGCCGCGCTGACAAAATCTGGGCCAAGACCACCACCTCTGGAATCATGGCCCTGGACACACGACTGCTTGAAATCTTGCGCTGTCCTGTGACAGGACAACCCCTTGCGCTGGCTTCACGAGCGCAGTTGGAGGATATCAGGCGTGCCACGGTGAACCTTGCGGTGGCGAATCCAGCGTCCAGGGAAGCTTTCGATGCCGCCTTGATCGTGGCCGATGGGAGTCGCGCCTATCCGATTCAAAACGGCATTCCGGTCATGCTGGATTCCGAGGCCATCCTGCTGACGCAAGGCAAGGTCGGAGCATGAGCATGGAGTCAGACAGGTCGCCCGTCGAACTGCACGCTCACCTGCATGGCATCATGCAGGAGCGATTGGCACGCCCATTGCGTGACATCTTCGATGATCTGGACGATCGCCTGTTCAATCTGGCTGAGCGGAGTCGTACCGGCGCCCAACAACAGCTCTACTTCGACGCCTTGCGCAACCTGCGCCTGGCGCGTGCGGACCTGGAAATACGTTTCCTGCAATATGCCGATCAAAGCCTGCATCCGGCCCGCGAAAACGATGAGTACACGCCACTGCGCGGCGCACTCGCCTTGCTGGGGAAGGACGAACAAGAAGAAACCATGCAGCTTGAACTGCAGGCGCAGCATGTCTCGCGCCTGGTTGAGCCGGCACTGACCGCCTTGCTGGCCCGATTGTCCGCACTCGCCCAACAACCGCCCCCCAAGGATCCATTGACCTCGGCGATCTCTCCGCGGGGATTGAGCCGCGCCTTTCGTGCCGCGCTCGACGAGATCAATATCAATGTCGAAATCCGCCTGATCGCGGTCGGTCTGTTTGGCGTACATCTGATACCCGTGGCCGAACCACTCTATGCCGAGCTGAATGCCTGCCTGCGGGAAGCTGGCGTGCTCCCGGACTTGCCCGACACCGCGACCGAGTTCGTTGCACGCGTCCGGGCGCCCTCACCGCAGCGAGTGCCGCGCCCGGTGCCGGCAGATACCCAGGTCAAGAAACCCGAACCGGCAAGCGCGCCTGTGCTGGTGCCTGACGGTAACGACGAGCGCATCAATGAGTTGCAGCGTCTGGTCAGCTTCAATCGGCGTGAGCGCGTCAATCAAGCCCTGACTCTGGATCCTGCTGCAGTGCCCCACTCGGACGGGCCCGTGCTTGATCGTGAGGTTCTGGACCAAGCACTGGATGAACTGTGGACCTTCGACGAAGACCCCCTCGCCTTCAAGGGGCAGTTACTCAGCAAATCCCGCGCCTTGGCTCGATCCGAGCTCGCACAACTGTCCAGTGACGACGAAGACGTGATCGACATGATCGGCTTGTTGTTCACCCGTATTCGTGCGGATTCGGAGCTGCCTTCGGCGATGCGCAAGTTGCTTGCGCGTCTGCACGTGCCCTTCCTGCGCACGGCACTGCGCGAGCCGGAACTCTTGCGCGGCAACAAGCACCCGGCGCGTGAGCTTCTGGATCAACTGGGCGCGACCGCCGTGGGCTGGTGCGACGCGTCCGACCCGGCGGGCGACGTGCTCAAGCAGGTCGCCCTGACTGTCGAGCAGTTGGCCGCGCACCGCGAGGGCGTGCAGTCGATCGAGTATTCGCACGCGCTCAATGCCTTGCACCTGCAACAGGGTGCCGTGCAGCGGCGCGCCGAGCTGGCCGAATCTCGCACCATCGACACCGTGATCGGTCGCGAGCGCCTTGAACTGGCGCGCAACCGGGTCAGTGCCCTGATTCAGCAAAGACTGCATTCACACGAACCCTTGCCGTGGGTCCGGCAATTGTTGCGCGGGCCTTGGGCGCATCATCTGGCCCTGCTGTGGCTGCGTCACAGCGAAAACAGTCAGGAGTTCCTGAAGGCTTTGGCTTTCATCGATGAATTGCTCTGGGTGGATGAGTGCAACAACCACCCAAGCGATTCCGCGCGCCTCCAACAAGCCCGCGAAACCTTGCCCCAGCGTCTGCGTCAGGGTTTGGGAGGGGTAACGCAGTACGACAGCGAGATCGAATCGCTGGTACAGCGCCTTGAAGCCTTCCTTGAAACCCAGGCAACCGGTGAAGAGCCACCGGAGTTCGTCTACGAGACCGATCCCAGCCTGTTGCAGGCCGATATCGCCACGCATTGGCAAGACGCACAGTTGGAGAATCAACCCGATGCGGCCATGCTCGAACAGGCGCCGCGCCCCGAACTGCGCGCCTTGCAGCCGGATACGTGGTTCGAATTTCGTCGATCACCCACCAGCGAAGGCGAGCGCGCGCGGCTGTGCTGGACCAGCCCCTACTCGGGTCGTTATCTCTTCGTCAGCCGCAACGGCTCACGCACGCGTGAGCTGTCACCGCATGAATTGGCCGACTCGCTGGAATCGGGCATGGCGCGCGTGCTCGATGACAGCCGCTTGTTGGAGCGCAACTTGCGCTCGCTGATCACGCAACTGCGTCAGGCAACCGAAGGCCTGGAACTGACCGGCTCACTCGGAACCTGAGCCGCGCTCGCGCTTGCGCGCAAACAGCCGCAGATTTTCGAATCGATATTCGTTCCCCGCCCACAGGCGCTGCACGTTGGCACGATGGGTGAACACGATGAAACTACTCGCGGCCAATGCAAACCACAGGGCGCCGGTCAAGGTCGCGCCCTGCTGGATCACGGCCCATGGCAACAAAGCGCTTGTCGCCAACATCGTGGCCAAGCCGACATAACCACTGAGCACCAGCACCACCAGCCACACCGCAATCACCACCAACACCGCGGAAGGCCAAAACACCATCAAGCCTCCCAGCAACACCGCAGCACCCTTCCCACCGCGGAAACCGAAAAAGATCGGCCAGGTGTGTCCTGCCGCCGCCACCAGGATGCAAGCGGCCTGTAGCCCCGCCAAGCTCATGCTGGACGCGCCCAGCCATGCCGGTACGCAGGCCGCCAGCGCGCCCTTGCCGACATCAATCACCACCACGCCCAGCGCAAAGCGCCAGCCTCGTGTCCGAAAAGCATTGGTACCACCGGCATTGCCGCTGCCGCTGCGGCGAATATCCACGCCGATGATGCGGCCTAGCAGCAGGCTGCCCGACAACGAGCCCAAAAGATAGGCGAGAACCAGGCAGACGACGCTGAGCATGGCTTCAACTCATCCTTCTTGGCCGGGCTCGGGCGAAAACCCGACAACCAAGGTGCCTGGGCCTGCGTGCGCACCAATCGCAGGGCCGGTTTCAACCAGCCAGTGACGCGTCACCGCAAGGCGTTGCCGAAGAGCCGAGAGCAAGGCCGCGGCTTCCTCGGCGGCATCGCAATGCCCCACCATCACCCGCCAGCGGTTTGCACGCGGCAATCGGCGCGCAAGATAGCGCGCAAAGCGTTCGGGCACGCGGTGCTTTCCAAACAACGCGCCGTTCACAGCCAGTCGCCCGTCCGTTCGCATCCGTGCGATGGCGGTCAAGCCCAGAGTGCGCGCCAGCGGCAGAATCCAATGGGGGACGCGTCCTCCGCGCACGGCGTGCTGAATGTCGCGTGCCGCCGCAAACAGGTAGGTCTGCGCGCGCAACTGAGCCAGCAGGGCTTCGATCTCAGCGACACTGCCACCGGCATGGGCACATTCGGCCGCGGCGATCGCCAACAGGGCCTGTGCGCACGACACTTGACCACTGTCGATCACACGCACGCGCCCTGCCCCGCAACGCGAAGCGGCCGCTTCGCCCGATTGCAAGGTGCCGCTGAGCACGCGCGCCAAACCTACATAGACGACCGACTCCGAGTGCGACAACAGCAGTTCAAAGCAACGCCGGAAATCGCCCGGTGGCGGCTGTGAGGTCTGTGGCAACACCCCGCCTTCCCGCAGGCGGCGATAGAACTCGGCGTGGCTGATCGACACCCGATCCAGAAAATCCTCGTCACCGAAACTGACCCGTACCGGCACAACGTCCAAGGGCAATTGCTCGCCGATGCCCGCCGGCAGGTCCGAGGCCGAATCGGTGACAACGGTTACGCGTGCGTGTCGTTGCGCGGCACGGTGTTGGGCGCGCATGTCCTCGGCCTTGCGCGCACTGACGGCACCAAAACGGCCTGCCAACTCGAACAGAGCTCCTGGATCGGCCACATGCGCATGCAGGCGAGCCCGCGTGGCGGAACCGGCCAGCACCACCGAATCGGCACCCAGATCGACCAGGGCTGCGCGCAAGGCATCACGCTGCAAGGCCGGCCCGGTGATCAAACACTCGCTACACCACGGCTTGTCGGCATCGGCTTCCGCATGCCACTCCAGCGTCGAATAGTCTTCTTCGTCGAGCTCCGCCACGCCTTGCGACACGCGTTGATCGAGGATGAAGCCGTGGATGCCTTCGATCAGATCCACGAAACCCTGCGCCCCGGCATCCACCACGCCGGCCTGCCGCAACACCGCAAGCTGGCGGGGCGTGTCGGCCAGCGCTGAACGCGCCGTGTCGAGCGCCGCGCCGAACCAGGATTCGAGATTGCGCGCCGGCGCCTGCAAGGCCTCGGCAAAGGCTTGGATGACACTGAGAATGGTGCCTTCGCGCGGTTGTGCCAAGGCGCTGCGCGCGTGCGTGGAGCCGGCACGAACGGCCAAGGCAATGCCCTCCGGGCTGAGCTGTCGCGCATCACCCAAGGCCTCGCTGATGCCACAAAAGAACTGCGCCAGGATCGCACCGGAATTGCCCCGTGCGCCTTCGATCGCATCTTCGGCAACGGCGCGCATCAACGCACCGACCGAAGTCGCGGGGCGACTCAAGCCGCCTGCCAGCACGGCATGAAGGGTAAAGGCCAGATTGCTGCCGGTATCGCCATCGGGCACCGGGAACACATTGATGCGATTCAAGTGCTCGCGTCGTTCCAGCACGCGTCGCATGCCGGCCACGAGTGCGCGACGAAAGCCCGCCGCGCTCACGCGCGGGCGACTCAAAAACGTGGGTTCAAAAGCAACGGCATTCATGCCGCCAAGTCTGCCAGAGTACGCCCGGGTAGGGTGTGCGCTGGACGCGGCGCGGTTCTCACTTCGCGCGTGCCACCGGCAATTGCCAGCCGTGGCGGATCGCCATGTAACGCAAACCGAAACACGCCACCGCACCGATCAGCATAGCCGGGGTTCGCGGCCAGTCGAAGACCTGCGCCAAGGCCACCACGCCACCGCCGAGCAAGGCGGCCACGGCATACAACTCGGCCTGCAACACCACGGGCGTACGCACCACCAGTAGATCACGCACGATGCCGCCACCAATCCCGGTGGTCATGCCCAATAGCATCGCGGCAAACGGCGATACGCCAAATTGCAGGGATTTTTCCGTTCCCAG
>CAUJJS010000222.1 GCA_963205415.1 Pseudomonadota bacterium
GAGAGGATCTGCTCGTTCTGAAACAGTCGGCCATACCACTCCACCGAGAACCCACCCCAAACCGTCACCAGGCGCGACTTGTTGAAGGAGAACACGATCACCGAGACGATCGGAATGTAGAGAAAGGCGTAACCAAAGGCCATTGCGGTGTAGAGCACCCAGGGGCGACGGTTCATCGGGCAGCCCCTTTTTCCTGCTGGCGATTTTCGACGTACTCGAAGATCAGCATTGGGATCACGATCAGGAGCAGCATCGCCACTGCCACCGCCGAAGCCAATGGCCAGTCGCGGTTGTTGAAGAACTCGGTCCAGAGCACGCGCCCGATGGTGATGGCATCGGGGCCGCCGAGAATATCGGGGATGACGAACTCACCGACGGCGGGAATGAAGACCAGCATCGCGCCGGCGATGATGCCGGGCATCGACAAGGGCAAGGTGATGCGCAAGAAGGCGTTCCAAGGGCGCGCACCGAGATCTTCTGCGGCTTCCAGCAGGGTGAAATCCATCCGCATCAAGTTGGCCGTCAGCGGCAGGATCATGAAGGGCAGGTAGTTGTAGACGATGCCGACATAGACCGCGAGGTTGGTGTAGAGCAGGTCCAGTGGTTGATCGATCAGGCCGATGCCTTGCAGCAGTTGGTTGATCAGGCCGTTGGCTTTCAGGATGCCGATCATGGCGTAGGTGCGCAGCAGCGAACTGGTCCAGAACGGCAGGATTACGCCGACCAGAAAGAGCATCCGCCACATCGGATTGGCGCGTGCGATGCCGTAGGCGATCGGATAGCCGATCAACAGCGCCACCAAGGTTGAGACACTGGCAAAGAGCAACGAATTCAAATACGCCGCAAGGTAGAGATTGTCCTTCAACAACGCGATGTAGTTGGCCCAGCTCAGACGCACGGCCACGGCATTGTCCTGCGACAGATCGAGCACCGCCGAGTAGGGCGGCGTCTGGCCGAATAGCGCCGTCGTCAAGCTGATCTTGAGCACGATCAGGAACGGCAAGAGGAAGAACAGCCCGAGCCAGAACATCGGAATGCCGATCACGAACACCCGACCGCGGTGCGAGCGAAATTCGCGCCCGATCGAGCCGAACCAGCGATACAGATTGTGGACGACCTGATTCCAGAATCCGCCCAGCCCGCCTTCGTCGCTCATGCCGGCAACACCACGGCGGACGCGGCATCCCAGGACAGATACAAGGTGTCATCCCACTCGTAGTGCGGTTCGGCGCTACGCACCACGTGGGTTTCCTGCACTCGCAAAATCGCGCCACTGGGTGCCTTGACTTGGTAGATCGACACATCACCCAGATAGGCGATCTCCACCACTTGCCCGACGGCAAGGTTTTCGGTCGCGGTCGGCGCAGTCTCGTGCACGTCGATCTTTTCCGGCCGGATCGAGACGCTGACCGGCGTGCCAACCGGAATCGGATCGGAGTAGCGCGCAAGGATCTCGCGCTCCAAGGCATCACAGTGCACCTTGACCGTGCCTTGTTCTTCATCCTGCGAGGCAATGCGTCCTTCGAACAGGTTGGTGGCACCGATGAACTCGGCCACAAAGCGCGTGGCTGGATACTCGTAGAGGCCAGCCGGAGTGGAGACTTGTTCGATCATGCCGGCATTCATCACCGCCAGACGCGAGGCCATGGTCATGGCTTCTTCTTGATCGTGGGTGACCAGCACGAAGGTGGTGCCGACCTTTTCCTGGATGTTCATCAGCTCGAACTGGGTGTGTTCGCGCAGACGCCGATCCAGTGCACCCAGGGGTTCATCGAGCAACAACAACTTGGGCTGCTTGGCGAGCGAGCGCGCCAGCGCAACGCGCTGGCGTTGACCACCCGAGAGTTGATCGGGCTTGCGTTTGCCCAGATCGCTCATGCGCACCAGTTCCAACATTTGCGCCACGCGCTCGCGGATTTGCGCCGCCGGCATGCGGTCCTGCTTCAGGCCGAAGGCGATGTTCTGCTCCACCGTCATATGCGGAAACAGCGCATAGCTCTGGAACATCATGTTGACCGGGCGCTCGTAGGGCGGCAGATCGGAAATATCCACGCCATCGATCAGGATGCGCCCACGATCGGGTTTGACCAAGCCCGCCAGAATGCGCAGCAAGGTGCTTTTGCCCGAGCCCGAACCACCCAGCAGGGCGAACAGTTCGCCCTGATAGATGTCCAGCGACACGTCATCGCAGGCGTAGACCTTGCCGTAGGTCTTGGTGACGTTCTGGATGCGCAAAAACGGCTGCGCCGAGGGGTCTTGCCATGGGGCCACCTCGGGTTGGCGGCGAAGTTGGGTGCTCATTGCCTGCGATTTTCCTCGTGCCGGGTCCGATCAGCGGCCGCTTTTGATCGTGGTCCAGGCGCGCACGCGCTCGCGTTGCAGCGTTTCCGGCAGGGATACCGGATCGATCAGTTTGGCCACCACTTCGGCGGGCGGGTAGATGCCAGGATCATTGGCGATTTCCGGATCGAGCAGGGACGTGGCGGCCATGTTCGGATTCGCATAGCCCACGTAGGCCGTGATGGCTGCGATGACTTCCGGTTGCAACAGGAAGTCGATGAAGGCATAGGCGGCGTCCGGATGCGGGGCATCCTTGGGGATGGCCATGAGATCAAACCAGCGCACCGCGCCTTCCTTGGGAATGATGTAGGCGATTTCCACGCCGTTGCCGGCCTCGCTGGCGCGATCTTGCGCCTGCAAGATGTCTCCCGAATATCCCATCGCCAGGCACAAGTCGCCATTGGCTAGATCGTCGATGTACTTGGAGGAATTGAAGTAGCGAATCTGCGGATGGATCCCGGCATACACGGCCTTGACCTTCTCGATCTGTGCCGGATCCTGGGTATTGGGATCTCCTCCGAGCCAGAGCAGCGCCGCCGCGAAGGTTTCCTGATCGTCATCAAGCACGCTGATGCCGCACTTGGCCAGTTTTTGCGCATTGGCCGGATTAAATAGCAGCGACCACGAATCCACTGGCACATCCTCGCCCAGAGCTTCTTTCACCTTGGCGACATTGATGCCGAGGCCGGTTGTGCCCCACATATACGGCACGGTGTGGCCGTTGTTCGGATCGACATCATTCAAGGCCTTGAGCAAGTTCGGATCGATGTTGGAAAGGTGCGGCAACTTGGTCTTGTCCAGCGGCGTGTAGATGCCTGCCGCAATTTGGCGCTGTGCAAACGGACGCGCGGACGGGAACACCACGTCATAGCCGGAGCCGCCGGTGACGAGCTTGGCTTCCAGCATTTCGTTGGAATCGTAGACGTCATACACGACTTTGATGCCCGTGGCTTTTTCAAATTGCGCGATGGTGTCTTCGGCGACGTAGTCGGACCAGTTGTAAACGTGCACGACCTTGGCCGGTGCGGCGGTAGGTGCGGGTGTGGCGGTGGTGTCAGCCGATTTCTCACCACAGGCTGCCAACAACAGCCCGGCCACCAGCAACACCAGAGGTTTTGTCACGTTCATTGCAGCTCCCGCTCCTTGGCGCCCCACGACGCCTGAACGACGCATGTTCGGGAGCCGAAGCGGGCATGTCAACGCCCGGCCGAACAATTGT
>CAUJJS010000223.1 GCA_963205415.1 Pseudomonadota bacterium
CCGTCATCGGAATACAGCGCGCTGATGTGGTGGTAGGGCCGCGTCGGCAGAGCGATTTCCGCGCACAGGTTGGAGCTGTAGATCACGTCCTTGAACGGGGTGTGGCGATTCATCTCGGCGATGTTGTGCTCGTAGATGCGGCCGGTTTCGTTCCACTCGTTGCTGGCGGTGATCAACAGCTCGCGGGCGTTGACGAAGGTTTTGGGAAAGGCCTCGTCCTGCTCGTAGTGCGCATAGAGGGCTTCGAAGCGGGCCTCGTCGCCGCTGTAGAGCGCATCGTGCAAGTCTGGCGCGGTGTAGCAATTGAACAGGAAGATGCTTTCGTTCTTTGCCACTTTGCGCGCGAAGAAGCGGTTGCCGCCCCAGCTGTAGTCCATGCCGCGAATTTTCTTGTCTTCGGTCGACATTGGATTCTTCAAACGCAGCAACGTGTCCACTTCCGGATCGAAGATCGAAAAATACGTGGTGCAGGCGCCACCGCGACCGTTCTGCAGGTTGCATTTCACCTCGGCCACCAAGGCGCGGTAGTAGGGCAATTTGCCCTGATGGCGAATCACCCCGCCGCGCACCGGGTCGTTGATCGAGCGGGTGGCCAGATGCGCGCCGATGCCGGCGCTCATGTAGGTCATGGTGTTGGCGATGTGGTTGCCGATGGCGATCGAGCGGGCGTTGTCGGCCACGGTGTACAGACAACAACTGGCGTAGCCGCGCAGCGGTGTGCCGAGATTCACGTGGTTGGGCGTGGGCGCGTTGATGCGATTTTTCGATAAGTGCTCGTAGAAGCAGGCCACGTCATGCATGCGCCGCGCGCGAGGCTGGTCCACCGCCAGCGCCATCGCCATGCGCATGTAGATGAATTGCGGCGATTCGTACTGCACGCCTTTCACCCGATCGGCGATGGCGTATTTGGTCAGATGGGTGTGGAGCTGGTAGTGGGCGTAGTCGAAATCGCGCTCGTGGTCGATCAAGGTTTCGACCTGCGCGTATTCTTCGGCCGAATAGTCGAGCATTTCCATCAAGCCCAGCGACTGCAAGCTGTGGTGCAAGGCGAGCACGCTGGGTCGGTCGTTGCGATACAGATCCTTGCGGATCAAGGTGGCGTACAGGCGGCCGGCCATGCGGTTGTACGACCAGGAATCGAAGTTCAAGCAGGTGCGAATCAGGTGTTGTTGCAGCTCGCGCGAGCTGGCGGTTTCCGACATGGTCGAGACCGTTTCCAGCACCGCCGACGGCCAATCCACCGCATCGCCCAAGGTGGCGGCGGCCCATTGGCCCCATTGGTTGAGTTTGGAGGGTGTGAACGGCTCGATACGGCCGTCGCGTTTGAGGATGGTTTGCAGCATGTGTGAATCCCCGAAGGGAAGCCGCGATGGCGACTCCCTGACCGTGTACCTGCTCCGTCGCGCAGGACCAAGCGGTTTCCGTTCACACAGCAAACGCGCACGATCGAGCCCCCAAGCTCGACCCGTAACGCGCCTCCCCGCGGAAGCGGCCACCGGCATCGGAAGTCTGCGTAATGCCTGTCTCAGTGCTTGAGACGACGACCGATGTGTCGGCAGGTCTTCGGACTGTGTGGACGTGGAGTTTCCTCCGCCTACTGAGCCTCGCTTCCCAGGTTTTCACCCAGTGCCAATGAGGCCGTTCGTTTCCACTTACCGCTGCGGGGCAGTTCCGGACTTGCACCGGATTCCCTATTAAACCGACCCCCTCATCGGAGGTGGATCGGTACCGACGGACCACACGATATGGGGATCAAATCCGGGAGTCAATCACAATATCTTGGGGTTTGGCCCAAATGGCCCGTGATTGAATCAACGCTCGGAGTGCCCGCTCTGGCCCTCGCGGCGGGTGAACAGCGCGGGCTTCACCAAGTCCACGAAGGCGCGCGCCTGAGGTGACAGATACTTGCCCTTGCGGATCACCACGCCATAGCTGCGGGGTGGGAAATAGGCGCGCAGGTTGCGCACCGCGAGGCGCTCGTGGTCGCTTTCGGTCAGGCAGATGCCGGTGACAATCGAGATGCCCAGACCCATCGCCACGTACTGCTTGATGATTTCCCATCCGCCGACTTCCAGCGCCACGGTGTAAGGCACGCGGCGCTGCTGGAATACCAGATCGACGAGGCGATAGGTGGTCAGGCGCTTGGGTGGCAGGATCAAGCCGTAGGGCGAGATCGCTTCCAGCGTCAGCGGATGTGCCGCCGTCAGCGGGTGATCGAGGGGCGTGATCAGCATCGGATCGAAGCTGCGCACCGGCGCGTAGTCGAGGTCGCTGGGCACATCGAGCATCGAGCCCACCGCCAGATCGACTTCGTCGGAGCGGATCATCGCCAAGCCGTCCTTGCCGGTGACGTTGTGCAGCTTCAATTGCACATCCGGCCGGGCTTCACGAAAGGCTTCGACGAAGGTCGGCAGAAAGTACAGGATGGTGGAACTGCCGGCGGCGATGTTCAGTTCGCCAGCCGACATGCCGCGCAGGCGGTTGCGGAATTCGCCATCGAGGGCGTCCAGCCCATCCATCAAGGGCCGGGCCAGTTCGTAGAGCACTTCGCCCTCGGCCGTGAGACTCAGGCGTCGGCCCTGACGTTCGAACAGACTCACGCCGACTTCGCTCTCCAAAGCACCGATTTGAAGGCTGACCGCAGGCTGGCTCAGGTACAGCGCCTCGGCTGCGCGCGTCACCGAGCCCAGCCTTGCAGCATGACAGAAAGCGCGTAATTGCTTGAGTTTGCTGCCTTTGTAGTAGTAACGCGGGGTGCTGTTGGCCATTGCAGTGCGCGGGTGAAAACCTGCCATTTGCAAAGTTAATGAATTGCATTGAAACATTTGTCTTGGCAAATGTCCAAGCCTGCGGCACCTTGGGATCGCACTATTGCACTGCACCAAGGAGACAACCATGGCCGACGCGTCTTTCCACACCGGAATCGAACTCGCCTCCGTGCGAGTACCCGATCAGGACACGGTGTTGACCCCGGTGGCCTTGAATCTTCTGGCCGAGCTGCATCGCCGCTTCGAGTCGCGGCGCCAGACCCTGTTGAAGGCGCGTGAAGCCCGGCAGTCGGTGTTCGACGCGGGGGAACTGCCGGACTTCCGCGCCGACACCCGTTCCATTCGTGAATCGCACTGGCGTGTGGCACCGATCCCTGCGGCCCTGCAGGATCGGCGCGTGGAGATCACCGGCCCGGTCGATCGCAAGATGATCATCAACGCGCTCAATTCCGGCGCCAAGGTGTTCATGGCCGATTTCGAGGACTCCACCTGCCCGACCTGGGCCAACCTCATCGAAGGCCAGATCAACCTGCGCGATGCCGTGGCCGGCGACATTGCCTTCACTGCCGACAATGGCAAGCATTACGCCTTGCGCGCTGACGCCAACACCGTGCTGATGGTGCGACCACGCGGCTGGCACTTGTCGGAAAAGCACCTGCTGATCGATGGCGAACGCCTCAGCGCCAGCCTGTTCGATCTGGCCCTGTTTGCCCTGCACAACGCGCAAGCCCTGCATGTGCGTGATCGCGGCCCCTACTTTTATCTGCCCAAGCTGCAGGCGATGGAAGAAGCCGCGCTGTGGGACGAGGTGCTGGCATTCCTTGAAGTGCGCCTGGGCCTGCCGATCGGCGCGATGAAGGTGACGGTGCTGATCGAAACCCTGCCGGCGGTGTTCGAGATGGATGAGATCCTGCACGCCCTGCGCGGGCGCATCGTGGGCCTCAACTGCGGACGCTGGGACTACATCTTTTCCTACATCAAGACCTTCCGTCGCCACGCCAATCGGGTGTTGCCCGAGCGCGGCCAGGTCGGCATGGGCGTGCCCTTCTTGAGCCACTACTCGCAGCTCTTGATCCAGACCTGCCACCGCCGCGGCGCGTTTGCGATGGGTGGCATGGCGGCGCAGATTCCGATCAATCACGATCCCGAGGCCAACGAGAAGGCCTTGGCCAAGGTGCGCGCCGACAAGCTGCGTGAAGTCAGCAACGGCCACGACGGCACCTGGGTGGCGCATCCGGCCCTGATTCCCGTGGCGCAAGAGCAATTTGATGCGCACATGCGCGGGCCGAACAACCTCGAGGTGTTGCGCGAGGACGTCGTTGCCGATCGCAACACCCTGATTGCGCCCAGCAGCGGCAACATCACCCGCGCTGGCTTTGAAACCAATGTCGATGTTTGCGTGCGCTACCTCATGGCCTGGCTCGATGGCCTGGGTTGCGTGCCGATCGAGCACCTGATGGAAGACGCCGCCACCGCTGAAATAAGCCGCGCCCAGTTGTGGCAGTGGCTGCATGTTGGCGAGCAGGAGTTCAAGGATGGCACCCCCATCGACATGGCCTGGTTCGAGGCCGTGTTGGCGCGCGTGCCGCAACGCATCACCGATCCGAGCTTGCCCGGCTACGCCCGTTTGGACGAGGCCTGCGCCTTGCTCGGTGAACTCACCCGCGCCGATGTGCTGGCCGACTTCCTGACCCTTCCCGCCTACGAACGCATCTGAAATCCGCGAGCGCTTTTCGTAGGTGCCGAGCTCGCTAAGCACTGTGCGGAGCAAGCTCCGCACCTACGACCCACCCACCGCATCAACCACCTCACGTATCGTCATCCTCACCCCGGAGTACCTCATGAGCAATCGCCTGCAACAAATCACCGCACTGCAAAACCAGTGGAACACCGACCCGCGCTGGAAGAATGTCGAACGCCCCTACAGCGCCGCCGATGTCGTGCGACTGCGCGGTAGCGTGCAGCCCGAACACAGCCTCGCCAAGCGCGGTGCAGACCGGCTGTGGAAGCTGGTGCAGGGCGACTCGAAAAAGGGTTACGTCAATGCCTTCGGTGCCATTTCCGCCGGTCAGGCCATGCAACAGGCCAAGGCCGGATTGGAAGCGGTGTACCTGTCCGGTTGGCAGGTCGCAGCCGATGGCAACAGTTCGGAAACCATGTATCCGGATCAGTCCTTGTATGCCTACGATTCGGTGCCGACCATGGTCCGCCGTATCAACAACACCTTCCAGCGTGCCGATGAAATCCAGTGGAAGGCGATCTGCGACGGAAAGCTCGCGGAGAAAGACGCGATCGATTACTTCCTGCCGATCGTGGCCGATGCCGAAGCCGGTTTCGGCGGCGTGCTCAATGCCTACGAACTGATGAAAAACATGATCATCGCCGGCGCCTCGGGCGTGCACTTCGAAGACCAGCTCGCGGCGGTGAAAAAGTGCGGCCACATGGGCGGCAAGGTGCTGGTACCCACGCAGGAAGCGATCCAGAAACTCGTCGCCGCGCGATTGGCTTCCGACGTGCTCGGCGTACCGACCTTGATCTTGGCCCGCACCGATGCCGAGGCGGCCAATCTCCTGACCTCGGATTTCGATGCCAACGATCAGCCCTTCGTGACCGGCCAGCGCACTGCTGAAGGTTTCTACCGCGTGAAGAACGGATTGGAGCAGTCGATCTCGCGTGGCGTGGCCTATGCGCCCTTCGCGGACTTGGTGTGGTGCGAAACCGGCACGCCGGACTTGGGCTTTGCGCGTGAGTTTGCCGAGGCCGTGTTGGCCAAAAATCCCGGCAAGCTTCTGGCCTACAACTGCTCGCCCAGCTTCAACTGGAAGAAGAACCTCGACGACGCCACCATCGCCCGCTTCCAAGACGAGCTATCGGCGCTGGGTTACAAGTTCCAGTTCATCACCTTGGCCGGCATCCACATCAACTGGTTCAACAGCTTCAAGTTTGCCCACGACTACGCACAAGGCGAAGGCATGCGGCACTACGTCGAGCAGGTGCAGGAACCGGAGTTTGCCGCCCGCGACAAGGGCTACACCTTCGTTTCCCACCAACAGGAAGTGGGCGCGGGCTACTTCGATGACGTCACAACCGTGATTCAGGGCGGCGCGTCCTCCGTCACCGCACTGACCGGTTCGACCGAAGAAGCGCAGTTCTACGACGACAAGAAACGCGCCGTAGCCTGACCGCATAGGCTCCAAACCCAAAAAGCCCCGCCAAAGCGGGGCTTTTTTGCATGAACTTGAACCGCCTCGAGTTTCGAGGAGGCCGCAGGCTTCACATTGATACGATTTTGGCGGTGCGGCTGGCCAGGCGCGGGACTGATGGTCGCTACGGCCAAGCCGATCCGAGAGGTGATGGATCGGCTGGAGCCGGCGTCAGCGTCCGGGACTCTTCGAGCCCGCGCGCCGTGCCGGTGATCACTTGGCGATCAGCAGCAATACCGAGCGGGCCTGCAAGCCATAGGTCGTGTACTCGCCGCCGATCAGCGTTTCGGAGCCCGGTACGGCGACCGTGTTCGCGCCTTCGTTCCAGGTCGCGGTATCGGTCACGCGGTACCACTGCTTGCCTGTGCCGGGCCAAGGCAGGGTGAAGTTCACGTTGCCTGACCAGCCGTTGTAGGCGACGTAGATCGCGCTGGCCGGATCGCCAAACTCGCTGCCGTCAATGCGCCAAGCGATGGCGTGATTGTTCGCGTTGGTGAAGTACGCCGTATCGGCCTGCGCGCCATCGGGCTTGAACCAGCGCAACTGCTCCATCACGTTGCCGTTGTTGTCCACGCCCGAGTAGAAGTTCGCCGGACGCAGCGCCGGGTGCGCCTTGCGAAACGCGATCAGGCGGCGGGTGTAGGTCTCGTGGTTGGCCTCGATGCTGTCGCGGGTCCAGAACAGCCAGTTGGCGGGCGAATCCAGGTTGTAGGCGTTGTTGTTGCCGAACTGCGTACGCAGTACTTCGTCGCCGCCGGTGATCATGGGCACGCCGGCACTCAGCATCATGAATGCCAGTCCGGTGCGCGCGGCCTTGCGCTGGTCGGCGACTATCCCGCCTTGGTTCCAGCTGTGGTTGTTGTCGTCACCACCGTCCGATGGGCCGTACGGCCAGGGCTGATTGTTCTGCTTGCTGTTGTAGGCGTAGAGGTCGTTCAAGGTGAAGCCATCGTGGGCGACGATGAAGTTGACCGAATGCCAGGGCTTGCGGCCATCGTCGCCGTACAGGTCCGACGAGCCGGCAAAGCGGTTGGCAAGTTCCGCCGGCGTGACGGCGACCACGCCCATCTGGTTCTGTTTCTTGCGCAGCGAGTCGCGATAGATGCCGTTCCATTCGGCCCAACCGGCGGGGAAGCCACCGACCTGATAGGAATTGCCGCCGATCGCCCACGGCTCGGCGATCAAGTCCAAGCCAGCGCCGCCAGCAGCCAGGCGCGGCGGCAGTTCGTTGACGATGCGGTTGAGCGCATTGCCGGCATCCATCTTGTTGAAGTTGAAGCAGCCATGTTGGCAGGTGTTGCCGAGCACCGAGGCCAGGTCGAAGCGGAAGCCGTCCACGCCGAGGGTGTCGCGCCAGTAGGCCAGCGAATCGATGATCAGGTTCTGCGCGACGGTATTGCGCGTGTTGTAGTTGCCGCCGACGCCGGTGTTGTCCCACGCGTATTTCAGGTCGTTGGTCAGTGAGTAGTAGGTCGGGTTGTCGAGACCGCGCCAAGACAGCAGGTTGTAGACGGTGAGGCCGTCGCTGCCGCCCCATGCGCCGCCCTCGCCGGTGTGGTTGTAGACCACATCGATGTAAACCTTGATGCCAACGTCGTGGAAGGCCTTCACCATCGCCCGCCATTCGCGCGTCGGTCCGCCGGCCGACTTGTCCGACGAATAACGACGATCCGGCGCGAAATAATTCAGGGTCATGTAGCCCCAATAGTTGTCGCCGGCGGTGGAGCTTGGATTGACGTCGTTGGTGTCGTTCTGGGTTTCCTGCACCGGCAGGAACTCGACCGCGGTAATGCCGAGGCCGGCGAGGTACGCCGCCTTGCGCGCCGCGCCGGCGTAGGTGCCGCGCAACGACGCGGCCATCGAGGTGTCGTTCTTGGTCAAGCCACGCACATGCACTTCGTACACCACCTCGTCCTTCAGTGCTCGCGTGGGCTTGCTGCCGGTTGAACCGGTCACCGGCGCCAGCACCAGCCCCTTGCTCGCACATGGACCGCTGTCTTTGTTGCGGTGACTGGCGCCGCTGGCGTAGACGGTGCCGTCGGTGCAGGTCGAGGTGTTGGGATCCTGACTGATCTCTACCGCGTACGGGTCCAGCAGCAGCTTGTTCGGATTGAAGCGATTGCCGTTGGCATCAATGTCGGAAATGAAGCCGATGCCGCTTCCCTTGGTCCAACTGGAGCTGTATGGCCAGTTCGGCCCCCATGCGCGATAGCCGTAGTAGACCGTGCCGGTGACGCCGTAGGTGTTCCTGAGCGTCGCGACCGATGCGGTCTTCGACCAAACGTTGCCGGCGCCCTTGGTCAGCACGTAGCGCACCACTTCCTGCGCGCCGGAAGGGGTCCGGTAGATCGCAACCTCGATGCGCGTGGCGCGCGAGGAGTAAACCCGGAAGCTAATGTTGCTTTTGGTCCCGTCGTATTTGGCGCCGAGATTCTGTGGATTGATCGCAGCTTGCGTGGCGGGCGTCGGCGCAAACAGGAACACGAACATCAGCAACAGGCCACCGGCACCGCCGAACAAACGCTTCAAAGTACGCATCGCAACGCTCTCCCCAGGAATCGAACGCACGCCACAGCCCACGGCGCTGACGTACTCTGCCCTGAGGTGCAGGTGCAGCAATCGGCCAATCACGCCTTTGCATTCGTATTCATTGCCGAATGAGCGGCGTCCGCATCGACGTTGTCGGTGACTCGCTGTGCCATCCACCTCCCGGCCGTGCCAATGCGGCGCGACCGAGAGGCGGATGAGGAGATCGTGCGATCAGTTCTTGATCTGCACGTCGTCGATGTAGACGAAGACGTTGTAGCTGGTCTGCGCGCGTGAAATCCATATCGCATCGAGGGTGACGCTGGATGCGGTGATCGCGCCGTTGCCACCGACCCAGGCATTCCATTGCGCGGCATCGGTGAGACTCCAGGATAGATAGGTCCAGGTGTTCGCAGGAATGGCGCGTGAAATGGAACGCTCGGTACCGTCGCTATCGTCCACGCCCAACGCGGCCGACAGTCCCGTGCCGCCCGAGTACACCCAAAAACCGACACTGCCGTTGGCACGAGATAGCGAGGTATTGGCGGATGGCGTACCCGAACCCGAGAGCAGGCGAACGTCCCACGCCGCGGAGCTGGAGGCGTTGTCGACCAGCTTCACCTGCAGCGAGCAGCTGCCGTTCTTGCGCATCGTGCAGTCGCGCGCAGCCGTAGACGCCGTGGAGATGCCCGTGGTGCTTCCCGAATACGCCGGTGACGTAGTGAAATGCCCGACCGAACTTTCGAACGTATCCAGCACCTTGGTGACGCCACTCGGCGGGGTCGAGGGATTGAGCAGGCCGTAGTACTTGGACCAGTTCCAATTGATGCCAGGATCGGTGTGATCGTTGCCGCTGTAGTGTTGATGGCCTTTGATCTTGACCGAGGCCGCCAGCACCTGGGTTCCGCTTGAGGCCGGGCCGCTGTAGGCCGAGGAACACTTGATCGCGCTGTACTTGGAGCAGAAGTTGCGAACCAAGGCACTGGAAGCGTTGTACATGGCATTGGTGTACCAGGCGCTGTTGTTGATGTAGCCCTCGTGCTCGATACCCAAGGTGTAGCTGTTGTGGTTGCGCACGTGCCAGGCGGTATCGGCATTGCGCACCATCTGCGTGACTTGGCCATCGGAACTGCGAATCACGTAATGGGCGCTGACATTGGCCGAGGCGTTCTTGAACCAGGAAATGGTGCCGGCATAACTGCCTTGGGTGGTGTGAATGGTGACGGCGCTGACCGCGGCTGAGCGCGAGGCGCTGTAGTTGCCCGAGTACGCTGGATTCCAGATCGCAGGGCCGTAATCGGTGCTCTTGGCATGTGCCGACGGGGCCTGTCGATCGACGAGCGTTTCGGTGATCGGGTCGATGGCATAGCCGCCGGCATCGACGCTGTCACGACTGACATCCAGACGCACCATCGGCGCCCGCAACTTGGCGAGATTCGATGGGGAGAAGGCCTTTTCCCACAGAATGGGGCGCTCAGGCACCACCATGCCCTTTTCATTCACACCACGATCCAAGGCCAACAACACATCAAAAGCAAAGCTCTCGCGGGCGAAATCCTCCACGGCGCTCTTGCCGCGCACCGGCGTGAAGCCGGCATAGCGCGCCAGAGCCGTGCTGGTGTCTTCCGGCGTCACCTGCGCTTTGATGCCTGCGGTGCGATCGATTTCGCGCGCCAGCAGTGCGGCGGCGGCCAGAATGTTGGCGCCATCATCGTGCTGGATCTCATGCACCGAATAGCCGGTCAACTTGGCCGCGGCACCCACCTGGTCGGTGAAGCCTTCACCCGCATAAAGGCCCATGACGCCCCATGCTTGCGGCATGTGGTTGTGGGCCTCGACACCGGCTTCGCTGGTCGGTGTCATCCAACGGGTTTGCGAGTAGGCAATGGCTTCCAGCACACCGGCAGGAATTTGTGGGTGTTGGCGATAGGCCTCGGCAAACAAGGCGGGGAGCGGCGACCGGCGTTGCCGCAACTGAACCTCTTCCGCCACCCAATGCTGAAGCAGTTCTGGGCTTTCCGATGTCACGACCACGGGCGGTGCCGCTTTGGTGGGCGTCGTGCCAGCGACAAACAGCGTGAGCATCACGCTTGCAAGCAAGCTTGAACGATAAAACATGAGTTGTGTCCCCGAAGATGAGAAAAAGCGCGCTCAATCCCCCGATTGTTGGCGCGCGCCGGCACGCTAACACGCGCCGCGCGAACATTCTTGTCGCGCTGCAATAAGCCCATGGCCGAACCGCCGGCAGGCCGCGCTTCGTCGCGGCCCGGTCGCGATGAAGCCTTATCATGCGGACTGTATCGACTGACACGGGTGTTCCCAGCCTTGCGCATCATGACCTTCAACGCCAACGGCATTCGTTCGGCGGCTTCCAAGGGATTCTTCGACTGGTTTGCTGGCCACGACGCAGACGTGCTGTGTCTGCAGGAAACCAAGGCTCAGTCGCACCAGTTGACGGATGACGCCTTGCGCCCGGCCGGCTACCACGCGCACTTTCGTGATGCGACCCAGAAGGGCTATAGCGGGGTGGCGATCTACTCGCGTCGCGCGCCCGACGAGGTGCGTACCGAACTGGGTTGGGCGCCGTTCGACGAGGAGGGGCGTTACATCGAGGCGCGTTTCGGCAACCTCAGCGTGGTGTCGTTTTACATTCCCTCCGGTTCATCGGGTGAGGAACGGCAGGGTTTCAAGTTCGAGGTGATGGCGTGGCTCAAGCCCATTCTCGATCAATGGCTGACGAGTGGCCGCGACTATGTGCTGTGCGGCGACTGGAACATCGTGCGGGCCGAGGCCGACATCAAGAATTGGAAGTCGAACCAGAAAAACTCCGGCTGCCTGCCGCATGAGCGCGCATGGATGAACGGCCTGATTGCCGATGGCTGCGGTGATGGTTCGCCGCAACCCGAACAGGGCTGGCACGACAGTTTTCGTGCACTCAAACCCGAGGCCCGAGACGAATACACCTGGTGGTCCAACCGTGCGGGCGCGCGCGGCAACAACGTCGGCTGGCGCATCGACTACCAACTGCTGACGCCTTCCCTGTGCGCGGGCCTGAAGGCGTGTGAAGTTTGGCGCGAGCCTCGGTTTTCCGATCACGCCCCCTTCTTGGTGGACTACGGCCGATGACGGCGGTGGCAAACCGGGGTTGGCGCCGTGCTCTGGCAGCCTTCGCTGCGCCTTCGGCGTGGACGATGTTCTTTTTCGGCTTTGCTTCCGGCCTGCCCTTTCTGTTGGTAGGAGTCACTCTGGCGTATTGGCTGCGTGAGGGTGGCATCGAATTGCGTTCGATCACCATGATTGCCAGCGCTGGCCTGGCCTATTCCTTCAAGTTCCTTTGGGCGCCACTGGTGGATCGTTGGCGGTTGCCGGTGTTGGGGCGATTGGGTTTGCGTCGTGGTTGGCTGGTTCTGGCCATGATGGCTTTGGTTGCAGGGCTGCTGGCGATGGCGCATGCGACTCCGGCGCACTTGCCGGTGTTCGTGGCACTGACGGTGGCGGTGGCCGTGGCGGGCGCTACGCTCGATATCGTGGTGGATGCGTATCGGGTGGAGATCGCGCCCGCGCAGGATCAGGGCGCACTGGTGGCCACCTACTCGTTGGGCTATCGCATCGCCTTGATCGTCAGCGGTGCCTTAGCCTTGGTATTGGCCGATCACCTGCCCTGGCCGTGGGTGTATCGAGGGATGGCGGCGTGCTTTCTCGTGCCGCTTCTGGCGTGCGCGTTTGCGCGGGAACCCAATCTTTCACGTGCGCGCAGTCAGACGTGGGCGCAAGGCTTGCATGAGGGCGTGGTGGCGCCCTTCGTCGATATATTCAAGCGCTTTGGAAACCCGACCGCCTGGGCTTTGATCGTGTTCATCTTGGGCATCAAGATTTCCGATCAAGCGTTGGTGGGCGGCATCATCGGGCCGTTCTATCTCGATCAGGGTTTTTCCAAAACCGAGATCGCCGCCGTCACCAAGGTCTACGGGATCTGGGTCGGCATTGCCGGCACCTTTCTCGGAGGTATCGCAGTGGCGCGCTGGGGTTTGCTGTGGCCTTTGTTGATGGCGATCGTGCTGGGTGCGGCCAGCAACCTGCTCTACCTCAGCCTGATCGGCGCCAACGGTGATCTGACGCGACTGACCTTGGTGATTTCCGGTGAGAATCTGGCCCAGGGCTTTCTCGGCACGGCGGCCGTGGCTTATCTATCGGCGTTGGTGAATCAGCGTTACACCGCCACCCAATACGCACTGTTTTCCTCCCTCATCATGCTGCCCGGCAAGGTGTTGGGCTTTTATTCGGGCGCCATCGTCGAGGCGAGTGCGGGCTATGGTCCCTACTTCGTTCTGAGTGCGGCCTTGGCGTTGCCGGCGGTGGCCTTGTTCTTCTGGCTGAAGCCGCGAGTGCGCTTGCCAGACACCCATGCCGACGATCGGCATCCGATTCAGTCATGAGCGGGGCAAGAGCCACGCGCAGGAACTGGCCTCCGTGTTATGTTGCGCGACTCAAGCCACCGTTGTGCCGCATTGGCGGGCACGTTTTCACGAAGGTCAGATTGTGAGCCATGCCTGATTTTCTCGTCCGTGACATCGAGCCGCAGGTCGCCGATCGCATCAAGCGTATCGCGCGTGAGCGCGGCTGGCCGATCAACGACGTGATCTTGCACCTCATCAAAGAATCGCTCGGCATGGTGCGTCCGGAGGCACCGGTACCAGGGGACATTGCGCGCTTGGCCGGGGCCTTCGAAGACGAAGAGTCGCGTGCGCTGGCCGAGGCCATGAGGGCCATGCAGCAGTTGCCGGACGACACCTCCTACTGAACCACGGCCGCGTATCAGGCTGGATAGATCGCGCCCAACACACGCTCGCCACAGGCACCGGTCACGTCCGGCAGATTGCCCGGCAATCCGATCAGGGTTTGACGCGCGAGCCAGGCAAAGCCGGCGGCCTCGACAAAATCCGGATCGATACCGAGTGCAGCCGTCGTCAATACCTGCATCGGGTGCAGGCATTCGCGCAGGCGTTGCATCAAACGTCGGTTGTGAACCCCGCCGCCGCAGGCATACAGTCGGCGGGCCTTGGGCAGGTAATCATTCAACGCCGCCGTGATCGAAACCACCGTCAGTTCCAACAGGGTGGCTTGCACGTCTTGCGGGCGTAACGTTGATCCTGTGATCTGTGGTTCCAACCAGCCCAGATGGAATCGATCGCGCCCGGTGCTCTTGGGCGGTGGCAGCTCGAAGTAAGGATCACGCAACAACTTTGCCAGAACATCGGCGTTGACGCGTCCGGTCGCAGCGAATGCGCCATCCCGGTCGAATGCTTCGCCGGTGTGCCGCTCAGCCCAAGCATCCATCAGACCATTGGCTGGCCCGGTATCGAATCCGGTCACTCGGCCGTGGCGTGGAATCAGGCTGACGTTGGCGATCCCGCCCAGATTCAGTACCGCCACGTCGTCTTCGACGTGGCTCAGCAAGGCGCGATGGAAGGCCGGCATCAGCGGCGCGCCCTGGCCACCGGCGGCCACATCGCGCCGACGAAAGTCCGCGACGGTCGTGATCCCGGTACGCTCGCAAATGATGCTGGGATCACCGATCTGCCAAGTAAAAGGTGAGGCGCCCGAAGGTGAGTGACGCAGGGTTTGGCCATGCGAACCGATGGCCATCACCTCATCGACCGAGATTTGATGGATGCGTATCAAGTCGATTGCGGCCTGTGCGAAGGCCAAGCCGAGCGCATGGTCCAGACGGGCAATGCGATCTGGCGAAACCACCGTTTCCTGCTGCGACAAGGCGAGCACTTCGCCCCGCAAATTCGGGTCAAGCGCAAAAGTCTGCGCGGCCCGAAGCCGCGGTGGCGTGGCGGGGGCCATGTCCACCAAGGCGGCATCGATGCCATCCACGCTGGTGCCGCACATCAAGCCCAACCAGAGTCCTGGGCCTGTGGTCGGTTTACTTGGCGGCATAGCGCCGCGCACCCTCCAGCAACTGCAGCTTCGCCATCAAGGGTGCCGTTTGCGCATGGAAGCGTGCCAGTTCGGCTTTGGGCAGGGGCTCGGGCTTGGGCAAGGTCACCGTCAATGGGTCGCGGTGCACGCCATTGATGCGGAACTCGTAATGCAAATGCGGACCGGTAGCCAAGCCGCTGCGGCCGACATAGCCGATGATGTTGCCCTGTCGAACGCGTGCACCATTGCCGTAGGAGCCCAGTCGCGACATGTGACCGTAGAGCGTGCTGTAGCCACGGCCGTGATCAATGATGATGGTGCGGCCATAGCCGTTCTGCCAGCCGGAAAATCGGATGCGACCATCACCGGCCGCCATGATCGGGGTGCCGGAGCCGGCGGCGTAATCCACACCCTTGTGCGCACGCATCCGACCCAGAATCGGGTGTTGGCGCGCGGAACTGAAGCGCGAGCTGATGCGGGAGAACTCAACCGGAATGCGCAGGAAGCCCTTTTTCATCGGCCGACCATCGAGGTCGAAATACTCTACTCGGCCGTCGGCAAAGGTGTAGCGGAAGGCGTGGTAGTCCTTGCCCTGGTTGGTGAAGCGCGCCGCGATGATGTCGCCGCCACGCAGGCGCTCACCGTCACGGTAGATTTCTTCGTACACCACATCGAAACGATCGCCCACGCGCAAGTCGCGGGTGAAGTCGATGTCATAGCCAAACACCTTGGCCAGCTCCAACACAGTGCCGTGGCCAATGCCTGCTTTGGCTGCGGCGTCGAACAAGGATTCTTCAATTACCCCGCTTGCCATGTTCACGCGGTACTGAAGATCGCGCTGGGTGGCCGTTTCGCGGATGTCGTCGCCGTCGATCTGGACCGTGACGATGCTGGCTTGGCCCTGTTCGAAACGCAGTGCGCGCAGTTCGCCCGCATCACCCAGATCAAACTCGAATCGCGAGCCGGCGCGAATGCGCGTCAAGGGCTCACGCAAGGCCGGACGTTCCAACAGCCTATGCAACAGCGCGCTGGAAAGCCCCAAGGAGGCGAAGACATCACCCATGGTCTGCCCGGATTTGATCTCCACGCTCTGCCAGTCGCTCGCGACAACTGGCGCGCCCTGGGTGGTGCTGGTCTCCGCCTGTGCCGGCTCAGCCTCCGGCAATGGCAGGGGCTGAACCCAGCGTTGGACCTCGTAATCACCCAATTCGGCGCTGGCAAAGCCGGGGCCGATCGCCGCCGTCATCAGAACCGTGGCGGCCACGAGGCTCGCCAGCAGCCAATGTTCGTGCGGCTTGCGTGCAGCCTTCGCCACCGCAGGCGAATTGGCGTCATGCGCGGCTGTGTCGTGCCGCGGCGTATCACTCTGCATTCCGTGTTCCCCGCGCAGCACTGAACTGATAACTGGGGCGCAACGATAACGAGGATCAAGACCATGCGTCAAACCCTTGTTCGCACGGGCTTTTTCCGGCGGTGACACTTAACGAGTCTTTAACTCGGCTGCGTGAAATGGCGCTGCCTTTCGGGGTGCGTGCCGGATGCGACCGCGGTCTCACGACGCGATCCTCTAAACTGTTGGGCTCGTTTGATTGCACGTCGCTCATTCCTGTTGGAGAACTTCACTCGTGACCACCCTGCAATTTGCCCTCGACTCCATTGGTCGCGGTGCCGACGAACTAATCAAGCACGAAGAATTGGAGGCGCGTCTGCGACTGGGCCGGCCACTTCGGATCAAGGCAGGATTTGATCCCACGGCGCCCGATCTTCATCTGGGCCACACCGTCTTGCTCAACAAGATGCGCCAGTTTCAGGAGTTGGGGCATCAGGTGATCTTCTTGATCGGCGACTTCACCGGCATGATCGGCGACCCGACCGGCAAGAACGTCACCCGCAAGCCACTTACACGAGAAGATGTCTTGGCCAACGCCCGCACCTATGAGGCGCAGGTCTTCAAGGTGCTGGACCGCGAACGCACCGAAGTGCGCTTCAACTCCGAGTGGTTCGGAAAGATGGACGCCGCCGACATGATTCGTCTGGCCGGCCAGCACACCGTCGCGCGCATGCTCGAGCGGGACGACTTCGCCAAGCGCTACGCGGCCCAGCAATCCATCGCCATCCACGAGTTCCTCTATCCACTCGTGCAAGGCTATGACTCGGTGGCACTCAAGTGCGATGTCGAACTGGGAGGCACCGACCAGAAGTTCAACCTGTTGATGGGGCGCGGTCTGCAGGAACACCACGGCCAGCCACCACAGATCGTGCTCACCATGCCCTTGCTGGAAGGCCTCGATGGCGTCAACAAGATGTCGAAATCGCTCGGCAACTACATCGGCATCGACGAGCCCGCGATCGACATCGTGACCAAGACGATGAAAATCGGCGACGAGCTCATGTGGCGCTGGATCGACCTGTTGAGTTTCGAGATTGGCATTGGCGAAGCCGCACAATTGAGAACCAAAGTCGAGTCCGGCCAAAGCAACCCGCGCGACATCAAGCTACGCCTGGCGCGAGAGCTGGCGGCGCGCTTCCACAGCACCAGTGCCGCCGAAATCGCAGTAGCCGGTTGGCATGCCGTGGTACGGGGTGAAGGCGATACTTCCCTCTTGCCATTGAGTGAAATTGCCGTGCCAAACGCAGGGCTACGCCTCTCTGCGCTGCTGGTGGCAGCGGGCTTGGCGACCAGCAACTCCGAAGCCAATCGCAAACTCAAAGAGCATGCGGTTCGGATCGATGCTGCCGTGGTCGAAGATGGCCAGCAAGTGCTCGTACCAGGGTTCGAAGGCGTCCTGCAGATCGGCAAACGCAACTTCGCCCGCGTGCGCTTGATCGCGGCCTCGTAAGCTCGATTACCTGACTCCACGGCAACAGTCTCGAAATTATCGAAGGACCGTCGCACGCAAGTGTTGACGAACGGAAAAAGTGGTGTATAGTGAGCGGCTCGCTTGGACGAAATGCCCAAGTTGAAGAAACCGAGGTGACACGTCAGTGTTGACACGCAAGTGTCGTAGGTTTCGACCGGATCTTTGACAGTGTACGCA
>CAUJJS010000224.1 GCA_963205415.1 Pseudomonadota bacterium
GGGCCCGTGGTATAGGCAGCACCCGCCAGACTTCCGCCACAGCCGCTGACCGATCCGATCTTCCAGCCCGTGTCGGGGATGAGGGTGAAAACACCCGAATCGTTTCGCGCCACCCATTGATCACTCGGATCCAAGTGGCCATTTCCGGACGACACTTGGGTGCTCACGAGAAACTCATCTGCGGTGCAACTGAGCAATACGCTGCTGACATCGGCATCGGGCAAGGTTCCACTCGCGCCAGACAAGGTGCAGGTTTGGGCAGGCGAGCTGGGCTGACTGAAGACCGTGACGATGTAGCTGTCTTCAAACGACAGGCTTTGCGGGAACTGGAAGCTGCCATTGGTCGTCAAGGTCAAGTCATTGGCGCCGTTGAGCTGGATCACGACGCTGCTGCCGCTCGCCAGCCCCGACAGGGTGCCGCCAACATGATGCTGATTGCGGGCGAAGCCGACGGAAACAGTGCAGTCGGAATCAAGCGGGCCAATGCAACCCACGGGTGCGATCAGGTGCCAACCCACATCGGGCACGAAATCAAGACTCACTACCGGCGGCGTCGGCTCGATACTGTACCAGGCCGAACAAACTCCACTTGCCTGACGGCACCCACTGAGCGCGGGACCATTGGGAATGGGCGTCGCCGCCGCATTCACCGCACCGCCTGGCGTGGACACTTGAACCGTGAGTTGGGCTTGCTTCACCTCCAAGGCGCCGAAGTCGCAGCCCGCACCTTGAGCACGTGCTACCCCGCGCTGATCCTGCGCCAGCGCGCAGTTTCCGGCACCATCAATGGCTGGACTTCCGGCAGCCGGCAATTGACCTGGCACGAAGCCACCGTGATCCAGCCACGCACCCAACAAGGGGTCGGCATCCTGTACCGCCATGCACGTGGCCACCGTGGGACAACCGCCTCGGACCAAGCCGCCATCGATCCCGATGATGGGCGGGGCGGTACCCGAACCCGATAGGTCGTTGTACATAATCAGTTCGCCGTTGACGTTCGGATCGTCCCAGAGCACGACATTGTCCAATTGAAATGTGGCGTCCGGAGAATCGCTGGCGAAGAACACCGTGCCGATGCCGTTTCCGGTGTTGCCGTTGAAGGTCGCGTACTCGATTTGGGTATGGGCCACGGCGCCATTGCCGGTAGCCAGAACCAGTGCCGCGCCGATGACAGCCGAGTTCGCATGCCAACTGGTATTGGTCAGACGCACATCCAGCAACGTTTCGGCACCGGCGAATTGAAGTATCGCGGCCCCCGCAGCCGACTGCCCCGGCGTCAAAGGATCCTGGATGCTGTTGTTGGTGAAGGCCACGCGCTCGAGCGTTATTTCGCCCGTGATGGCCTCTTCGCCCGTATCACGTTGCGCTGTCAGCACCAGTGCTGCACCGATCGATTGCGCATGATTGTTGCGAAACACCAGGTCTCGAAGGTGCAGGTCGACCGGTCCACCCATGATCAGCAAACCCAAGGCGCCGCCCCCGGACATGGCGCGATTGTCTTCGAACACCAGCTGCTGCAGGGTCGGCGAACAGTAGCGATCGCAATAGAGCCCACCGCCCACGCTGGGCATATCCGGCGCGTTACCGGTGGCGTTGCCTGCGGTGATGACGAATCCATCGATCACGGTATCGCTCTCGATCGGCCCGAACGTGGTGCGGCTTTGAAGCCATACCACGGTGTTGCTGTTGTCGGTGACATCGCCGGGCACGCCAAGGTCGCCTGAAAGAATGCTTGGGTATGCCTTGGGATCGCGATCGTCACGACTGGTTTCCGTGCCGCTGAACCCCCCGTAGAGCCGCTGTTTGGGCAGCACACGGAAACTCACCGTCATATCGGTGCCGGCGGTCGGTCGATAGGATCCCTGCGCGACCCACACCTCGCCGCAAATACCGGGCACCAGGGAATCCTGGAGGTCGTTCCAGGCATTGGCCCAATCGCTCCCATCGTCATTGCCACTGGCCGCCGCATCGACGTAGCAAACCGGGCGCTGCGCCGGCAAGCGTTCCACCGCGCCGCGATCGTAGCCGTAGCCTTGCGGTCGTGGCGTGCCGCGCTGATCGAGCTCCCGGCAGGCGCCGGGCGTGGCGTACGGGCACAACCATGGCGCACTGTCGATGACCGGGCTGCCTGCCGTCGGCATCAAGGTCGGACTGAGGCCACCATTGTCGGCTGGCATGTCCAGCAGCGGATCGGTGTCGATGTTGTCACCTTGGTCTATGCCGACGCTGGCATCCCAGGTCGAGCCGCTGTTGCCGGCACCCTCGATGAGGCTGTAGGAAATCTGCGGCACATGGGCCGGATCGCCGTTCAGACCCTGATTGAAGATCTGTGCACCGAAGTCGGCGTGGTTGTTCCAGACGATCACACCCTGCAAGTAGATGCTGTAATCGGAGGTGACGGCCGTGAACAGCGCACCGCCACGAGACTGCCCCAGCGCACCGTTGGTGCCACCTTCACCCCAGCCGGCTGAACCGGACAACGCGGTGTTGTTGACCAGCGTGGAGAAGCTCAGGTCGAAGCCATCGTTCAAGCTGCCGTGAAATACGCCGCCTTCGGCATCGCCGCCATCACCGCCGATCATAACCGCTGGCCCCATGGTACCTGGCACACCGCCCGTGCCTGCGAGGCCACCGGGACCCACAGCGCCTGCGTCACCACCGTCACCACCCACCACTCGATTGCCATACGCGGTGACATTGGACATGCCGGGTGAGCCCGTCATGAATATGGCCCCACCGCGCGCCACACCACCCTGACCGCCGTCGCCGCCCCGTCCACCCTGACCACCATTGCCGCCTTGACCGGCAGTCGCGCCGTTGCCACCGGCGCCACCATTGCCACCGCGTCCGCCGTTTCCGGCGATGGCGCGATTGTCGAACAGGCCGATATTGCGAAACAGTCCATCCACGCCGTAGATCGCGCCACCCGAGGCGTCGCCGCCAGCGCCACCCGGCAGACCATCATAGCCATGGCCGCCGAACTCCCCCGGCGCCTGTCCATCACTGCCCGCCGCGCCGGCCGCACCGTTAGCGCCATTGACGCCCTGAGCGAGGTTGCCCTGAAACAACAAGTCCCAGCCACCCAATGCGGTCCAGGGCTGGGAGTTGGCATCGCGCCCGAGCCCGCCGCCGTTGATGGCAGCATTGCCACGAAAGATCAGCTGATACAGGTTCAGGCTGTTGGTGTTCATGACGCCGGCATCGCGGCGCAGCACCATGCCACCGCCATTGCCCACCTCGCGTGCATCGCCTGCGGTGATCACGAAGCCATCCACCACGACGGGTGCTGCCCAACCCATCGGCGCGGCTTGGGTGCTGAGTATTTGCACGACGTGATGACTGTTGCTGCCGCGGATGTCATCGGCATCGGCGGTGATTCCAGCGGTGCCGGCCTGAACGTCGTCTTGGTCAAGGTCGCCCGAAAGAATCGTCAGATTGACCTTGGGGTCGCGCTGGTCTCGCTGGTCTTCGCTGCCGTTGAAACCGCCGTACAGGGCCGTTCCCGATCCGACGACAAAGCTGTCTTCGGGGGCGCTACCCGGCAGGTAGACGCCTTCAGAAAGCCAAAGTTCGGTGCAGTTTTGATCGAGCAATGCGGCTTGCAGGGTCATTGGCTGACCCCACGTCTGACCATCGCCACCCGCTGAAGCGGATGCGGTAACACGGCACACGAGGCCGCCTTGTTGGGCCATCGCATGGGATCCAAACACGGCAGCACCCGCGCCAAGCACGCACGCCAAAACAAGCGGATGTTTGAATGCCGCCGTTTGGGCAATTTTTTTGCAATTCAAGCGACGCGCCAAGGATGTTTTCGACAAGTGCACAGGCTTCTCCAAATGTTCCTGACGGGTGCCAGGATCGAGCCTGTTCAGCTTAGAGAGGCGGCGGCACAGCGCCCATGCACGGATCGGACAACGACATGCACAGATCGGACATTCTTCGCCCCATCAATGACTTGAATGCACTCAGACCCGCCCTTCATGCCTCGAATCATCGATCGCCAAAGCGCGCACGGTAACTGCGGTAGAGGTAGGACGGGTTATCCAAACCGCAACGTTCGCCGGCCTCCAGCAGGGTCTTGCACTGACCGTCGCGCAACAATTGATGCACCCGCAGCAAGCGCTGTTCGCGCAACCAGTTCTGAGGACTTTGGCCGCAAATATCCTTGACCCGCCGTCGCAGTTGGCGCTCGGACAAATGCGCGCGCTCGGCCCATTCAAGGACGCTGAACTCCGCCTCGGGCAGATGACTCAAGGCCAATTGCAGGAGGTGATCGAGTGCCTCCGAGGGTGTCGGGCTTGGAAGCAAGCGCTGACGCAGGGCCGGCCACGCCTCGACAATGGCCTGCAACAAGGCATCGAAGCCAAAAGGCTTGGCCAAGTACGCCGCTGCCCCGGCCGCCAGTCCGGCCTCGATATCGTGGTGGGCGGCACGCGCGGAAATCAGGATGATCGGCAGCGCGGTCGCATCACCCCGACTCAACTGCCGACAAAGCGCGATGCCGTCCATGCCTGGCAGCATGACGTCACTGACAAGCAATCGGATGCGCGGATCGGTGTCCAGAATCTGCAGTGCGGCCTCGGCGCTACCGGCATGAACGGTGCAAATACGCTGACCCAGTCGTTCCGAGAGATAGCTGGCCAGATCCGGATGATCTTCCACCAGCAAGATGCAGCCTTCCGCATCAAATGGTTGTGCTGACCGTACGGCACTGGGCAGCACGCCCTCCGCCGCCGGAACGGCCAGATCCTCCAGCGCCACATGTTCGCTGCCGGCTGGCAGCCAGACTCGGAAGCAGGTCTCGATACCGGGCTGCGACTGCGCGACGACTTCACCTCCATGCAACTGCACCAGTTCCCGCACCAAGGACAGGCCAATGCCCAAGCCCTCGCGCCCGTGCCTTGGCATGCCATCGGCACGGTAAAACCGCTCGAAGAGCTGCCTGGCCGTGCTGGCATCAAAACCCGAGCCGGCGTCGCACACCGCCATCTCCACGCCCTCATCGCGCGTGGCAAGGCTCAAGGTCACGGCACTGCCGGCCGGCGCATATTTCATGGCGTTGTCGAGCAAATTGCCGAAGATCGTCGCTAGATGCGCCGGATCTGCGTACACCGCTTCCAGGCCGTCCTGTGCGTGAATCGCCAATTCCACGTCGGCCAGGGCCGCCTTCGGCCGATAGTCATCGATCAATCGGCGCGCAAATGCCTGCAAATCGACGCGCGTCAGGCGCAAGGGCATTTGCCCCGATTCGGCCTGAATCAAACTCATCAGCTGATCCACCAAGCCCTGCAGACGTTCCAGCTGGCTGCGGGCCAGACGCAGGCGCGATCGTCCCTCGGCATCCAAGCCACGGGTGCCTTGTTCCAACTCCTCCAGTGGCAAGCCCACCAGCATCACGGGTGTACGCAATTCGTGGCTGACGTCGGCAAGCACGCGACTGCGGAAGCGATCGAGCTCTTCCAATTTCCGGGCTTGAGCTGCCAGCGCCAAGTTGCGATCTTCGAGCCCTTGATGGGCTTGTGCCAACTCCTGCATGGCACGTTCCACCTTGGACTTCTCGTGCCGCAAGCTGCGCGTACCGCTTCGAATTTTCAGGTTCAAAACCCGGGCCTGTTGATGCAAGTGTCGCACCCGCCACCACCCGCCCAGCGCCAGCAGCAGTGCCAATGCCACCACAGCCGCAATGCGCACACCCGCCGTTTCATGCCAGTAAGGAGGCACCTCGAATGCGACTTCGGCCGCTTGGGTGGCCCAAACACCATCGCTGTTGCTGGCCAATACCTGAAACCGGTACCGGCCCGGCCCCAGCGCGCTGAACTGGGTGCTGTGCTCGTTGCCCGCATCACTCCAACGCTCTGAACCCGGCAGCAGGCGGTAGCGAAATCGTGTCTCGCCATTACCGACCAGATCGGCCGCTCGGAAATGGAATCTCAGGCCTCGAACCCCGACCGGAAGCCTGCCGTCATCAGACAAGGACACGGAACGGCCGTTGAACTCCAAGCCGTCGATACGTGCGCGCGGCGCTCGCTCGTGCAACAACAGTTCCAAGGGATTGAACCGCACCACACCACCCTGTGATGCAAACCAGAACCTGCCATCGGCGCTTTCCGCCATGACCGGCTGCACACCACCATTGCCTTCAAGTTCGACCAGACCATCCGAAAGACCCAACGACAAGGGTGCCAAGCGCGATTCCGTACCCGACAGCACCGCATCCAGACTGGCCCGACTGATACGAAAAATCCCTTGATTGCTATTCACCCAAAGATGTCCGCGCGCGTCCTCGCGCACCACATGCGGGGCGTTCGAAGGCAGACCTTCGTCTCGTGTGAGCTGCAAGGCATGTCGTCCCTCGGGGTCATCGCCCGCCACGCGCACCAGTCCGCGCCCGTCGGTACTGATCCAGAGCGCACCATCCGAACCCAAGTCCAGGCCACGTACCGATGTATGCGCCAACAAGTCAGCGGCCACCGATCGAGCCTGCCCGTCAACCAACGCCCAGACGCCCTCATCGCTCCCCAGCCAAAGCCTCGCACCATCGATCACGATGGCACCGACCCTGACCCGACGGCCAGGCTCGGGCCAGATTTTTTCCCATCGATCCTTCTGGCGCCGCCAGGCGCCCGCGCTGGTCCCCAACCACAGCGACTCATCAGGGCCAAAGAGCAGCGCACGAATCTGCTCCTGCGCCAATTCGCGCGGTAACGGAACCGCTTCAAAACGCACCTTTGACGGCGATTTTTTCCACAATCCAGGCGCATACGTCGCGGTGTAGACCGTGCCATCGGGTGCCACGCTCACCACCCAGGGATTGTTGCCGGGCAAGCCGTCTGCGGTGCCGTAAGCGCGAATCGAATCATCCGCCGCCACCGACATCAGACCGGCACCGAGCGTGCCAACCCACATCGTGCCATCCGGGCCACGACTGATCCCGTACACATTGTTGCCACGCAGACCGCGTGACTGATCGAGCACGTCCACGCGCGCTCGATTGAGACGATGCAGGCCGTCGTGCAAGGTCATCACCCACACCAAGCCATCTGGCCCAAAACTCAGGTTTTGAATCGCCCCTGGGCTGATGAAAACGGGCGGTGACGCCACATCGCGAAGCTGTCCCAGATCGGCATCGATGCGCCACAAGCGCCCACCGTGCGCGAGCCAATGCGCCCCATCGGGCGCCAGCCACGCGAGGTACACAAGCTCGTCACCCACCTCATTGGCTTCGGCCGCGGGCTCACCGCCAAACACACGCTTTGGTCGACCATCCTGTACTTGGTATATGCCGTTGCTGGCGCCGATCACGAGGCCACTTCGTGGGTCGTTCCGAACAGCAACAACCCGACGCGGGTCATCTGCACCTCCAAACCAGTTCTGCGCGCCGTCCAACCCCACCCGCAGCAAGCCGTCGCCCACAGCGGTCCAGAAGCTCCCGTCCGCAGCCACGCCGCCCGCCGTCGTAACCACTCGAAACGCCTGATTCCCCGCGCGCCACAGTGCACGCCATTGGCCTTGTCGATACAGCCAAACATCGAACTGTCGACTCAAGAGCCACGCATTGCCGCTCGGAACCGGCACGGCCATCGCCGGATCAACCCCAGCCGGAAAGTTCAGTCGCAACTGATACTCCCCATCCTGATCCGGACACCACAAATCACGCGACGCGGTCACACACAAACTTGCCGGGTCCACATAGCGCGCACCCAGACCGGATGCATTTCCGGCGAAAGCCGAGCGCACTTGACCTGATTCCACTCTCAGCCAGTCACCCGGCTCGGTCAGGGCAAACACCCGCCCCCGACCATCGCGATGCACCGACAACACGCGATTGCCACTCATCTGTGGGTAGCGCAGCGAGTCATACACCTCGAAATGACTACCGTCGAAGCGCGCCAGCCCATCATGCGTAGCCAGCCACAAAAACCCGTCGGCGTCCCTCGCCGCCGAGTTCACGCTGCCTACCGGCAAGCCGTCGGCCGATCCGTAGTGACGGCTGACCCACGCAGGACTGGGGCTCTCGGCCTTGGCCCATTGACTGACCTGTATCAGCCCCAAGCAAAGCGCAAACCACAGTGCTCGTTGGAACACCTCAAATCGGCGCATTGCAAGCCCGCGAATCGGACGATGAAGCCTCGCCCCGTGCTGCATTCCGGCGCCACGCGCAACGCAATGCGTCCCGAGTGGCGCACAAGCGGAGTCCAGACATGAATTGCTAGACCGCCCGATAGTTGTCCACCACCCGGTAACTTCGCGCCACCCAGCCGAAGATCAGCGCGGCAACCAGTGCAAACGCCGCAAAGAAGAACATCAGAAAGGCTGCTTCGCTCAATCCGGTGCTGGCAATCTGCCCGGTCACGAAATCATTGCGAACGGCAGCATTGGACAGGAGCACCCAGAGATTGCCGATGGTGGTGGTGAGGTTCCAGAAACTCATCACCACGCCCTTCATTGAGGCCGGCGCCTGACTGTAGGCAAATTCCAGGCCGGTGGCCGAAACCAGCACCTCACCAAAGGTCAGCAAGGCATAGGGCAGCACCTGCCAGACGATGCTCATGGCATTACCTGCGTCCATCGCCACTTGAATGCCACCAATCACGATCCACGCAAGACCACTGAAGGCGATGCCGGCGGTCATGCGTCGCAGTGCGGTCGGCTCCCAACCCATCCGCCGCAGCATCGGATACAGCACCAGGTTGTTGAAAGGGATCAGGATCATCACCAGCGCCGGATTCAAGGCCTGCATTTGTGCGGCAACAAACCACTCGGGCTTGACCATGGCGTTGCCCTGAATCACCCAGGTCGAGGCTTTCTGATCAAACAGCGAATGGAATGGCGTCACCAGCGCAAAGATCACCAGCACACGCAGCACACTGCGAACCCCATCCACCGCCACATCGGCGTGCCAGCCACGGGCGCGTTCCAGTTGCAGCCAGGCGCCACCACCGACGCCGCCCACGATCGATACCAAGGCCAGGCAGGCACAGATCACAAATCCCAAGGTCGGAATCAGGCCAAGAATCCCGCAGACCAAAAAGGCGATGGCCAGCGTTACGCCGAGGCCTGCCAGCATCAGGCCGGGCCGTCCCTGCCCGGGTGCCTGTGTCAGCAACGCCGTGCGGATGACCTTGGAGAAAGCATCCGGATCCGAATCGCCCACCGGCGGCACCATTACGTAGTGCTTGCGCCCCAGCCAGAACACCAGCGTTGCAATGAACATCAGGAGTCCCGGGATTCCGAACGCCACCGACGGCCCGAAATGCTTCAAGAACAAGGGCATGGTCAGGGATGCAAACAAGGAACCGAAATTGATGATCCAGTAAAAACCGTCAAAAACGATCTTCGCCAGATGCTTGTTCGACTGGTCGAACTGGTCTCCCACGAACGAGGCCACCAAGGGTTTGATGCCGCCCGCGCCGAGGGCAATCAGGCCCAGACCAGTGAAGAAGCCGGTGCGACTGTCCTCGAATACCGCCAGACAGGCATGACCTGCGCAGTAGATCAGCGAGAACCACAGGATGGTGTTGTACTTGCCGAAGAATCGATCCGCCAGCCAACCACCCAACAAGGGGAAGAAGTACACCCCGATCATGAAACTGTGCATCAGATCCTTGGCCGCCAGCGCACGGTCGTCGGCCGCCATGACGTGCTGCAAC
>CAUJJS010000225.1 GCA_963205415.1 Pseudomonadota bacterium
GAACCCCTCGGATGAACTGTTCATCGAGGGGCGCTACGGCCAGCCCCGTGTACGCGGCAGGGCGGCGGGGTTCGAAGGCACGGGCGTGGTGGTGGCCGCGGGCGAAGGCGCGCCTTCATCCCGCATCGGGCAGCGCGTGAGCTTCTTCGCCACCGATTCCGGCACATGGGCCGAATATGCGCTGACCGACCCGAACGTCTGCGTGGAGGTCGAGGACGCCCTGAGCGACGAGGAAGCGGCCAGCCTGCTCGTCAACCCGCTCACGGCCATCGCGATGATCGATCTGACGGCGCGCGCCAAGACCGGCGCCGTGGTGCTGACCGCCGGCGCTTCGCAACTGGCACGCATGATGATCCCGCTGGCGGCCAGTCGCGGCATCGCGCCCGTTGTGGTCGTTCGCAATCCGGCGCATGAGCCCGCGCTGCGCACCCTCGGCGCGGCACAGGTGCTGGTCACGGGTGCCGCAAACTTCCACCGGCAGCTGGGCGAGGCGCTGCAAACACACAAGCCGCGCGTGCTGCTGGACGCCGTGGGCGACCAGACCTCGGCAGACATCTTCCTGGCGATGCCGGCGCACAGCCGCTGGATCGCCTACGGCATCCTCTCGCCCACCGGTCCCTGCCTGCCGGATGTGCGTCCGCTGGTCTTTTCCGGCAAGCGCATCGAAGGCTTCTGGCTGACGCGCTGGCTGCGCGAGGCCGGGGCATCGGCCCTGGCCGACACCGCCCGCGAAGCCCAGCGGCAAATCCTGGCGGGCGCATGGCGCACACAGTTCGACCCACCCATTGCCCTCACCCAGGCCTTGCAGAAGCTGCCGACGGCACTCGGCTCGACGGGCAAGATCCTGCTTGCGCCCCATGCCTGAGCCCCGGATGGATGCGCGGCCCGAAAGAGGGCCATGTCCGCGCCCCCGGGCCCCGCGTGCGGGACGGCCGCCCGCTTCAATGGCGCGGTTCGAGCTTGCGGATCACGGCCTTGGCGGCATCATCCAGCGCAAAACCCTTGCCGTATCGGGCCGCCAGCTGCGCGCAACGGGCCTCGAAGGCATCCACACCCTGCCCGTAGATGAACTGCATGGCGCCGCCGGTCCAGCCGGGGAAGCCGATGCCGAAAATGGAACCGATGTTGGCGTCGTGCACGCTGGTGAGCACGTCCTCGGCCAGACAGCGCGCCGTCTCGACCGACTGGCGGTAGAGCAGGCGGTCCTGGATATCCTTGGCGTTCCAGGTCACGCCGGGCTTTTCGAACAGCGGTTTGAGCTGTGGCCACAAGTGTTTTTTCGCGCCCTGCGGGTAGTCGTAGAAGCCGCCTCCGGCGGCGCGGCCGCCCCGCCCCAGCTCCTTGACCATGCGCTCGACCAGCAGCTCGCCCGGCGTGGCTTCATACGCCCGGCCTTCGGCCTTGAAGTCGGCGCGCGTCTGGTCGATGACGTGCACCGACAGCGACAGCGCGGTCTCGTCGAGCACCGCCAGCGGCCCCACCGGCAGGCCGGCCTGCACGGCGGCGTTTTCGATGGCGGCGGCCGGAATGCCTTCACCCAGCATGGCCGCGCCTTCCATCACGTAGGTCGCAAAGGTGCGGCTGGTGTAGAAGCCCCGCGCGTCATTGACGACGATGGGCAGCTTGCCCAGCGCCAGCACGTAGTCGAAGGCACGCGCCACGGTCTCGTCGTCGGTCAGCTTGCCGCGAATGATCTCCACCAGCTTCATCTTGTCGACCGGGCTGAAGAAGTGGATGCCGATGAATTTTTGCGGCGCCTTGCTCGCCTGCGCCAGGCCGGTGATCGGCAGCGTGCTGGTGTTGCTGGCGAAAAAGCCGCCGGCCGCGAGCATGGGCTCGGCCTCCTGCGTGACCCTGGCTTTCAGCTCGCGCTGCTCGAACACGGCTTCGATGATGAGCTCGCAGCCCTTGAGGTCGGCCGCGTCGGCCGCGGGTGTGATGCGCTGCAGCAGCGCCTGCTGCTCGAGCGGACTCATCTGGCCTTTCTCGACCCGCTTTGCCGCCAGCCTGGCACTGTAGGACTTGCCGTGCTCGGCCTTTTCGACAGACACGTCTTTCAGCACCGTGGCGATGCCGCGGCTGGCCTGCGCCCAGGCGATGCCGGCGCCCATCATGCCGGCGCCCAGGATGCCGACTTTGGCCGGCTTGTAACGCGGCACGTCCTTCGGGCGCGACTGACCGCTCTTGATGGCGTTCAGATTGAAGAAGAAGGTGTTGATCATGTTGCGCGCCACCGGCCCGCGCAACAAGCTGGCGAGATAGCGGCTCTCGATGCGCGTGGCGGTGTCGTAATCGACCTGCGCGCCTTCGACCATGGCCGCCAGCGCCGCTTCCGGCGCCGGATACTTGCCGTGCGTCCTGGCCGTCAACATGGCCGGCGCCACCACCAGCGCGCCGGCGATCTTCGGGCTGCTGGGCGCGCCGCCCGGAATCCTGTAACCCTTGGCATCCCAGGGCTGCTGCGCCTGCAGGTTGGCGGCGATCCACGCCAGCGCCTGCTTGCGCAACTGGCCGGCATCGTCCACCAGTTCGTGCACCAGGCCCAGTTCATGCCCTTCGCGCGGACTGAACAGCTTGCTCTCCATGATGAAGGGCTGCGCGCCCATGAGGCCGAGCAAGCGCACCATCTTGCTGATGCCGGTGCCTGCGGGAATCAGGCCAAGGTTCAGCTCGGGCAGGCCGAACTGGATCTTGGGGTCGTCGACGGCGATGCGGTGATGCGCCACCAGCGCCAGTTCCCAGCCACCGCCCAGCGCGCCGCCGTTCAGGCACGCCACCACCGGGATGCCCAGCGTCTCAATCGTGCGGAAAGCGCGCTTGAGGCGTTCGAGCTCGGCATACATCGCCGGGGCATCAGCCGCCGAAAGCCGCATGACCGCCTTGAGGTCGGCGCCGGCAAAAAAGGTTTTCTTGGCCGAGGCCAGGACGATGCCCTTGAGCGCCGCCCGGTCGGCCAGCAGTCGGTCGGCCAGCGTCACCATGTCGTCCTGCCAGGCCTGGCACATGGTGTTGACCGGCGAATCGGGCTGGTCGAAGGTGATGGTGGCCATGCCCCCGGCAATTTCACAACGCAAGGTTTTCATGTGGGTCCTGTTTGACTCGGTGGCGGCTTTCGCAAGCCGTGAAGTGGATCGGCGTCAGCCCTGCCCGGGCCCGACGTCAGAGCCGTTCGACGATGGTGGCAATGCCCATGCCACCGCCCACGCACAGCGTGGCCAGGCCAAAGCGCAGACCGCGCCGCTCCAGCTCGTCGATGAGCGTGCCCAGGATCATGGCGCCCGTCGCGCCCAGCGGATGGCCCATGGCAATCGCGCCGCCGTTGACGTTGACCTTCTCGTGCGGCACACCCAGGTCCTTCATGAACTTCATCGGCACGGCGGCGAAGGCCTCGTTGACCTCGAACAGGTCGATCTGCTCGATCGTCATGCCGGCCCTGGCCAGCGCCTTTTGCGTGGCGGGCATGGGGCCTGTGAGCATGATGGTCGGGTCGGCCCCGGAGAGCGCCGTCGCGACGATGCGCGCGCGGGGCTTGAGGCCGTGCGCTTTCGCCGCCGCCTCGCTGCCGATCAGCACGGCGGCCGCGCCATCGACGATGCCCGAGGAGTTGCCGGCATGATGGACGTGCGCGATGCGCTCGACCTGCGGGTAACGCGCGAGCGCCACCGCATCGAACCCCATCGCGCCCATCTGTTCGAAGGAGGGCTTCAGGCCCGCCAGCGCCTCGACCGTGGTGCGCGGCTTGATGAATTCGTCCTCATCCAGGATGGTCTGCCCCACGAAGTCGGTGACCGGCACCACCGATTTCGAGAAATACCCGCTTTCGCGCGCCTTGGCCGCGCGCTGTTGCGACGTGACGGCAAAGCCGTCCACGTCATCACGGCTGAAGCCTTCAAGCGTGGCGATCAGATCGGCGCCAATGCCCTGCGGCACGAAACCCGTCTCGAAGCTGGTGGCCGGGTCCTGCATCCAGGCACCGCCGTCGGAGCCGATCGGCACACGGCTCATGCTCTCCACGCCGCCCGCCACCACCAGATCCTCCCAGCCCGAACGCACCTTCTGCGCCGCCAGGTTCACCGCTTCCAGCCCCGAAGCGCAGAAGCGGTTGATCTGCACGCCGGCGCAGCGCCAGTCCCAGCCGGCCTTGAGTGCGGCGACCTTGGCGATCACCGAGCCCTGCTCGCCGACGGGCGAGACCACCCCCATCACCACGTCGTCGACCGCGCCGGTGTCGAAATCATGGCGCGTACGCAGGGCCTCGAGCGCGCCGGCCAGCAAATCGATGGGCTTGACCTCGTGCAGGCTGCCGTCCTTCTTGCCCTTGCCGCGCGGCGTGCGGATGGCGTCGAACACATAGGCTTCGGTCATGAGGGTAACTCCTTACGGGGAATTGGGCGGGAAGTGATAGTATAAACATTTCACCAAGCAACCACTTGAGAAAATTGAAACTTCTGCCGTCCGTGTAATTGCAGTGCACCCTCGACGAAAAGCGCCAGTGCCAGTGCAATATGTTGTACGGGATTGCCGGTGGCAGACACGCCCGATATAGTCTCTGATGTGCTTTGACGGGTTCAACGATCAAAAAAAGGGGTAGTGTGCAATTCATCCAATTGGTGATTGGCGGCGTCGCGCAGGGTTGCATCTACGGCTTGATCGCCTTGGGCTTCGTGCTGATCTACAAGGCCACCGAGGTCGTCAATTTCGCGCAGGGCGAACTGATGATGCTGGGTGCGTTCTGCGGCCTGGCGGGCATGTCCCTGCTCGGTTTCCCGTTCTGGATTGCAGTGCTGGCCTCAATTACCGCAATGGCGCTGTTCGGCATGCTCGTCGAACGTGTCCTCATCCGTCCCATCCTCGGCCAGCCGATGTTCTCGATCGTGATGCTGACCTTCGGCATCAGCTACGTGGCGCGCGGCGCGGTCACCACGATCCCCGGGATCGGGACGGAAACGCACATGCTGGCCGTTCCCTACAAGGATCAGGTGTTCAAGTTCAGCGGCCTGGTGATCAGCGCCGAACACGTGGCCGTCATCATCGTGACCGCCATCCTGTGCGCCCTGCTCTACGCGATGTTCCGCTTCAGCAAGCTCGGCATCGCCATGCAGGCCACCTCGCAGAACCAGCTGGCGGCCTATTACATGGGCATTCCGGTCAAGCGCCTGAACAGCCTGATCTGGGGCCTGGCAGCGGTGGTGGCGACCATCGCCGGCCTGCTGCTGGCGCCCATCACCTTCGTGCACGCCAACATGGGTTTCATCGGTCTGAAGGCCTTTCCTGCGGCCGTGGTGGGCGGCTTCGGCAGCCTGCCGGGCGCGATCGTCGGCGGCCTGGTGATCGGCATCATCGAATCGCTGTCGGGCTTCTACCTGCCCGAGGGCTTCAAGGACACGGCCGCCTACATCGTGGTGCTGATCATGCTCATGGTCAAACCCAACGGGCTGTTCGGCGAACGCCTGACCAAACGGGTCTAGCAACAGGTTTCTTCGATGCGTTTCATTTTCAAGACCAGCTACGAGCAGGACATCCGCCTGGCCAGGCACGGCGGGCACGTGTTCTGGTACGGGCTGCTGTGCCTGAGCCTGATCGCGGCGCCGTGGCTGTTGCCCGAATACTGGCTGGCGCAACTGACTTTCGTGCTGATCTACGGCATCGCGGGTCTGGGCCTGATGCTGCTGACCGGCTATACGGGCCAGTTCTCCATCGGCCACGCGGCGTTCTTCGGCGTGGGGGCCTACACGCAGGCGATCCTCACTGGTGCGGGCCTGCCGTTTCCTTTGGCGATGGCCTGCGCGGCCGCCCTGGCTGCTGCCGTCGGCGTGGTGGTGGGGTTGCCGGCGCTCCGGGTCAAGGGCATCTATCTGGCCATTGCCACGCTCGCCTTCGGCTTCATCGTGCAGGAAGTGCTGGGCCGCTGGGAAAGCATGACCGGCGGCAATTCCGGCAAGCACGTGGGGCCACCGGCCATCTTCGGCTGGGAGATCAGCTCCGACGGCGGCTTCTACGCCATTTGCCTGGGCACGGCCATCCTGGCAACGCTCGGTACGCTCAACCTGCTGCGTACACCCACGGGCCGTGCCTTCATCGCCATCCGCGATTCGGAAATCTCGGCGCAGAGCATGGGTGTGCATCTGGCCTATTACAAGACCCTGTCGTTTGCGCTGTCGGCGGCGCTCACCGGGATTGCCGGCGCGCTGTACGCGCACAAACTGCAGTTTCTCTCACCCGAAACATTCGACATCATTCAGTCGATCGACCTGCTGCTGCTGGTAGTCATCGGCGGGCTGGGGTCGGTACATGGCGCGTTCCTGGGCGCCATCTTCCTGATCACCATGCCGCAGCTCATCGCGATCAGCAAAAACTATCTGCCTCCCGCCATCGGCCAAGCATTGGGCCTGCAGTCGCTGATCTATGGTGCAGTGTTGATCGCCTTTGTGCTGTTCGAGCCGCTGGGCCTGTACGGGCGCTGGCTCAAGATGCGCACCTGGCTGCAACTCTTTCCGTTCTACCGCAAGGGCATGTTCAAGCGGCAGAAATCGTTCCAGAAATCGGACCGCCTGAGATGATGACAAATGACGTCGCCGCTGGCGCGGCTGACATGACAAATGACGAAAGAAGCTCGTCATGGGGCGCGACGCCGTCATCGAAGCGCAGCGAGGCCATCGGTCATGACGGCTGACGTTCTGCTTTCGGCCAGGAACCTGAGCGTCAGCTTCGGCGGCGTGCGGGCGGTCAACGACGTCAGCTTCGACGTGCGGCGTGGCGAGGTATTCACGCTGATCGGCCCCAATGGCGCCGGCAAGACCACGGTATTCAACCTGATCAACCGCATCTACCAGCCGACAGCCGGCGAGATCGACTATGCCGGACCCCAGGGTCCGGTGAAGCTCATCCGGCAACCTCCCCATCAGGTCGCGGCACTGGGTATTGCCCGCACCTTCCAGAACATCGAGCTGTTCGAGCATGCCAGCGTGCTGCACAACCTGATGGTCGGGCACCACACCCATCGGCGCACCAACTTCTGGGCCGACCTGTTCTTCACGCCAGCGACGCGCGCAGCCGAATTGCAGGCGCGCGAACGAGTCGAGCGCGTGATCGATTTCCTCGACCTGCAACACTACCGCGAATCGATGGTGGCGGGGCTGCCCTATGGGGTGCGCAAGGTGGTCGAGCTCGGCCGCGCCCTGTGCGCCGAACCGCGCCTGCTGTTGCTGGACGAGCCGTCGTCGGGCCTGAACGTCGAGGAAACCGACGACATGGCGTTCTGGATCCAGGACATCGTGAACAACCTGGGAATCACCGTGCTGATGGTCGAGCACGACATGAGCCTGGTCTCGCGCGTCTCCGACCGGGTGCTGGCCATGAACCAGGGCGAGGTGCTGGCGCTGGGCACGCCCGCCGAAGTGCAGCACGACAGCGCCGTGGTGGAGGCCTACCTGGGCTCGATCGAGGACGTGTCGTCGCTGCGGAGACCAAGCGCATGACATCGACTGAAAAGATGAGAGCCGCACGCGAAACGGCCGAGCGTGGGGGCACCATGAGTGCCGCACGGCCGCCCGAAGGCGCGAAAACCCCCTCGGGGGGCAGCGCAACAGGCGCAGCCGTGGAGCGTGGGGGCCAAATGATCATCCTCCAGCTGGCCAACGTCGAGAGCTCCTACGGCCCGATCAAGGCGATCCGCGGCATCAGCCTGCAGGTCGAAGCCGGCCAGGTCGTCACGGTGCTGGGCAGCAACGGCGCGGGCAAGACGACGATCCTGAAAACCATCTCCGGCATCATCGACCCAGGCAAGGGCAGCGTGCACTTCAAGGGCGAAGACATCACCGCACACGACCCGGCCGAGATCGTGCAAAGGGGCCTCACGCACGTCCCCGAGGGGCGTGAGGTGTTCCCGTTGCTGTCGGTGCGCGACAACCTGCTCATGGGCGCCTACACCCGGCGTGATCGCGACGGCGTGGCACGCGACCTGGAGCAGGTCTATGCCTATTTCCCGATCCTGAAAGAGCGCCAGACGCAGGACGCCGGGCTGCTCTCGGGCGGCCAGCAGCAGATGCTGGCCATCAGTCGCGCCTTGATGGGCACGCCCGAGCTGATCCTGCTCGACGAGCCCAGCCTGGGCCTGTCGCCGCGGCTGACCAAGGAGATTTTCGAGATCGTGGTGCGCATCAACCGCGAACGCGGCACCACCATCCTGCTGGTCGAGCAGAACGCCAACATGGCGCTGAACGCCGCCGACTACGGCTACGTGCTCGAAAACGGCCGCATCGTGATGGAAGACAGCTGCGCCAGGCTGCGCGAGAAAGAGGACATCAAGGAGTTTTACCTCGGCATGAAGGATGCCGGCGTGCGCGGCGAGCGGCGCTGGAAGCGCAAGAAGACTTGGAGATAGGCGTGAGCAATCTTTGGGACCTCTCACACTTGCAACCACGTACCGACGTGGGGCTTGCCGGCGATACCATCAGCGCCATATTTTGGAACGCCGTGACGGCCCGGGGAAACCAGATCTGGTTGCGCGAAAAGGACTTGGGCATCTGGCGCAGTTGGACCTGGACGCAGGTGGGTGAAGCGGTGAGCGAGATCGCGGGCGGCCTGCTCGCCTTGGGCTTTACTGCCGGCGACACCAGTTCGATCCTGTCCAACACCATGATTGAATGGGTGCTGTGCGACTTGGCCGTGCTCTCGTGCGGCGGCGTGGCCAACGGCATCTATCCAACCGATGCGCCGGTGCAGGTGCACTACTTGTGCGAGGACTCGCGCACACGTGTGCTGTTCGTAGAGGACGATGAGCAGTTGGACAAGGTGCTGGAAGTACGCGGAAAACTGCCGCTGCTGGCCAAGATCGTCGTATTCGACATGGACGGCCTGCGCAAACTGGACGACCCACAGGTCATTAGTCTAGATTCCCTGCGCCAGATGGGTCGCGCCTACAATGCACAGCACCCCAATGCAGTGCAGCAGCACGCCGCCGCTTGCAAGTCTGAGGATTTGGCCATCTTGGTCTACACCTCAGGCACCACGGGAAAACCCAAGGGCGCCATGCATACGCACGGCGGGCTGGTCTATGCGGTACACGGCTTCAACTCCTTGTTTCCGCATGACGACACAGACGAGGCTATGGCCTTTTTGCCGCTATGCCACATTGGTGAACGCATGGGTGGCGAATACTTGGCGCTGTACACGGGCGCACGCCTGAACTTTGTTGAAAACCCCGACACCGTGCCCGAGAACGTGCGCGAGATCGCGCCCACTGTGGGCAAGGGCGTACCGCGCGTGTGGGAGAAGTTTTACTCCAGCGTGACCATTGCACTAGCGGAAAGCACGCGACTGCAGCAAACTATCTACGCTTGGGCCATTGGCGTGGGTCGGCAGGTCGCCGAACACGTGTTGACCGGCCAGCCGGTGCCGGCTCTGCTGAAGGCATACTTTCGTCTGGCACGCTGGCTGGCACTCGACAACGTGCGCAAGATGATCGGCATCCACCGCGCACGCTATCTGATCACTGCGGCGGCGCCCATCTCGCCCGAGCTCATCAAGTGGTATCTAGCTCTGGGCGTACCCATGCTTGAGGGGTGGGGTATGACCGAGACGGCTGGCGCCTCCACCGGGATGCGGCCGGGTCGTATCAAGCTCGGCTCCATCGGGCCTGCAGCCGACTTCAACCAAGTGCGGCTGGACCCACAGTCCGGCGAAATCCAGGTGAAGGGCCGCAACGTGTTTGCCGGCTATTTGAATCTGCCCGAGAAGACTGCCGAGGCCTTTACGCCCGACGGCTGGCTGCACACCGGCGACGCCGGCACCGTGGATACCGACGGCTACTACCGCATCACCGATCGAATAAAGGACATCATCATCACCGCGGGGGGCAAGAACATCACCCCAAGCGAGCTGGAAAACGAACTCAAGTTCAGCCCCTACATCACGGACGCAGTAGTGATCGGCGACGCTCGGCCCTACCTCACAGTGATTATCATGATTGACCACGAAAACGTCGAAAAATTTGCCCAGGACCACGACGTGCCGTTTTCCAACTACGCCAGCCTGACACGCGCACCCGAGGTGCAAGAGCTGATTCAGGGTGTGATCGACGAGGTCAACAAGAAATTTGCGCGCGTCGAGCAAATCAAGAAATTCTTCCTGCTCGACACTCAACTCACTGCCGAGGACGAGGAGCTGACGCCGACCATGAAGCTCAAGCGCAAACTGGTGCAAACCAAATACGCGCCGCAGATTGAGGCCATGTACCTCGGCTGACCCTTCCTTCCCCGTCGAATCTTTTCATCAACTCATCAAGGAGAGTACCCATGACACTGCAAACAAGTCTTCTGGCTCTGATCGGCATGCTCACATTAGGAACGCCCGTCCTTGCGCAGACACAGGGCGTTAGCAAGAACGAGATCGTGATTGGCACCATCCAGGGTCTGACTGGCCCCGGTGTCGCCCTATCCAAGCCTACGCTGGAAGGCATGCAGCTACGCGTGGAGGAAGTCAACGAACAAGGCGGCATCAACGGTCGCAAACTGGTGCTCAAGGTCGAGGATTCCAACTACGACCCAAAACGCGCCATACTGGCAGCGGAAAAACTGGTCAACCAAGACAAGATCTTCGCCATGGTCGGCCACATTGGCACGCCCACCAACATTGCGACCTTTCCAGTGCTTTTCAAGAAGAATGTGGTGAATTTCTTTCCGCTCAGCGCTGCGCGTCAGATGTACGAACCGCTCAACCGCCTTACCTACGCCTTCATTGCACCGTATTATGACCAGATGCTCTACGCCACGCCCAGACTGATCAAGGAAAAAGGAACGAAAAAAGTGTGCGTCATTTATCAGGACGACGAATTGGGAACAGAGGTGCTGAAGGGCACCGAGGACAGCGTGAAGATCGCCGGCGTGGATCTGGTGGAAAAAACCAGCTACAAACGTGGCGCCACTGACTTTTCCTCACAGGTGAGCAAGACAAAGGCAGCCGGCTGTGATCTCGTCGTGTTCAGCGGCATCGTTCGTGAAACCATCGGCATCATGGCTGAGGCACGCAAGATCGGTTTCAACCCTGTCTTCCTCTCCTCTTCGTCGGCCTACATCAATGCCGTGCCCAAACTCGGAGGTGCAGTGGTTGAAGGCCTGTACGTTCCCACGACCGTCAGCGTACCTTACACTGATTCACCCGAGCAACCGATACGCTTCTGGGCCACCAAGTACAAGACCCGCTTCGGCACGGATCCGGAAACCTTCTCCGCTCTCGGATATGCTGGCATGGATTCGTTCATCAAGGTAGTACAAAAGGTCGGCCCCAACCTGACAACCGACAGTTTCGTTCGCACCATGGAAGGAATGACCTTCCCACCTGACATGTTTGGCGGCCCTGCAATGAGTTTCTCGCGAACCAAGCACCTCGGTAGCAAAGCGGCACGGCTGTCACAGATCAAGAACGGCAAGTGGGTTGTCGTGTCCGAGTATTCCGAGTGATTTGCCAACCGATCGGGCGCGCATGACCCGACGGAGCTCTGTCTTGAGATTCAAATCCACTTTCGTGCGCATTTCAGTCCATCATGGACGCTCATCTCAGCTGATCGTCGAACGATTTGCGGCGTGCGCGAGTGGTCTTGACTGTGGATGGTATATATACGTTATCATCGGCATTCAGATCATAGGCGGCAATTGATTATCGAATTAATTGTTCGAATTTATCTTTTGTATCAAGCAATTCTTCGATCATGCCGCGAACCACCTCTCGGACGGAGATCTCTTCTTTCATATCACCAACAATTTGACCCACCGGATACCCCCAAAACTCTGCGGCGCGCACGCGTTCTACGCGTCGACGTGCAGCAACTTCCCATATGTATCTCTGTAGTGGAGGTGGCAATATCTCTGGCGCGTCTGGCCTGTCCCATGCATCGGTGTAACTATTGCGCAAAAGCCTACCCATTTTGCCAGTAAAGGATGCGGTATGTACCGTATCTTCATGAGTTGCATTAAACATTCTCTCCTTTACCGCCGGAGGAACATCACTCTGAACCGTTTTTAGCCATATTGATCCACACCACACTCCTTCACACCCGAGAGCCAAGGCGGCTGCAACTTGACGACCACGTCCGACACCGCCCCCACCAAGTACTGGTACTGGTGCCACTGCATCAACGACAGCCGGCCATAAAACCATGGATGAAATTTTTCCGGTGTGACCCCCTGCTTCAGTTCCGACCGCCATAATCATATCGCAGCCGGCATCCCGATGCTTAATAGCATGCTTTACAGTCCCGGCCAGCGCGGCAATCTTGATTCCGCGACTATGCGCTTCTTCAACCAATTCTCTTGGCGGAGAGCCTAGCGCGTTCACAATTAGACTAATTGGATGCTCAACAGCGATCTTGAGCATCCGCATGCTGTCCTCTCTCGTCATATTTACACTCTCAAGATTCTCCTTTGCTGCCTGCTCCGCTTCCGCTTCTGATATTGACGGCACTCCGGCATCATCAAGAATTTTCTTGATGAATTCGACATGCCTCTTCGGTAACGTAAGCTCATCATGCGCCTTGGGTCCAGAATGATATTTTGTTGGCATCAGTATATCTATGCCATACGGTTTGCCTTGAATATTCCGATCTATCCAGTCCAGACTCTCATGAAGTTTCCGAGGATTCTCCCGAGCCATTCCAAAAACACCTAACCCACCTGCCTTTGACACCTCTACGACCACATCCCGACAATGTGAGAAAGCAAAAATTGGTATCTCTATGTTGAACATGTCACATAGCACATTTTTCATATCATCTCGCCCTTAAAGAATTGCTGAACATTGCTCGTTGAAAGTTCGGCGGCTGAAGTTGGACTTGCCCCATCCCACGGAAGGTATTGGCTTGAATTTCAAGGCGATGGTTGGCGATCGAATAAATCAACGGCTCCTCAGCAGCCCGGCTCAAAGCTTGCTTTATCAGACCTCCTCCGATTTGTGGAGTCAGTCCTTTATTTCATGCTATTCGGTAACCATAATATAATATTCGGAAACATTACAAATAAGACGACCATAATGAGATGTGCATAGATGTGCGGAATGACTCCCTTGAACACTTTGACAATCGGTTGCCCGCTAAATCTGGAAACAACAAATACGTTCAACCCAACCGGCGGCGTAACCAATCCAATCTCGGCGAGTATGATCACAATGACTCCGAACCATACCGTATCAAAGTTCATCGATTTGACCAGCGGCAGAACTATTGGAACCACAAGTATCAAGATTGCCACCTGGTCCATTATGAAACCGAGTGCAAAAAATAGTAAAAGAATAAAAAACAATACGACGTGATTTGGCAGATGCATGCCCTCCACCCAAGCAACCAGACTCTGAGTGCTCTGAGTCATTGTGATAAAATAACCGTAGATACTAGCGCACATGATTATCAAAATCAGCATCGAAGTAGTTCTTGCAGCCTTGCTCAATGCTGATAGATAACCTGCATAATTATTCATCTTCTTCTTTGATACAAGCGCGAGGATAAATGATCCAAAGGCGCCGAGTGCAGACGCTTCCGTAGGCGTTGC